>DCGE01000069.1:2375-9869 GCA_002314525.1 Prevotellaceae bacterium UBA1786 | reverse complement strand
GTGCCATCTTCATGGCAACAGACTATGTGACTTCACCTATGACAAAGAAGGGACAGATAATATACGGTGTATGCATCGGTTTCCTTACGATAGTGATCCGTACATGGGGCGCTTATCCGGAAGGTATGTCGTTCGCCATTCTTATCATGAATGCATTCACCCCACTTATCAACAACTATTGCAAGCCTAAGCGCTTCGGAGAGGAGGTAAAGAAATGAAAAAGATGGAATCAAACCTCAAGAACATGGTGATGGTGCTCTGCATCATAGCCGTGGCTGCATCTCTCTCATTGGCGATAGTGAATTTGATCACTTCAGAGCAGATTGCAAAGATCGAGAAGGAGAACCTCGATAAAGGCATAAAAGAAGTGCTCGGAGCAAATCTCGATGACTCTCTTATAGTTGATGAACTTATAGATGGTGATTACACACTCTATATGACAGAACTAGGAACAGCCGTGAAAACACAAAGCAACGGTTTCGGCGGTCCTATTGAAGTACTCGTAGGCTTTGCTCCAGACAGCACGATACGCGGCTACAAGATCCTGAAGCATTCAGAGACACCGGGACTCGGTGCGAAGGCCGGTGAATGGTTCCAGGAAGGACACAAAGGAAACATCATAGGTCTCAATCCAGGCAACACCGTACTGAGAGTACGTCAGGAGGAAGACGACAACGGCAATCCGGGAGAAATCGACGCCATAACGGCATCGACCATCACCAGCAAGGCCTTCCTGAAGGCAGTACGTCACGCATATAAGAGACTGTATGTATATACTGACGGCGAAAGCGGAGCTTCAAAACAAGAAAAGAAAGGAGACAAGAAATGAACAGCATTAAATATATTTGGAACGGCATCGTCAAGGAGAATCCTACATTCGTACTCCTGCTCGGCATGTGCCCTACCCTCGGTACTACCTCATCAGCCATCAACGGTATGTCGATGGGACTTGCAACTACATTTGTGCTCATCCTCTCCAACCTCATCATCTCGCTCATCAAGGACTATGTTCCAGATGCAGTGAGAATACCTTGCTATGTCGTGGTCATAGCATCACTTGTCACAATCCTTCAGATGCTCATGCAGGCATATGTGCCAGACATCTACGCTACACTCGGTCTTTTCATTCCGCTCATCGTAGTGAACTGCATCATCCTCGGACGTGCAGAAGCATTTGCTGCAAAGCACGGGGCCGTGGACAGCATCTGCGACGGTATCGGTATCGGTATCGGTTTCACGATAGCACTTACACTTCTTGGTGGTGTACGTGAGTTCTTGGGAACAGGCGCCATCTTCGGACAGGCACTACAGGGAGAAGACTTCGGAATGCTTATGTTCGTATTGGCTCCAGGCGCATTCATAGTGCTCGGATTCCTCATTGCATTAGTCAACAAGATTAAGAACTAAAAAAGAACAGCTATATGGAATACGTACTTATTTTTATCACAGCGATATTCGTAAACAACATCGTACTGGCACAGTTCCTCGGAATCTGTCCTTTCCTCGGTGTGTCAAAGAAACTCGGTACAGCCGGAGGAATGGGAGCTGCAGTTACGTTCGTGCTCGTACTGGCAACCATTGTTACATTCCTTCTCCAGAAATATGTTCTTGATCCAAACAACCTAGGCTATCTGCAGACCATAGCATTCATCCTCGTGATAGCAGCATTGGTTCAGATGGTGGAGATAATACTCAAGAAGGTCTCTCCGTCGCTCTATCAGGCGCTGGGAGTGTTCCTTCCGCTGATCACAACCAACTGCTGTATTCTCGGTGTGGCAATCCTCGTCATCCAGAAGGACTATTCAATGCTTCAGGGAATAGTATATGCCTTCTCGACAGCACTCGGTTTCGCACTGGCGATGATTGTCTTTGCAGGACTGCGTGAACAACTGGAATTCTCGAAAGTGCCAAAGGCAATGAGAGGTATGCCTATTGCATTGATTACTGCAGGCTTACTTTCAATGGCCTTTATGGGATTCAGTGGAGTTGACGGAGGACTGAAAGTCCTGTTCGGACTAAATTAAGTCCTTGAGCGTATCGTAGTAATCGCTTTCTGCAACGTCTTTCAGTTCGGTTTCCCAGAAAGCACGGATAGTTTCCGGAGTGTTCTCACAAGCAATTTTGAGACTTCTCCGGAAATTTTCTTTATCCCCCATCCTATAGAAGAGGAACGAAATATAGGCATGAGCACGGATGCTCATAGGATCATGAGGTTCTTCGGTCGCCATGCTGAAGAACTCCATAGCATCGTCAAAACGGTTTTCATACACATAATCACCGCCGATGCATAGTTCAACCATCACCTTACGGTTGGTAGTCTCAAGCGACTTGCGGAACCAATACTTGGCCTCGTCCCAGTCCTTCAGCTTGAGGAGGATATTGGCTTTCAGGAGAATGTATTCCGTAGCATCAGGTGCCATGAGGACAGCCTTCTCAGCACATTCCTGAGCTTCTTTCAGGAAACCGCCATCCATATAGGCCTGCGCAATGAAAGCCCATGTATTGGCTACGGAATCAGCATCATCGGTACGCGAAGAGGTGAATGCAACAGCCTGCTCCAGACTGTCGTAGCCTTCCTTCTTCTTCCCCAGTATGATGTAGCAGCGGCCGATGATATGCAGGTAATCCTGTTCGCCCGTGAGTTTCTGGTACTTGAGATAGTCATTCAGCGCTTCCGAGAAACGATTGGAAACGAAATAGCTATGAGCACGGAGCATCAATGTGTAAGGGTCGTCAGGAGTGATTGCCAATGCGAAATTTGCCGAGTTGATGGCATCTTCCATCTGACCGTTCATGTGTTGTATCGAAGCCAGATAAGTCCATCCGCCTTCAAGATACGGGTCGTTGTCAAGGAAGTCATTATACAATTCGATTTCCTTGTCGATCAGACCTTCCTCATGGCAGACATGAGCAATCTCCATATCGCAGTCGAAATCGCCGAGCTGATCACATTTAGAGCGGAAATCATCAACCCACTGAGCAATGAACTTCTGCACATCATCGTCTTCCTGATTGAGTTCGGAGAAACTGGCAATCACATGCATGTAGTCCTCATGAAGACGCTGCTGGTCAATCTTTCCATGCAGGTCCGACTTCATATCATCAATCTCCATTCCGAGCCATTTCAGGAAGAGATCGTTAGCTTCAGAAGAGTCCCAGTTGATTGCAAGAATCAACTGAGCCTCAAAATAATAGTAGTCGAAGTTCTCATCCGGATCGAGTTGTTCAAGAGCCTTTTCAGCATCATCAATCCTATTGAGATTGATAAGAGCACTGACCTTCATGCCACGAAGTCCCATATCCTCAGGATGCAGTGAGAGTCCGTCTTCGGTAGCAGCAAGAGACAATTCGAACTCCTGACTACGGATATAGAACTCTGAAATATCAACGAAGTCGTCAGTATCAAGATAGCATACACTACCCTGTTTCTTCGCATCCTCATAGGATTTCAGCAACTGCCTGAACTCTTCTGACTCGAAATAATCCATCTTATTTTCCGCCTTTCCAACTATCACGAAGACCTACGGTTCTGTTGAAGATCATCTTCTCCGGAGTGCTGTGCTTGTCAAGAGTGAAATATCCCGTCCTTTGGAACTGAAGGTAGTCCATAGGCTTGAATTCCCTGAGATAAGGTTCGACATAGCACTTCACGACTGTAAGAGAGTCAGGATTCAGCAATTCGTGGAAGTCGCGCTCGTCGGCACCTGGATTCTCAACACTGAACAAGCGGTCGTAAAGCCTTGCCTCAGCCTCCACGCAATTGTGGCAACTTACCCAATGGATAGTTCCCTTCACCTTACGGTTGGCCTCCGGCATTCCGCTGCGTGTCTGAGGATCGTATTCGCAAAGGATTTCACTGATGTTACCTTCTGAATCCTTATTGACGCCGACACATTTAATAATATATGCGTTCTTCAGACGGACCTCACCACCGACAGTCAGGCGGAAGAACTTCTTAGGAGCATCTTCCATGAAATCCTCGCGTTCAATCCATAGTTCACGTGAGAACTCAACACTGTGGTGCTTGCTCTGCTCATCCTCCGGATTGTCGATAGCATCAAGAGTCTCTGTCTGGCCTTCAGGATAGTTTGTGATGATACACTTAACCGGATTGAGGACAGCACTTACTCTGGTTGCCTTCTTGTTCAGGTCTTCCCTGACAGCAGACTCAAGCATGGCATAGTCGTTAAGAGCATCGTACTTTGTATAACCGATCATCTTGATGAAGTTGCGGATTGACTCAGGGCTGTATCCCCTTCTTCTCATACCGCAGATGGTAGGCATACGCGGATCGTCCCATCCGTCAACAAGGCCTTCCTTTACCAATGCAAGCATCTTACGCTTTGACATCACAGCATAAGTAAGGTTCAGACGGTTAAACTCAATCTGGCGCGGACGATAGTCGTCGGTCTGCTTCTCAGCCTCGTTCATCTTGAATCCGCACTCCTTGAGTTCATCAATGAAGAAATCATAGAGCGGACGGTGAGGCACGAACTCCAAGGTGCAGATTGAATGTGTCACACCCTCGAAATAGTCAGACTGACCATGAGCGAAGTCGTAGTTTGGATATACATTCCATTTCGTACCGGTTCTGTGATGAGGAACCTTCTTGACTCTGTATATGATAGGGTCACGGAAATGCATGTTTGGATTTGCCATGTCGATCTTTGCTCTGAGAACCATTGCACCTTCCTCAATCTCACCCTTGTTCATCTTCTCGAACAGTTCAAGGTTTTCTTCGACAGGTCTGTCCCTGAACGGACTTGCAACACCCGACTGAGTAGGAGTGCCCTTCTGTTCAGCAATCTGCTCTGAAGTCTGCTCATCAATATATGCCTTGCCATCCTTGATAAGCTTGATGGCAAAATCATAAAGATTCTGGAAATAGTCAGATGCGTAATATACATTCCCCCACTGGAAACCGAGCCATTTGATATCCTCCTGGATAGCATCTACGTATTCTGTGTCCTCCTTAGTAGGGTTGGTATCATCGAATCTCAGGTTGCATACGCCACCATATTTCTCTGCCATGCCGAAATCCATACAAATGGCTTTTGCATGACCTATGTGCAGATAGCCGTTAGGTTCCGGTGGGAAACGTGTCTGTATTCTGCCACCGTTCTTGCCTTCCTCAAGGTCGGCTTTTACGAATTCCTCAACGAAACTTATTGATTCGTTCTTCTTTTCTTCAATGTCTGATACTGCCATGTTGATTTTATTTTATTGATTTGATCTAGTATTTCATTTTGAATATTCTCAGCTACGTCCTGCACGCCCTCCGCATCGGGACAGATACATTTCAGTCCTTTCGGTACGATAGCAATCTCAACGTCAGCACCTGTATTGACAGGTTCTCCGTCGAAATGGATCACTCCTTCGTTCTGTCTGTGAATCGACAGACTCCTGCATTTGAAAGTCTCAATACGGCTATTCTTGTCAATCGTTCCGTTGAAGAGCTGCAACGCAAGCTGAGGAACTTCAATCGGAGTGAAAGGCTTGAGGATCGTCACATTCAGCATTCCGTCGAACACCGATGCCTTTGGTGCGATATACACATTATTTCCATATTGAGAAGCATTGGCACATGTAATGATGAAAGCCTTTCTGACAGTATGCACTTCCTTGTCATCAACCAGGTCAATATCGTAAGTCTCAGGACGGAATGTCAGACCGTTCAGAAGCATCTTCTCCAAATAGGCCAACGGTCCACGAACCTTTGACTGAGCGAATTTCTTTGAGATGAAAGCATCGAAACCCACGCCGCATGTACAGAAAAACGGAATCAGATTGACTACGCCATAATCCATCCGTCTGCAATTTCCACTGTTAATTAGTGCTATTGCCTTCTCACTATCAAGAGGAATGTGCAAGTGTCGGGCAAGTCCGTTTCCCGAACCAGCCGGAATAATGGCAAGTGAAGTTTCAGTATCCTTCAGGATTGACGCCACAGAATTGACAGTTCCGTCGCCTCCTATGGCACAAACTATGTCAATTCCAAGTCGTACGGCTTCTGCAGCAAGTTCCACAGAATGACCTTCATGGTCAATTCTTGCAACTTCATAGTCATATTTTGAAGTGTCAATAATTTCCTCAATCTGACGCAAAATCACACCTTTTCCGCCAAGCCCGGAGAATGGATTATATATGAATAATATTTTTTTCTTAGAAAACATGACGCAAAGTTAAGAAAAAATTGTAACTTTGCACTCTGTACGCGAATAAAATATTATGGGATTATTACAAAACAGGTTCAAGGACTATAGAGAACCGCAGAAATACATGAATGCGGGCATCTATCCCTATTTCCGTGAAATAGACAGCCATCAGGATACCGAGGTGGTAATGGATGGCAAGAAAGTCCTTATGTTCGGATCCAATTCATATATGGGTCTGACTTACGACAAGCGCATTGTCGATGCTGCTATTGAAGCAATCAAAAAATACGGTACAGGTTGTGCAGGTTCACGTTTCCTCAATGGAACGCTCGACCTTCACGTTCAACTTGAACATGAATTGGCTGAGTTCGTAGGCAAGGAGGAAGCATTGGTGTATTCCACAGGTTTCTCTGTAAATGCAGGTGTTGTTTCAGATCTTACGACTCGCAACGACTTCATTCTCGGTGATGATCGTGATCATGCTTCTATTGTTGACGGACGACGTCTCTCGTTCTCTACGTTCTACCACTACAAGCACAACGACATGGAAGACCTTGAGAAACAGCTCAAGCGCTGTAACCCACAGGCCATCAAACTCATTGTCACCGACGGACTTTTCTCAATGGAAGGCGACCTTGCCAAACTGCCTGAGATCGTAAAACTCAAGCACAAGTACAAGGCTAGCATCATGGTTGACGAAGCCCACGGACTTGGAGTCTTCGGACGCAATGGACGCGGTACATGCGATCACTTCGGAGTTACTGACGATGTTGACCTCATCATGGGAACATTCTCAAAGTCGCTTGCCTCAATCGGAGGTTTCATCGCATCCGACAAGGATACCATCAACTGGTTACGCCATACTTCAAGAACTTACATCTTCAGTGCATCCAACACACCTGCAGCAACGGCAGCAGCAATGGAAGCACTCCATATCCTCAAGGAAGAGCCTGAACGTGTTGAGAATCTCTGGAAGATTACCGACTACGCACTGCAGCAGTTCAAGGATGCTGGCTTCGAGATCGGAGATACAGAAAGTCCTATCATTCCGCTTTATGTACGCGACAACATGAAGACGTTTGAAGTAACAAAACTGGCATTCGAGAAAGGCATCTTTGTCAACCCAGTCGTACCTCCTGCATGTGCACCTCAGGACACACNNATCCGTGTTGCCCTCATGGCTACACACACAAAAGAGCAGGTTGACCGTTGTGTTTCTGTTCTTGCTGATTGTTTCAAGGAATTGAAGATTATCAAGTAACAAATAGCTTTCCTTGGTGAAAGTCAGTGTCATAATCCCGTTCTACAGCAATACTGGATGGCTTACCGAAGCCATCGA
>DCGE01000069.1:0-2363 GCA_002314525.1 Prevotellaceae bacterium UBA1786 | reverse complement strand
CGACAGTGTGCTGGAACAGGATTATGATTTTTTTGAGATTATCGTCGTCGATGATGGTTCCCCCGAAGACCTTACTGCTGTAGAGCAACGATATAAAGATGGTCCGATCCGTTTCATCCACCGCCAGAACGGTGGTCCTGCCGCAGCACGCAATACGGGTATTGCCAATGCACAGGGTGAGTACCTGGCCTTTCTTGACTCCGACGATGTCTGGCTTCCCGGCAAGCTCTCCACCCAGATTCGCTATATGGAGGAGAATGGGTATCTATGGTCTCATACTGGTTTCCTCTACTGGGACTACCGCAAGGATACACTTTCCTCGCGTCACACCGATATCTCATCCAATCACGACGACGTCTCGCTGAAGTCGTTCGTCGGATTCAAGGTCGGGATGATGACGGTCGTCGTCGCCAGGAGAGTCTTCGACCAGCACCCCGAGATCCGTTTCGACGAGTCTCTACGCATCTGCGAGGACTCCGACTTCTTCCGCCAGATAGCCCAGTACTATCCCCTCGGCCTCATCGACCGTCCACTTGTCAAGGTCCGCCTCACGGGCAGTAACACCCGCCTCCGTTTCTTCAACCGCTTCATAGCCGGAGCCGAGAACCACCGCCGCACCAAGTCCGGCCAGTTCCCCTATGGTTCCATACCCCAAGGCAGCATGATCCGCCACATCTACGCCTATTATCATCTTACCCACACCCTCCTCCTCCGCATCTCCTCCCCCACCCTCCGCGACCACCTCTCCCTTCCCCTCTTCGCCCCCATCTACCTCCTCGAACGCCTCTACCTCCTCCGTCTCTCTTCCCACCCACTCCTATCTCCGAGCATAGGCGAGGCATAATGGGTCATTCGCCCAGTTACTCCTCCGAAGCCTTGCTACTCACTTCCAGTTCAACCTATATCCCTGTCCTTTCAGGTTCTTACCGAGAATCGAACCGTCGGAGTAAGTGATGTTGGTGGAGCTGACATATACCCCACCCTGTCCGGCAGAGTAGTAGCGGACTTCCACATTAGGGACTGTCGGGGACTGTTCGTCGGCATTGATGCTGCAGACATGGAGGTTGAAGCGCCAATAGCCTTCGCCTTCGTCATAGACAGGACCAACCACACCGCGGCATTCTCCGTTTACGAACGACGCAAGGACATCAGACGCACTGACTGCGCACGGAAGCGAGTACTCGTCAACGAGGACGGTCATACTGGAGTAAGTAACGTTATCAACTATCGTCCAGACAGGACGCTCACACTTGTTGAGCGTACCTGTTATGGACTTGTCGAAAGGATTCACTGTCTTCGTAGCATCGTCATCGTCGGAAGAGCATGAAGTATCCTGCGAAGAAGCAGAGACACCGATGCCACTTCTTTACCAGAGCGGTTTAGCTATTAGCCATTGGCGTTAGCTTTTGGCAATTGAACGGAATTGTTGGGAAAATCCAATTGCCTTGAGCTATTTCAACAAGACCTTCTTTCCTTCCTTAATCCCGATACCCTTATAGGAACCATCTACCTTGTGGCCGTTGATATTGTAAAGGCCAGTGTAGTCATCTCTGTTAGCTCCGGATATATCAACAAACACCACGTTTGTCGGATCTGAGCAATAGATTTTGACTGGGTATTCTTTTTCGTAATAATAATTGTCTTTCTGAAATCTACAGGTCAATATCAGTGTAATAGGCGGTTGGCTTTTGTCTGTTTCAACCTGTAGTTTTCCTTCATTGTTTATTATATCAGGCCGGCTGGACATCCACGAAATTGTCGTACCATAAGCCTCCTGTACTGTTTCAAGGTCAAAGTCACGCATTACTATCTGGTTCGCAACCACTGGACTTTTATAATTCAATGTAGAACAATCGATTGCATACCTGCCATCAACCTTGGAACACCATAGCGGAATGCCTGTCGTTGACACAGCCGAGATGCATATTGCTGGCATATTTGTTCCACTGACTGTTTGAGGAAGTACCACACCATTATATGTAACCTGCTCTACTCCTTTTGAAGACTTCAGTTTCAGCCGTATGAACGAAGTTCCTTCCTTCGGGCAAGTCCACGTACCAGTATAATCGCCCGATACAGTCCCGTCAGATTGCAACATGATATCTGCGGGTTTCTCGTATTCAGGCACAGAATAATCCAGATAGTGTTCGTGGACGATTATCTTGTATGAGCCTACAATGTCGGATTCACTGCATAGCCTCCTTGTTTCTATTGAGTCCTGATTATACTGACAGCCCGTATATTCGTATGGTGAGGCAACCAGCCAACCACCTATATTGGCAAAAAGCTGGTGTATTCTATCCTGGAAATTATTGCCTTTTTCGATGAATCTCGTATGGTAAATCACATAGTATTTTCCATCA
>DCGE01000033.1:2599-6034 GCA_002314525.1 Prevotellaceae bacterium UBA1786 | reverse complement strand
CCTTGAAGAGGCGGAACCTGAAGATATGTGTGGTATTGGAAATCGAGAACCTTCCCGTCTGCGATATTGTTCCGTTCTGATAAGTCGGTGTCGAACCGTCGGTAGTGTATCTCAGTGTACAGCCATCGGGAATGCTGACCTCAAACTTCAGTTTACCCTGATACAGCTGTGACGGCAGATCAACCAGCGGTGCATCAAGCATCTCACTTGCAAAACCCTTCATCTTATTCTCGCTACCTGCCGTCGGTCTCGATGTGTAGCCCCACGTACCGTCGGTCTTCAGTGCCCATGACGTACGAGCCATAGCCTTTGGATATTCTATCGTATGAGTCAGAGTGCCATTTCTGTCAGACAAATAGAGCACTCCTCCATCGGCATCGAGGTGGGTCTGAACCTGCGACGTAGGGTTATCCTCGTGGTTCCCCAGCCATATCAGCCCATAGCCTCCGGCATGAATGATGGTTGTTCCCTTTATCGGGTATTTCGTCAGGTTCTCTACGTCATCACTGACCGAACAACCTTTCATCGATATATCCTCATCGGTAGGGTTATAGAACTCCACCCACCCATCGTAGTTGAACGTCGGTCCCATGAACATATCTATGTTCGAAGTCTGTATTTCCGTCACAACGAGTTTCGAGATGTCCTTGCTTACTGTTGGAGAAGACTGTGAAGGATCAAAGACCCTGAACTCACTCCAGTAGAAGTAGAGATTTCCATTACCCCTATGGTTCGCCTGAGTCTGTTCCACCTGCAGCCTGACATATCTGTATGAGTTCTCCAATGTAATGAGTGTCTTGCCGGCCGAGTTATTGCCGAGGTTTGTTGAGTAGTCGTATGTACAGTAGAAATTACCCTGTTCCGCCCATGTGTCACTCGGATTGTTGGTTGCAAAGACGTGGAGCATTATCGGAGTTCCGTCGCCATTGTTGTTTCGCTTGGCGTAAGCTATTCCGACATCTTTCAACTGCTTTCCCATATCTACCTCCAGGTAGGAATAGTTTCCATCTTCAGCCTTGCTCCATGTAGAATGGAAAAAGGTGTTGAAATCTCCGTCCAACAGTGCGGCAAGACTTCCTTCCTTTGGCTCAATATGATTACTGTTAAGCTGTGACGCTTGAGTGACAAGTCCTTCACCTACCTCAAACTCACATTCATAGTCCTCCCAGTTCTGTGACCACGCCAAACCGAACTGAAACAAAATAATGACAACGGAAAGTATTTTTCTGTACATCTTGATATCAAATTTATTGCAAATATACGAACAATAAGCCAAATAGCCAAATAAAAATGATTTCTAAAAAAATCCCATACATAACTACAAACTCACAACTTTTTTGTAACTTTGCAAAAACAGACGAACCAACATAGTATGACAATCAGTTTCAACATAGATTACCACACATCATTCGGGGAAGAGGTATTTCTGAATATCCTTTCTGAAGATGAACCAGACGAATACACAAGCCATCACATGCTCACGAACGATGGTCACGTATGGACGTACCAAGTCGATTCAGCCGGAAGCATTGATTATTTCTACAGTATCATCTGTCGTGGGGAGGAACTTCGTCATGAATGGAAGACCGTTCCTCATCATCTTGACACTACATACCCTTCAGTACAATGTTATAAGGTCTATGACCGGTGGATTGACAATCCTGTAGATTCATACCGATACAGCAGTGCCTTCACTGAATGTGTCGCATCACGCCCTTTAGGTCTTTGCCCTGTCACTGACGCCAAGAGGATTATGTGTCTGAAGGTTCGCTGTCCTGAACTTAGTACCGACGAACGTCTCGTCATGGTTGGCGATGTACCATCATTGGGCAATTGGAATCCTGACGACTCTCTTCCTATGTTTGAGCGGACTCATAACGAATGGACGGCTCTTATCGATGCTGACAGGCTCGAACGCCAGCGGATTGAATTCAAGTTCGTCATCATGTCTTCCGATGGTTCGGTCCGTTGCTGGGAGGAAGGCCAAAACCGATACCTCATCCTGCCTGTGATCGACGAGGATGAACTGGTCGTCTTCGAACTGACTCCGCCTCACATGTCACTCTCTCCTTGGCGGGGTGCCGGCACCGTGATACCTGTCTTTTCACTGCGTAGTGAGGGGAGTTTCGGTGTGGGCGACTTCGGCGACCTGAAACTCATGATCGACTGGTGTGTCCTGACTGGTCAGAATGCCCTTCAGGTTCTCCCCATCAACGATACTACCATCAATCATACATGGACCGACTCCTACCCTTATAACAGCATCAGCATCTATGCTCTCCATCCTCAATATGCAGATCTACGTCAGCTTCCTCAGCTCAACGACACTTCCCGCATCAAGCATTATGAATCAATAAGGGCAGAACTGAACAGTCTTCCTCAGATTGACTATGAACGTATGATCCTCAGCAAAATGGATTATCTTCGTGAACTGTTTCAGCAGGAAGGTGCCTCCATGCTCAGATCAGCTGAATTCAAGTCGTTCTTTTCACGCAATGAGGACTGGCTTGTTCCGTATGCTGCATTCTGTCATTTCCGCGACCTTTACGGCACAGCCACCTTCCTCCTGTGGCCTGATCATCATACTTTCACCGAAGCTGACCGTAAGAGTATGTCGAACCACAACACCAAAATATACAAGGAGGTGTCATTCTGGTATTTCATCCAGTTCATTCTTGACACCCAGATGCGTTCAGCACATGAATATGCCCGTACGAAACATGTCATTCTCAAGGGTGACATTCCTATCGGCATCAGTCGTGATGGTGTTGAGGCGTGGGTCGAACCTCGCTACTTCAATCTCGATGCTCAGACTGGTGCACCGCCTGATGCCTTCTCCGAAAACGGACAGAACTGGGGATTCCCTACATACAACTGGGATGCTCTTCTTGCCGACGGGTGTTCTTGGTGGATACGCCGCTTCCGGAAAATGTCAGAGTACTTCGATGCTTACCGTATCGACCACGTACTTGGCTTCTTCCGCATCTGGGAGATTCCTGTCGATGCGGTTCACGGTCTTCTCGGCCACTTCTCCCCGTCACTCGGTCTGACACGTCAGGAGATCGAAGCCTATGGACTCCACTTCCACGAAGATCGTTTCCTCCGTCCGTTCATCACTGACTGGACACTCTCACGCATTTTCGGCGAAAGAGCTGAACAAATAAAGGCTCAGTTCCTCGACCGACTTGATGACGAACGCTATCAGATGAAACCTGATTTCAATACTCAGCGCAAGGTTGAGAAGTGGTGGAAAGATGAGGTTTCTGCCATCGATGATGAAAACCTAAGGAATGAACTCGCATCTTTGCGCGACAGACTCTACAGTCTTATCAGTGACGTTCTCTTCCTTCGTGATCACAGGAATCCCGAACTCTTCCATCCTCGCATCAGGGTACAGTACGACTTCATATATGAGAGTCTGAATGAATGCGACAA
>DCGE01000033.1:0-2536 GCA_002314525.1 Prevotellaceae bacterium UBA1786 | reverse complement strand
TTCTGGTACGATGAGGCTATGAAGAAACTCCCTCGTCTCTCCGAAGCCACTCGCATGCTTGTCTGTGCCGAGGACCTCGGAATGATTCCTGAATGTGTTCCGTGGGTCATGAACCAACTCCGCATTCTCAGTCTTGAGATACAATCAATGTCTAAGGACGCCAATCTGCGCTTCGGTTGTCTTCAACATAATCCTCATCTCTCTGTCTGCACCATTTCCACTCACGACATGTGTACTCTCCGTCAGTGGTGGGATGAAGACGAGGAACGAAGCCAAGCTTACTATTCGTCGGTCATCGGCCATTCTGGTTCGGCTCCGCACCCTCTTACCGATGCATTGGCTGAGGAGATCATCGACCGTCACCTCCAGTGCCCTTCAATGCTATGCCTACTGTCCCTTCAGGACTGGCTGTCGCTTGATGAAGTCCTTCAGTTGCCTGACCCTAACGGCGAACGTATCAACATACCTGTCAACCCACGTCATTACTGGCGCTATCGCATGCACATCACCATCGAGCGTCTCCTTGGCAGTTCTTCTTTCAACCAAAAGATTTCGTCTCTCATATCCAGATCCGGAAGATAGATAGTAAAAATTAACTCAACACTATATGAAGTCAAAATTTCTTTTCATAGCAGCAGCATTCGTCTACCATCAGGCATTCGCACAGGATGTCATTGATAATGTCAACCTCTTCATCGGCACAGCAAACGACTACGGTCAGATGTCACCGGGTGCCTGTCTGCCGTACAGTCAGATACAGGTCGCTCCCGACTGCAATCCGCGTCAGCATCCTGGCTACGATTTCGAGGTTGCCACCATATCCGGATTCAGTATCAACCGTCTTTCGGGTGTCGGCGGCAGTGGCTGCGGGGGCAATGTCTCCATCATGCCCGACCCTACAGGCGACAAGGTCAGTCTCATCAAACAATCCGAGAAGGCCACTCCGGGTTTCTACAGCGTCAGGCTGTCCAACGGCGTTTCATTCTCTGCCACCTCCGACCGCAGGATGGCTGTCGAACGTTTCTCCTTCCCCGATGCATCCGGAGCAGTCCTATTGCTCAATCCGGCATCGGCTTTCGATAGGGTCTATTCTTCATCATTCCAGCAGACAGGCAGCAACGTCGGTCAGGGCATAATCAATTGTGCCAATACATGTCGTCGCGGCAACTACCACCTCCATTATCGCATCTATACTTCATCTCCGTTTTCCACTGAAGAACTGGAGAAGGGTCGTAAACGTCTCACCTTCCCGGAACTGAAGGATCGTGACCTCGAGGTGCGCATCGTCGTTTCCACAGGTCTCGCTTCCGAACTCGATGCCATGCCTGAGAGTGCCGTATGGACAACTGACTTCAACACTCTCAAAACCAATGCAGAGAACGAATGGCGCAGGATTCTCTCATCTGTTGATGTCAAAGGTGGTACTGCCGATCAACGTACCATTTTCTACACATCACTCTACCGCACATTCCACAGTCCGTTCCAGGTTACCGACAGCTACATGAAGCACTATCTCGGCACTGACGGAAAGACATACGAGGCAACTGATTATCCGTACTACAGCTCTTGGTCGCTCTGGGATACCTATCGCACCAAGTTCCCTCTCATCACTTTGTTGGACCCTCAATGCTCGTCTGCCATCATGCAGTCGCTGGCTACTCTCTATCTCACCGGCAAGAAAGACTGGAGTACTGAGTATGAATGTGTTCCTACCGTCCGTACCGAACATGCCATCGCCACTCTTCTCGACGCCTATCGTCAGGGGGTATCGATTCCGAACCTCCGCGATGCCTATCCCGGAATGATCAGAGAGGTGAAGGGTCTCTCGCTCAAGTCGCCCGATCAGTGTCTTGAGGCTGCCGGCGACTTCTGGTCGCTCGGTCAGCTGGCTGGTGAGTTGGGTCTTAGGGACGATGCTGCCATGTGGACTTCACGCGGCATCGAGATCTTCGACAGCATCTGGCCTGTTGAGTTTCAGAACATCGATTCCACATTCACCAAGATGAAGGGCAACGGACTCTATCAGGGCACCCGTTGGCAATACCGCTGGGGAGCACCTATGTACCTCGATCGCATGATCCGGATGGTCGGCCGAAAACAGCTGGCCGGTCAGCTGACTGCCTTCTTCGAGAAGGAACTCTATAATCAAGGCAACGAACCCGACATCCATGTGCCGTTCCTCTTCTCACGGCTTGGCATGCCACAGCAGACAGGACTGATTGTCCGCCGACTTGCAACCGAAACGGTTACCCACCGTTACGGAGGCGGCGATGCCTATCCGGAACCGTTCGTAGGCTGTGCCTTCGTCAATGCTCCTCGTGGCTATTGTCCTGAGATGGATGAAGACGATGGTGCCATGAGTGCATGGTATGTCTTCGCCAGCATCGGACTCTATCCCGTCGTAGTCGGTGAGGCATCATATGAAGTATTCTCACCTCTCTTCGATGCTGTCACCCTCCATATCGGCGGCCGTGACATTGTCATCCGTACCGTCGGACGAACCGACAAGGACCAGCCGCTCAGGAAGGCTCTGTGG
>DCGE01000187.1:5139-5824 GCA_002314525.1 Prevotellaceae bacterium UBA1786 | reverse complement strand
ACCATCTTTGTATCGACGGCCAGCAACTCTGGATTACGGAAGACTACTTCTCCCTTTTTCAGTTTAATAATCATATTGCTCAGTTGTTAAGAGGTTCAATAATAATGTGCTTGTTCTCATCCAATCTGATGATAGAGAACTTCTTGTTGTTCTTTGTCACCAGAATCTCATTGTAGGTCTTGCTCTCCAGCAGGTTCTTGAAAATCTGCAGCTCGATGAACTTACCCTTAAGGTCGTTCACAGACGGAGTGAAGCCATCCTTGATATACTGGAGCATCTCATAGAGGTCCAGAGATACCGTCAACTGGATGAATGTATCCTTCTTGTGCCTGAATATGAAGCTGTCGCTCTCATACTCAATGTACTTGGTCAGGTGGTCAGTTTTGTTTACAAACAGCTCAAACTCATCAAGGCTGAATCGTCTGTAGCTCTTTGAGATCTTATCGCCCACATGGTTGCTTGCAAGGAGCAGATATCCGTTGGTAAGAGCAGCGTTATCGCAGCCTTCACTTGCAGAAATCGCCATTGCAATGCTGTGCTTGGTCTCCGCAAGACTCGCCTGGTCATTTGCCTTCATCAGCTCACAGAACTTGTCGATAAAGCGGTAAGGCAATCTGCGCTTGTAATCGAACTTACCCTCAAAATACTGATGACGGATAAACGACTGGTGACGGTCCGATACCAC
>DCGE01000187.1:1650-5062 GCA_002314525.1 Prevotellaceae bacterium UBA1786 | reverse complement strand
AGCAGGCTCTGTTCCCTATCGCCGAAAATGAGATAGTTCTCAGCCTTCTTGTCTGTATAGTACAGATCACGGTCGAACGCAGGAAGCGCAACCTTCGCAATATCAGTCTCACGAAGCATCTTGATAAGACGGTCGCTTGACTCGTTTGTAGGCAGCGGGAAGTAATCCACGTTCGGATAAGTCTTCGGCGCTGTGATATTGAAATAGTAATGCAGCCAGTAGTACTCGGCAATGTCCTCTGTGCGGGTATATTCCACAAGCTTCTTCACCTGATCGCAAGAGAAGTCTCTTGTCAGCATGAATGCGATGAACGAACGGAGGTCACGCATGGTGATGTGCAGCTCACGCTTGTAAACGATAGCTCTCATCAGCCACTCAAGCCTCTCAATCACCTCATCACCGGCACTGCTGTCCTGGAATGTATCCACATTGTACTTGATGAAGCACTTGTCTGCAATAGGACAGCCCTGACACTTGGTCCAGAGTTCCTTGTTGGTAAGCTTCTTCATCTGCTGAGACAGAAGCGAAGGATTCTGCTTGTCTCCCGCAGTTACGCTTCTCAGGTTAAGGTTGATAACCATCAAGCCCGGAAGCAGTTCTGTATGGCCCTCGTTATAGAAGAAATCTTCAATATTGTTGTTCAGCGCCTTCAGCTGGCTCTGAGTATTGAGGAAGTCCATAAGGCGGCCCTCGTTGATTGCTATGATACGTCCCTCAGCAGCTTGAGTATAGTCCTCAAGACCGAAGAACGGAGCAAAGAACTCGTTCAGCACATCATTGTTTGCTCTCTCCTCCTCATCCTGCGAGCCGTCATAGTTGCTCTGGAACTGAAGTCCATTGAGCTGGAATGTAGAACCGTTCTTGTTCGTGAAGGCCTGTCTGTACTGGCCACGGTCCTCGATATGTCTGATGAACGCAGTCTTACCGTCACCTGCATTACCAGTGATGATGATAAGCTTGTACTTCAGTGCCTCAATGTCCGCAATCAACTCCTTGTCGAGTCTTGTTTCAGTATATGTCAGCTTATCAAGCTCAGAGCCCTTGCTTCCAGCGCGAGTACCGCTGTTGCCGTGCTTACTCTGGCTATAGAGCGAATTGATATAGTCAACAATGTCGATGCTGTCTCTGCGGCTGATGGTATTCACATTGATGTTGGCATACCTTGAAATGCCATTCTCACCAATTGCATTCAGCGCATCAAGCATCTCCTTCGCATTTGAGAAGCGGCCGTTTCTGTCAGTCACGATAGACTTCATTACGAAGTCTGCAAACGCATCGGAGATCTTGTCGTTGTACTTCCTGATGTCGGTAGGAGGAACGCCAGTCTTAGGACAAGGGTCGCTGCCAGGCCAAGGATAAGTCTGAGTAAGCAGCTCATACATTGTCACACCCAGCGCAAATGTATCAGCAGAGCAATCCCAGTCAATCTTCTGGCTCGACATGATAAGATCTGGAGCCATATACGGAAGAGTGCCGGAGAAGGTCTTGTCTTCGGTAGTCGTAGAGATGTTGAAGTCAATCAGCACGAACCTTGATCTACCGTCCCAGACGATATTATTCGGCTTGATATCCCTATGGAACACAGGCGGAATCTTGCCCTGCATATACACCAGTGCGCTCAGAATTCCACCAGCCATGTTATAGACCTCCTTTGCAGGGAGCCTCATGCTGCCAGTCACATAGTCACGGAGATTGTCACCGTCCAGCAACTCCATAAGAGTATAGAACAGGCCGTGCTTTGTCCTTCCGTTGTATGTGAACTTCACGATATTGTTGTGAGACAGGTCCTTCAGCGCCTCAAACTCATTGATGGTTTCAGAGGCCGACACATCCCTGTCGAATATTTTCATCGCGTAGAACTTGTTCTGCAGAGTATGCTTCGCCTTGAACACGCGGCCGAAAGCCCCATGACCAAGCTCCTCATAAAGGATAAGCTCAGGAGTAACAGAATCACCCGGCTTGAGGTCAGCCAGATTGATCTCTCCCTCGGAATGGTTGTCAACCACTGCCACACCGCCGTTCGATGCTGCAGAGCTTATGATTCCCTGCTGGATAGCAGCTGTCACCTTGTTGATGTCATTCCATCTGCTGTCCATATCAGCCACAATGGTATGCTTCACAATCTCGTCCAGCCACTCAGGAAGGTCACTGTCGATATGTGAAGGAAGCTTATCGTCAGTCAACACACCGCCGCTGAGTCTGAACTTCAAAGTGCTCTCGAAAGGCAGTTTGCCGGTCATCAACTCATAGATGATGACACCAAGTGAATACAGATCGCTTGCTGCACTTACGTCCTCGTCTTTGAACTCAGGCGGTGCGTAAGGTGATCCATCCTCCTTCGAAAGTGATGAGCCTACGGTGAAATGCATATCAGTATGCTCAATGAACCACGAATGCCCGAAGTTCGCAAGAGCAGCTGTGCNNCTGTGCCGTTGGCAAGGATATAGATGTTCTCTGGGCACACATCCCTATGGAACACCTGCTTGCTGTGAGCCTCGCTCAGTGCCGATGCTATGTTCAGAATGATGCCAATCTTCTCCAGCTGAGTGAATGTCTTCTGGCGCAGTCTTGCCCTCAAGGTACACTCATCCAGATACTCCGAAATCTCATAGAAAGCAGTCTGCTCATCGTTGAACTGGCACTGACTCGTGATGATATACGGACAATGACTCATCTTCGACTGGGCATAGCTTGCGTTGGCAGCCCTGTTGCGGATGGTATCAAGCTCAGACTTTGTCTTGTCAGGGAAATCAAGAGGATACTCCCTCACTTTGTAACGCTTGTCCACAAAGAACTTAGGCTGGCAGAGATACTCTGTAAAGGTCTCAGTCTTCTGAAGGGTCTCCAGAATCTTGTAGTTCAGAATCTCTGTCTTCTTTGCCATCGAGCGGTGTGAACTCTCACCTGTCAGGTACTGCACAATCTCTTTCTGGTAAGGGGCAATGTAATCCTTCGGCTTGCCAGCCTTCTCATAGTCCTTGATAAAATCAGGAAGTATGGCATTCAGAAGGAATACCTGGTCATAACAATCGCAGTGCGGATCAAGTCCGAACTTCGACTGCGCAGGGTTGCTGAGGGTAATCAGTGTGAATACCCTTGCGTTCCTCCAGTCTGGATTCTTGCTGCCCAGTTTGCCCGCAATCAGCTTTGATTTGAGGGTCGCACCAGGATAAGGATTCTTCCTCTCCACACCGTTGATGAACCACGCGAAATCATCGCCAATGAGGTTTCCGCCCCAGTCCTTATTCTCGATGTGGTATATCGCGTGAGGTGCCACTACCAGGCAATCATACTCCCAGTAGTTCACCATACCCTGCGGAGACTTCATTGCGTACTCTCCGTTAGGCACGATGTAGTAATCGTCCGGAAGATTCTCCTTGAGGTAATCGATCAGGCGCTTCTCGCCTGCATT
>DCGE01000187.1:1358-1574 GCA_002314525.1 Prevotellaceae bacterium UBA1786 | reverse complement strand
CGCGATTGTTTCTTCGATTATAGCTTTGGCCCGTTTTTCAGACTCTTTTGCAAATGAAAGATTGTCTGAATATTCGTTAATTAGACCATTGAGCCGCTTCTGTAGTTCCACTGGAAAAGAAGGGACTGGAATCCTTTCAATATGATGCGGTTCAACTTGTGGAATAACAGAACCATATGTGTACATGGTAATTAACTTATATCCTATCGATGATGA
>DCGE01000187.1:1081-1297 GCA_002314525.1 Prevotellaceae bacterium UBA1786 | reverse complement strand
CCAGCATCTTCAATATTCTGCGGCTTGACTCTCAGAACATGCTGAGAAATCGCACAGTCTGATAGTTGATCATCAACATACACGGCGTTGCCAATAGTACCTCCACAAGTAATGAGAATCCATCCTTTATGAACCAGTAACTCAGGCATCGATTCTACCTGTTTGAACGAGAGCTGTTTTTCACTGGTTGGCGTTGCTAACATTATGTCTGCTCCG
>DCGE01000187.1:0-1071 GCA_002314525.1 Prevotellaceae bacterium UBA1786 | reverse complement strand
CCAAGAAAAGGAACTCCGTTCTTTACATATTGTCTTTTGAATATTCCAGGCCTGAATATCTTGTCGGTATGTTCCTTAAGAGGTTTATAATCAAATGTTTTCTTGATGTACTCGAATAGTGACCTATTCTCAGACACATAGTATGCTCCCTCAAATCTATGAGTGTAAGAGTTAATGAGCGATGATGCTTTAACACCATATCCGCTCTTGCTCTCCGAAGGTGAATAGTTGATGAATTCTTCTACCAATCGGTGGGCTTCTTTTAACAACAAGGAAGCCTTTTCTCGTGCCTCTGCTGCAGATGATATCAGTTGTTCAATCTCGTTTTGAACATCGTCAGGAAATATAGGAACAACTATACCTCTTGCGTGTGAGTCATTTATATGTTTAACAACCCCACCAAACATTGATTGAGTAATCTGATAATAGCCATATTTGCTCGACAGAAAAGCATATAGAGTACCTTTTCGAACCTTTCCATCGTTTGGAACGACACGAATCAAATCGTGCGTTGCAATATGATTTTCAAAAGACTGGTTAGTATATGTAACGTTTCCTAATGTACCAGAGCATGTGATAAGAATCCAATCCTTTTTCAGTATAAGGTTACTTAACTCTGACGCTTGTTTATTAGACAAAAACCTTCCTGTATCTATGTTTGACAGCACAGTATCGGAAGCAGCCAAGTACGGAAGGCCGTGAGTGTTATCCTTCACAAATACACGCGAAAAGATATTACCCAAGAAAACCCTATCAGAGTTATCTCCAACAGTAGACAGAGGGAATGGTAATGATTCTAATGTGCGTCTAATGACGACACCTTCACTTAGATGGATATCGGGATCAAATCGATAACCATCTTTCAAAAGTGATTTATATCGAACGGTAGCCGTCTTCATTATTCATTACCTAAAAATTGTTTATAACTGATTGCTACCTTTGGCAAATCATCATCAAGGCGTTTAATTCGCTCGCTACGACGGCGTACTACCTCACGGCCACTCTCGGTATAGCCAATCCACTCCTTGGTGTGAGGGAACAGCAGCTCAGCACCATCGTCATCCTTCTCGT
>DCGE01000100.1:4905-15866 GCA_002314525.1 Prevotellaceae bacterium UBA1786 | reverse complement strand
CACAAGTAAAGCACTGAAAGCAATCCATGACCTCGGAGCAAACTACATCTGGTATACGGGAGTACTTTGCCATGCAACGAAGACAGACTACACGGCGTTCGGCATCGAAAATGACAGCCACTCACTCGTAAAGGGATTGGCAGGTAGTCCGTATGCTGTGAAGGACTACTATGATGTATGTCCCGACCTTGCCACTGATGTCAGCAAACGAATGAAGGAATTCGAGAACCTCGTCATCCGAAGCCATAAGGCAGGACTCCGTGTGCTTATTGACTTCATCCCGAATCATGTAGCTGCAGAATACAAGGGAACAACCCATCCTTTTACAGACACGAACTACTATCCAAACCATTATCATGACGGTGACTGGACGGACACAGCCAAACTCAACTACAACAACCGCGACACGTGGCATAAGATGCTTGACATCCTGCTTTACTGGGCAGGTAAAGGTATTGACGGTTTCCGTTGCGACATGGCAGAACTCGTTCCTTGCGAATTCTGGGGTTGGGCCATACCACAGGTAAAGGAAAAGCATCAGGACATCATCTTTGTTGCCGAAGTATATAATCCGTCAGAATACAGGAACTACATACATAACGGCCATTTCGACTACCTATACGACAAAGTAGGACTGTATGACACGTTGAAACAGGTTATCTGGGGACAGTCGGCATCACTTATCACCAGTTGCTGGCAGGCTGTGGATGACATACGTGACCACATGCTGAACTTCCTTGAGAACCACGATGAGCAACGACTTCCGTCGGAGTTCTTTGCAGGCGACTGGAAGAAAGGCCGTCCAGCCTTACTTGTATCGGCATTGTTGGGGACAAATCCGTTTATGATATACTTCGGACAGGAACTCGGAGAACCGGCAAAAGACCAAGAAGGATTCAGCGGCTACGACGGCAGGACAACGATCTTTGACTATTGGACGATAGACAGGATACGTCGTTGGAGGAACAAAGGAAAATATGACGATACACTTCTCTCAGACGACGAGAAACAAGCGCGCGTATATTATAACAAGGTGTTGGAAATATGTAACACACACAGAGCCATCAGCGAAGGAAAGATGTTCGATGTGATGTACTTCAACTACGAGAACACCGAGATGGACACGAATAAAGTATATGCCTTTCTACGTGCATCGGACAATGAACTGATCATCGTAGCAGCCAACTTCTCGGATTCAGATCAAGACATAGAACTGAGGATTCCTGAACATGCATTTGAATACATGCGTCTGCCGGAAAATGCATATACGACGTTTGAGTCCCTGCTGCCTACAGTACAAGGTACCATTCAAGGTCCGCTGCTACCATACGCCCCACTCCACCTCACCGTTCCGGCTCACGACGGACTTGTACTGTCAATGAAGTAAATGACCGAAGTTATATTAACCATGAAATTACAATCAATCCTAAAAGCCCTGCTTCCGGCACTGATGATATGTTGGAGTGGAGAGGAGGCAAGAAGTGAAGACATCATCGACATCGACATCGATGCCAGCAAACCTTCCGGAATCATCGACCCGATGATTTACGGGCAGTTATTTGAACATATCTATTTCTCTGCCAATAACGGTGTATGGCAGGAACTGATATTTGAGCGCTCATTTGAGCCCGAACACTATCCGGGCATCCATCCACGTGACGGCTATTTCGACGGATGGTTCATGGACGACGAAGAAGTGCTCCACTCCCCTACCCGATATGAACAGCCCCTGAAGATAACGACCGTGGAGAGTGATAACTACGACATCACGATGGACGTAAACTGGAGGGCATACCGTCTGGCACGACGTGCATGGAGCGGTGGTCTGCTTGACATTCGCTTTGCATTCAAGAACGACGGAAATGACAAGCCATATTTCTTCCGTATCCACAATCCGAAATATGAGGTCAGGACTCTGAATGTAGGTCAGACCGAGGCTATGCGCCAGAACGAGCAGATGAACCGGGCACGTCAGGCCATGCAGCAACAGAGTGTGGTACCCGACTTCTCAATAGCATCGATGGTTGAGAAGGAGATGGCAGGTTTCGGCGGACGTATGCGCAAGATGACGACCCTTGAGGCATCAGTCAGCAAGGAAGCCAACGAAAAGCAGATAAACGAGAACCAGGAGTGGCACAAGCTGCGCATCGCATGCCGTGGAGGACAGACGAAGGTGTACTGGGACGGCAAAATGATTCTCTCACAAAAGGACATGGCCCAAAAAGGCAAGAACGACATCACATTCTGGGTCAACTACACCGAAACAACATACCGAAACATCAGAGTCACCTCACCCGACGGTAAGAAGGTGTATTTCCAGGGAACTCCGAAAGACGTACAGGTGCCGCAGGTTGCCCCGCAGTGGAAGTCGTTCGGTAATGGCAGTTTCGAACTCGTAAAAGGCGATGCCGTGAACATAAACTACTCACAGAGAGTGACCACAACGACAAAGAGTGGACTGATGCAAGGTCCGCAGTATATCGTAAAGGGAGAGAAATACATAGGATACATCTATGCAAAAGGCAACGGCACACTGAGTGTAGAGTTGCAAGACAATGGAAAGACCGTTGCAAAGCAGAAAATAGGAACACTGTCAGCCGACTGGAAGAAGTACGAAATCGAAATGAAACCAGAGGTCTCGGCCGACAGCGGATGTTTTGCCATCTGTGTGGAAAACGGTATGGTTCAGGTTGACGAGGTGAGTCTCACGACCCAGTCAGGCAAGGCTCTCGGTGGCTTCCGTCCTGATGTGTTCAATGCAGTGAAAGACCTCCACCCTACCTGTCTGCGCTGGCCTGGAGGCGGTTATGCTGCCCAATACGACTGGCGTTGGGGAATCGGAAAACAGGAAGAGCGTCGCAGATGGGATCACTGGATGTGGATGGACTATGATCAGAATTGTTTCGGGACAGATGAGTACATACGATTCTGCAGAGAGATAAACAGCGAACCAGTGATAGTTGTCAGTGTGGGATTTGAACGACCTGCCGAGGAGTTTGACTCGCTGTTGCAGAACGCGGTGAACTGGTTGCGCTATTGCAACGAACCTGCAACCGGAGAATGGGGTTCGAAGCGTGCAAAGAACGGACACCCGGAACCATACAATGTAAAGTATTGGGAGATTGACAACGAGATGTGGGAGATGGGTATAGAGAAATATGAACATTGTGTACGTGAATACTCAAAGGCGATGCGAAAACTGTTCCCAGACATAAAGATAATTGTATGCGGAGGTTTTCAGGAGGATGAGCAGTTCATCAAGCGTTCAGGAAAATACTTTGACTACATGAGTCTTCACCACTACGAGCAGCAGAACGGCTATGCTACAGGACCAAAACGTCTGGGAGAACAATATGACCGCTACGCAAAATGGATTAGTGAAGGACCGAATCCGAACATAAAGCTGTTCATCTCGGAATGGAACCTGAACAGCATCGACTGGAGGACAGGACTGTTTGCAGGTGAATTTCTGAACATGTGTGAGCAGAAGGACGTTGTGGCTATGGGTGCCGCAGCCTTATTCATAAGAAGGACCGACTCTCCTGATTGGAACAACGCATTCATCAACTTTGACTATAAGGACCTTTTTGTTGCACCGAACTATCAGGTCACCAATCTGTGGTTCGACCACTTCTCAAGATATAGGCTTGCCTATTCCGGTCAGACAGGTGATGTAAGTATCAACACCACAATGTCAGAGAACGGAAGTGATGTGATAGTGAAGGTGGTGAACCCGACGGACAAGCCATACACTATCAACATCAAAGGCAACTGGCAGGATGTGATCAGTACGGCATACGACTATTACGCTCCGGGTGATCTAAAAACAGCAAACAGCATGGAGAACAAGAATGCCGTAAGCTTGAAGCACGATGCTCCAGAAACAAAGGACGGAACGACCAAGCTGGATCTTCTGCCATACTCAGCCGGAGTTCTTGTCATCGAGGTGAAGAAGTAACAGATTTGTCTAAAAAAATCAGCAAGTCATCATTCTGAAAACGGCTTGCTGATTTTTTTTGTTTATTTAAGGAGCTTGTCCTTGATATACTCGACCATGCCAGGTTCGAAACGGAAGTTGGCACCGAGATAAAGCATGTGTAGCGCCGCGTAAGGTTCAACGGTATTGATGCATTCCGTCTTCTGTTCAGGAGTCTTGGCATCGAAATACACTTCCATGAAAATATCCCACATCTCGGCCATCTGTGACTTTGTCATATGGAAGATATGCTGGCAAAGATGCTCAGGATTCAACATAGAGAGGAAGAACCACATACCAATATCGAGCATAGGGTTTCCATAGCTAAAGTCGGCAAGGTCAATCCAAAGAGTATCAACACCGTTGGTGATGATATTGCTCGGCTGCATATCACCATGCAGACAGGTAGTAGCATCGGGTACACTATCAATGAAAGCCATCACTTTCAGCTTTTCCTCTTCATTGAAATCCTTGCATGATAAGACAGCACGCCGATAAGATATCTTCCTATCAGGGAAGACACGAGTATCGCATTGCTTGGAGTGGAGTTCCTTACACATATCGGCAAACAAGACGGATATCTCGCGCATTTTTTCAGGTTCTTGAGAGATGATACGTGAGAGCGAACGCTTGCCTTCTATGCGTTCGAAATCAAGACCTGTGTTTTCCTCATCCTCATACAGAGAACCAACCAACGGTGTCGGGATACCGAAGAGCATGACGGCCTTGGCAATGTTTTTCTCCTGTGTTGCAAACCAGCGAGGAGCCCTCGGACCATAGACCTTCATAACAGAATCACCGTCATCGCTATTGAACGACTTTGAGAGGAATCCACCTCCGAATTCATCGTATGTGCCAAGCTTCAATGGTTTCGGCTTGCGAGTGACATTGACGAATGAAGCCACGCCCGTATCCTCAAAACGTTCAGCAACATCGGAACTTGCATTTATGATACTGAATTGAATACCACTTTGACGACAGCGGAGCAGTGAACGCAAAGCTGCGAAATTGATATTGCCTACTTCAGCAAAGTCGAGTGTGAACACCGTCTCGGTTGACATAGCTGCTACGACCTTATCAGCACCAGACTTATCCAGATCGCCGCTGACCTTAATAGTATTTCCATTAATAACGATATTATTCATATAGCTTTACTTAATTTGTGGAGATTACAAGGCAAAATTACAAAAAAGAATTGAGATATGCCATAAAAACCATTTATTTTTATTACTTTTGCATTTAATAACCACAATAACCGACTATGGCAATAAGATACATTGTAGGGAAGTTACCTGTCAAAACAACAGTTCTGACACTGTTCGTCATCATGATTTCAATGCCAGGTAATATCAAAGCCCAGGGAACTCTCCGTATGGCAGAGGTATATTCCGATAGCATGGTACTCCAACGAAATATTCCATTGATTATTTCTGGTCACTCAAAACCAGGCAGCAAAGTAAAGGTTTCGATTGCAGATTGCAGTTCGACGGCAAAGACAGACAAGAAAGGCCGATGGACTGTCAAACTGAAGAAGATGGAGGCCGGCGGACCTTACGAGATGAAGGTAACTGACGGCAATGAAGTACTGACATACCACGATGTGATGGTCGGTGAGGTATGGCTGTGTTCGGGACAGTCAAACATGGCATTCTTCCTGCGTGACTGCAATGAGTTCAGACGAGGAGAAGTGAATCTAACGGACATGGAAGATACCGACACGCCGCTCCGTCTGTTTAATCCACGTCCAATAAGACCTACCGACCACAAGGAATGGGATGAGAAGACGATTGATGCCATCAACGCGATGGACTACATGTCACATACGTCATGGACAGGTTGTACAAGAAAGACTGCTGATAATTTCTCTGCAATAGCATATTTCTTCGGGAAGATGCTCCGGAAAGAACTCAATGTACCAATTGGACTCATCAACAACTCAGTCGGCGGAACCAACACCGAAGGATGGATATCACGACGAACTCTTGAAAAAGAATTCCCTGAGATTCTGCATGATTGGGTCAATAATCCACTAATACAAGACTGGTGCATAGGACGTGCACAGAAAAACCTTGCCCTTGCTATCCGACGAGGCGACAAGGAACTCCATCATCCATACGAACCTGCTTATATGTTCGAATCAGCCAATGAACCCCTCGACAGATACAATATCCGAGGAGTGATATGGTATCAGGGGGAATCAAACGCCCATAACACGAAAGTACATGAGAAGTTGTTCGAGTTGCTCGTCAATGACTGGCGCAGCTACTGGAACGATAAAGACATGCCGTTCCTCTATGTGCAGCTCTCGTCTCTCAACCGTCCGACATGGCCGGAATTCAGAAACAGCCAGAGACAACTTTCATATAAGATCAAGAATATTGGAATGGCTGTATCATCGGATGTAGGAGATTCAACAGACGTCCATCCTCGTACCAAACAGCCGGTCGGCGAACGTCTTGCAAGACTTGCATTGGCTGATGTTTACAGACTTCCTTATTACATATCCCACCCTTCTTCAAAATGCGGACCGATGATCAAAAAAGCCAAACTGATGAGCAACGGACTTATAATACTGAGTTTTGACTATGCAGAGGGGCTGTCGTCATCTGACGGCAAGGCACTCAGAACGTTCGAAGTCATTGACTCAAACGGAAACACATATCCCGCTAAGGCAACGATAGTAGATAAGGAAATATACATCACCTCATCGGCATCAGAACCTGTCAAGGTGCGTTATGGCTGGCAACCGTTCACACGTGCCAACCTCGTCAACGCCTACGGCCTTCCGGCTTCAACATTCGAGCAGAGAACAAGTAATTAACGATACTGCCTGACCGCCTCCAGTACCTGCTGATGCATGCATTTCATGTTATTCCTTCTGTCGAACAAACCGAAACACTCCTTGCCCCGACGGAAGGTCTGGCCGTTATCCCAGATAAAAGGTACACCGCCACTCACCTTGATTAGGTTGAGGATGGTATGGTAGTATTCTCCGCAAGATTCTTCTACCAATTTCAGTTCCTGTTCGTCTTTTGCCGTGTGATAGTTCGCACCCATTTCTCCGACAATAAACGGTATCCCCTTGTCAGTGAATTCCCTCTTGAGTCTATCATAGAGTTTTTTGGAGTCGCCCTCATCATCACTGCTGACGGTTCCAAGTTCGATGTATTTCCGGCCCCAGAAACGGACTTCATCAGTTAGACCATATTTGTATGGATCATAGTTATGGACCTCAACGAGAAGGTGGTTCTTCACTTTATCTTTTGGAAGTCGAAAGAGTTCAACACCGAAATCAGCATTGGCTGCGTATGTCTGCACTACAAGATTGCGGTCTTTGTTCTTTCCGCCCGTAGCCCTAACTGCATCAACAAAGGCCTGATTGTAGCCGTTCTGCACCTCTGAATTCTCATCATTCGGACGGCCCCAATCATTGCCGACATGAACTTCGTTGGTTCCGGCAAAAAGAAGTTTGTGGTCGTAATCACGGAAAGCTGTCGCAATCTCCGTCCATAAGGCGCGAAATTGTTTATATACACGTGAAGAATCCGCATAGAACGGACGTCCTTCAAGCCACATCTCGTGATGAGTGTTGATGATGACGTACAAATCATTGTCAAAACAGTAGCCTACAATCTCCTTCACACGGTTCATCCATGTGGCATCAATGACCATCTTGTTGTCTGAATATGTGAAATGAGGATACCATCTCACTGGAATCCTGACCGACTTGAACCCGGCTTTCGCAATAGAATCAATCATCCATTTCTCGGTCTTGACATTACCCCAACTGGTTTCGGAATCGGCAGCATTGCCGAAACAATATGCATCGAGGGTGTTTCCGAGATTCCAACCGATTCCCATCTGGGAAGCCATCTTCTTAACACTCTGACAAAATGCATTTACTGACATCAGAGCCAGAAGACATACAAACAAAGTTCTTTTCATATTTATGTAATAAGCCCCTTTATTGTCATATACTTCTCTTGAAGATACTGAAAAACTTCTTCGGAAGTTCATTAACGAAAACTATTCCCAACACAATTGCTATCGTTATCTTAACAGAGAGGAATCCCATTGTAAAAGACTCGTGGAGCTGGCTGGAAACAGTGTAGTATGTCGTCCAGAAGAGTCCACCTCCAGGCACCATCGGGAATATGCCAGTGATAATATAAATCGTGGCAGGAGTCATGTACCTTCTTGATAAAAGGCTGGTAAGTATTGCAACCAGAACCGTTGCAAAGAAGGTGGATACTGGTATGCCCAATGATGTATATCTGTATAAAGTCAAATACAACACCCATCCAAGAGATGCGACCAGTCCGCATGAGAGATAATTGCGTGATGGCACACCGAATATCACGGCAAAGCCTATAGTACCGATAAATGCAGCCAGCCACTGAATTATCAGAGAATGTGTCAATGGGTCCGTAACCATTCCATTGAGTTCGACTATCGAACCTTGAATCCACCCGTCAACCAGCAAAGTACTCGACGCCCCCATGGCTATACAGAAGAAGACCATCAACGCATCCATAAGACGTGTGGTTCCGGCTATATAATCCTCGTTGGCAATATCCCTTATTCCGTTTGCGAACGGTACTCCGGGAACTAAAGGGATGATTGATGCAACAATCATATTTCCAAGATTGTTTCCAAAGCCAATTCTGTGAAACAAGATACAGAGCAAAGTAGCCAATGCACCTCCAAGAATATTGCCGAATGTCTTTGACATATGAGGTGCACTGACAAAGACCACAAATAGCCAGAGCAAGAATCCGACAACAAACGAAGCAAGTGAATCAAGAAGGCCACCACCGAATATCATACAGAAAAAACCTGCTCCGAATGCACTTCCTATGACGCGTGTTATCCAGGATTTTGATTGTAATGTTCTTACAGCAAGAAGTTTCGAACGTGCCTCTTCAATTGTATATTTTCCTTTCTGGATATCACGGCAGATCTGATTGACTTCCGCAACCCTTTCAAGCTGCGCACCCTTGAAAGGAATAAATTCCACTTTTGCATAATTTGTACGTCCTGTGGTAAAGATCCCATTACTCAAAACGAAGAAATTGCCGGAATTAATTCCGTAATAGTTGGTAATTCTTTCCATTGATTCCTCAACACGGGTAATCTCTGCTCCGTTCTCGAGCAAGATATGTCCTGCCAACTGAGCTAAGTCAAGGACTTCTTTTTCCGATTCAACCATATTCTGTTTACTTCCAAAAGTTCGATATCAATTATCAGAAACCTGTCTTTATGGTCTTGCCGAATGGAGCAAGACTGAGTCCGGCCATCTTGAAATGCTGTGTTCCGAACGGAATGCCGATAATGGTAATGCACAACAGCAAACCAAAAATCACATGGACAAGGAAGGCGTATAATCCACCGACTATTATCCATATTATGTTCATCGGAATGCTTATGCAGCCGGAAGAATTTTCACTTTTGCATACCTCCGAACCAAATGGCCATAGACACAAGAGTCCGATTTTGAATATCTGAAGTCCGAACGGAATGCCGATAATTGTGATACAGAGGACCAAACCGCCCCAGAAATAACCAACAGCAGACTCAAGTCCACCGAAAATCAGCCAAAGAATGTTGCCTAATATCTTCATAAAGCCTTCTATATTATTTAATTAATTTATCATCTTAGAAGCCGCTATCCAACAGAAGTTTTCCATCTTCGTTCTTTACCTGAACACGTATAGCATCATCCGACACATCAACACGGATAGCACTGTGATTGTCGCTGACTACGATAGGGAAGTCGTTGCCTTTGGTTCCCTGAGTCTGGAAAATGTATTCATGGGTATGTCCACAGAACATCAGATCGATTCCTGCCTTATTGAACAAAGGCAGCCATTCTTTCTGAATCTGGCGACATCCGTGATTCTCGTTGTCAGGCGTATTCGGACATTCAAACGGAGGCATGTGCATGAGGACAATCTTATGCTTTGCCTTACGGAATTCCTTAGTGGACAACACCTTTTTCAACCATTCCGTCTGTTGGGTTCGATAGCCATCAAAGTCATTGATTCCCGCATACACCTTCGTGTCATCAGGTTTATCCTCGCCTGTATCGAGAACGAGCAATGCAGTATTTCCATAATAATATATATTATAGAACCGGCCGTTAGGAGTACCTACTATCTCGTGATACTGACGTGCCAACTTTCCTCTGGTCTCATGATTGCCACGGGTATAGATGAACGGTGTGGTACGGGCAAAGCGTTCAACCGAGATGTCAATAAAGCCTTTATATGGTTGATCCGGTGTGGAATAGTTGTCAATCATATCTCCGTTGAATACAACGAAATCAGCTGATTCCACAGCAAAGAGCATGTATTCACGAGCAAGTCTTCCTGCATTTTCATGCACATCATTATATATCATGAAGGAAAATGATTCTCTTTTCGGATCCACAGTCTTGAAAGAATACCAATCGGACATAATCCTTTCTCCCATCTTGATTTTGTATGGTTGGAATTCATTCATCTTGACTGATACGATACGGTACTGATAGGCTGTCGCTGGTTCAAGTCCTGACAGTTCAATACTGAATCGATTTGCGTAGGCATTTCTCATGCCATCACGCATTTCATAGAATGCTTTCGGACTGTCCCACTGCCCACCCCTGACTTCAACCCACGAGAAAGAGAGTTCATCAGTCGTGAAATACACTGACATACCGTCTGTTGACGGACATTGAAGATAAGGCCCGTGATTAATTTTCAGTTCCTGTGCAGAAACCATTATTGCCACAATTGCACTGATAAGACCAAAACTGAATCGTTTCATCATTTTCTGAAGGTGGGTTCTATAAATTCATTTCTTGCAATTTTGAAGTTTGTTCCGAGCAGGTTGCTGTGCGGAAGGAGAGCCTTCAGCTATAAAAAACGGACTTTGCTGACAGTCAGCAATGTGGACATTGTGACCGACTGACAAACAGCAAGATGCCGAAACAAAGCCAAAAGTGCTG
>DCGE01000100.1:0-4858 GCA_002314525.1 Prevotellaceae bacterium UBA1786 | reverse complement strand
AATTATTATCTATTCGGTGAATTTAATAAAACTCACCTTAAGTATTTTTTTCCGTTAATTACATAGATGCCATGATATGAGCCGAGAACAATCTGTTTTCCCTGAATGTCATAAGCGGTTGAAGAGGAAATTTCCGTTGATGGGGTTTCAATAGCAGCCGGATGAAGGATTTCCGCAATCCTATAGCAATGATTGATGACGGCATCCACCAATTTCTTCCCATTGACATCATACGTCTTTCCACCGGAACTCACCTGATCCACTCCTGCAAAGTCAGTCATGATAACACCAGCCGGACCGTTAATTTCAGCCATATGATTGATGACTATTGGATTGCATATCGAAGCACAATCGGCAACATACCTGTTGTCCCATATCGTCGTTGCAGTATAGCCGGATGTATGGTTGATAAAGAATGTATATGTGCTTTTCTTCTTTGCACACTCATCAAGCAACTTAACGATATCTGTTTTCTTGTCTGCAATCTTGTCTTCGGCATCATAGATATCCTGTATCCTTACAGGCATCTGATATGAGCCTGAACCTTTGATATAATTGTCGGATGTGGCATTGTCTTTCCATCCGGAAAGGAAATAAGAGCCGAACGGAGTTGTGGCATACTTATCACGACTCATCATGAAAATCTTGCCACGTGTCTGTCCAATGTTCTGTCCCCTCTTCAGATCAACAAAAAATGATTTATACTTCTCAAGACACCCCGCCATCAAAGACTTCCAAGTTGATTCATCTCCACATTCCCTCTTAAGTATAATGAAGAGGCATTCCGATGGATGTTCTGTCAGAAATCCGGTAAATGTATCGAATATCTGTTCCATGCTTTCATCTCCACACAGGTACTCGCTATGATAGATGCGGAGTGTTGAGGAATTATATACTCCCGCACGTATATCAAAAGCACGAACACCGGCATTGAGTTGTTCTTTGATGGACAGTTTCTGAGTCTCACCACTGAAACTGAAACCCTTCGTTCCGGAGTCATGGGTTCCCGGAATCGATGAATAACAAATCTTCAGTTCGTCGGGAAGCTCCTTCATCCAGTTCTGATAGTCAATTGCCGAAGCATGAATGAAGAAGCTAAATGATAAAAGAAATAACAAACATTTGTTCATAAGGAAGTTACTTAAGGTGGGTTCTATAAATTCATTTTAAAATCTATTCTGCATTTACTCTGAAGACAATCCTGAAACTGCCCTCGTTATAGCTGGTACTTGTGATTCGGAATCCGCCTATTTCCTTCGTTGAGCCGACATGACTGCCAATACACGGACATATATCATAATCACCGATACGAACTATTCGGAGAGTCTCACTGGCATCATCGGGAAGCTTGTCAAGAAGTACACCATCAGGAATGTTATCACGGCTGACGAACTCGTATGTAACAGGTAGGTTCTGTTCAATCAGTTCGTTCATCCGTCGTTCTATCTCAGCAACCTGCTCCGCTGTCGGACATTCAGCCAACTCATAGTTGATTTTTGACTTCTTTCTCTCAATATGCATGTTCCTCGATCTGCCACATCCGAACATTCTAACCATTGTCTGGTTCAGCAAATGTTCTGCCGTATGTGCAGGAGGAAACTCGTCCTTGTTATGTGAGTTCAGAATTGGTTCTTCTATCATATTTACCACAAAAGATTAGATGATACAAAGGTACAAAATAAATTGCAAATACAAAACAACTCACAATAATTAATGATGTTCCATTTCCCCTGGACGGATTTCAATTTCAGGAATCGGAACATAATAATAGAAATATGCATATGTTCCCGGTTGTGCATCCTGAAGGGGGGTTCCTTTTGATGAATTGATTTCAATTGCCTGCTGGATACACTCTGGAAGTTGATCTCCCGGAACATCTGCATATTTCTTGAAACTCCCAAGAACATAGCATAATTGCCCCACTTTCTTTCTCAGCAACATCGATGCAATTGCATAATCTTCAATTTTGTCACGATCACCTATTTCGTCCAACAGCATATAAACCATCTCATTCTGCAAGGAATATGTTGTTACGAAACTATCATTACGCAACGAAGCCTCATTCTTAGGATGGAGTTTCTTTCCGGCTTTCACCTGTTCTCTCCTATCCTTCACAAAATCACCGTAGAACAAGGCCTGATCAAGTACGCACAAGAGTTTCTCAGCAATTTTCCAATCATATTCCCTGATGGCATAGTCAATCATGTGTGTGACGCTGAAAAAACAGAAATCGTCCTGCAGCATTGCATATTCCTGAGCTTGATGGAATGCTTCATCATATATGCCGATGTTATCATAGAATAGAATATTGAACATACAAGGAACCTCTGAACGTTCACCACGGAAAAGGAAATCCTCTGTACTGTGTACGGGATAATGGAAAAGATTCTTGAGCAATGTTCCCTGGGCACTTTCGGTCAACATAAGGAAACGTGCTCCTATCGAGGACATCTGGAATCCCTTATCTACTACATGTCTGCGTAAACCATCATAGTCCTTCTTCTCAAATAGGTAAGTGCATTTCAATATATCTTCGTCCGTATCCAAGTCTTCGCAAAACAACCTGTAATCCACTTGAGCAGCACTGAATGTCGGCGGATATGCATAAGCACCGTAAAGAGCTACAATGATGCTCAAAGGCATAAGTTTCTTCAGACGTATGATTTTCAGAATAAATGCAAGAATCCATGATGCTATCGCCATTGGTAGTGCCATCAGTAACGCACCGATATACGGCCAACGGAAAAACTGCAGGATCCAGTTATCAATCCACGCATTTCCCTCTATCATCCTGAGTGCGTTCGGATACATGGTACCGACAACCGCTACATATGAAACCAGGAACAGCACTGTCAGTGCAATGGTCCACACTAATGGGGAATAAGTAACTTTATTTTTCATATCCTATCAGTTCCCGGAATTCAGAACGGGAGATATTAATCGGTTTGACAAGGAACTCGGGCAGATTATAAGCCATCATGAGTAGTGTGTTCTGTTTCGGATCCTGCTGAGGAAGCAAGAACGGCTTTGTCCATGAATGTCCGTCCCAATGTGTGATGAAAAGTCGTGTAAAACGCCCGTCAATACGTTTTGAACTGAAAATCACCCACCGGCCATTTGTACTCCATACATGATAGCTCTCACTGTCGTCACTGTTGATGACTGAACAGTTCAGTTCCTCACGAGTCTGCAGATCCATCAAGGCAAGGTCTGAATCAATATGATATAGGTTCATTGCACCACACGGCGCTGTGCTGTACCTCATATACCGTCCATCGGGTGATATCTTCGGAATGATAGCTGTACGGTTCTTTTCATATGCAGAGAAAATGGTATCCACTTCGCCCAATGAAGCCGTTTCTGGATCGAAGGGAACTCTCACAATACTGTATTTCAGTTTCTCATATTCCACTGGCATATCAACAGGTTTCATCGTCTCAAAATAAAGCCACTTACCATCAGGACTGAATATTGGGAACGATTCGAGGTTCAGTGAGTCCGTAAACCTCTCATCCCACTTCACTTCCTTCTTCTCAACATCATAGACAATCAAATCTCCCCGTAAATCGTATGCTTCAATCTTCTCACGGCTTTTGGCGAAAAATGATTGGACGGTGGTGTTACTTGAGAAAGCAATATATCGTCCACTTGGATGCCAGGCATTGTAGGAGCCCTGTAAGCCGGGGGCAAAGTTCTTCAGGTTGATGCATTCCAGCTTCCCGTTCCGTTGAATCAACGTACCTCCATATTCCCCACGACTGTGGAGTGTAAAGAGATCCGGATCTGAGTTGCATGCGTTATGACAGTTCACGCAACCGCGTCCATTGTCCGTATTGTCAACCACCGTGAGTTCTTCAAAGCCGGTGAGGTTGCGTTGGTATATTCCCATCTTGTTCCACCCCTCATATCCGGGAGGAATCAGACGATAGGCAATCCATGGATCGATACTGTCCTTTGATACCTGTATTTCAAACGCCTTGTATTCCACCCCATCGGGATGCACATCGTTCCATACTGAGACCGTGATATTGAGTTTCAGAGCATCGGCAAGCAAATGATGCCAGTCGTCTATATCGAATTCCACATGATCCGAACCAATTGCAGTCATTTCCGATTTCTCCGATCTTACCACCGCCTGAATATGCGTTGCTCCCTCAACACCGAAATTCAAAGGTGCTATCCCGTCAGGAACCGTGACACCGATGTAATCCGGAAAAATATCTGGCAAGTCATCCGACTTTTCCTCTGCCTCCCTCTCTCCACACGAAAGAAAGACGAACAGAGCACTGAATAATATGGAATAGCGATATGGTATCATCTATTATATTTTAAAATTATACAAAGGTAATGATTATTTTTCAAAATCTACCACATAATCAATGAACTAGATATTTTTTAGTGACTAAAAAGTACATTCTCAAAAAAAGAGGCATAATATTTGGTTATTTCAAATTTATATATTAACTTTGCGCTCGTAATATGCAAAAAACCTGATTCATTCAGGGTTTAATTGTTTTCATGAGTACTTTTTGGGATGGGGGTAGTGATACCAGTCCATCCCTTTTTTTCATCATTGAATCAGCCACAAAACAGCAACAGGGACTGCCGAATCGGTTGTCAATACGATATCCGACTGATAAGTCGAACGTCCTTTATACAATTTTTTCTTGTTATATGTATACATGGTATCTGATTGATACGTTGATCATCCTTTATACAGATAGCTTCCGTCGAAGGTCATAATAATGTCTGACTGGTACGAGGACCTTCCCTGATAAAGATACTTTCCGTCCCACGTCGCAATAATATCCGACTGGTATGTCGATTTACCTGAATACAGATATTTTCCGTCCCAGGT
>DCGE01000075.1 GCA_002314525.1 Prevotellaceae bacterium UBA1786 | reverse complement strand
ACCAACTGAGCTATTTCCGCGTTGCCTTATTGGGATTGCAAAGGTAAGAACATTTTTCTGTAATGCAAATTTTTTTACGATTTTAATTTTTCACTACTTTGCGATACAAGGTATTGTGATTTTATATACATTTGTGCCAAACAATATTTTATATCAAAAAATGAAGAAAATTTTATTCTCAGCAGCATTGTTCATTGTAATTGCAGTGAGCGCAGTTGCACAGGGTTTCAACCCAACGGCCCCACTTCCTAACGACCCAGCTTATCGTTATGGCAAGCTGGACAACGGCCTGACTTATTATCTGGTTCACAATGAGCTTCCTGCTCAGCGTGCCGACTTCTATTTGGTAACCAATGTCGGCGCCATTCAGGAAACTCCTGCACAGGATGGTCTTGCACACTTCCTGGAACATATGTGTCTCAACGGAACAAAGAATCTTCCTGGCAAGATGATGCTGGACTACTTTGCAAAGGTGGGCGTAGAATTCGGACGCAACATCAATGCGGGTACAGGTGTCGAGCAGACCAGTTATATGCTTACAGATGTCCCTACTATCCGTCAGGGCATCATCGATACTGCTCTTCTCATTCTTCACGATTATTCACACTTCGTGACCAACGATCCTGCAGAAATTGAGGCAGAGCGCGGTGTCATTGTCGAAGAGTGGAGAACTCGTCGTACAGCTGACTGGAGAATGCACGAAGCTGAGCTTCCTTATCTCTACGGCGGCTCAAAATATGAGACTTGTACTCTTATCGGATCAAAGACAAACCTTGAGACTTTCGAACCGCACCATCTTGTCGATTTCTATCAGACCTGGTACAGACCTGATATGCAGGCTATTATCATCTCAGGTGACATTGATGTGAACGCTATCGAGGCGCAGCTCAAGACTCTCTTCGCTGATGTACCTGCAGCAGGTCCTGATGCGCAGCAGAAGGTTATGCCAACTATCCCTGACAATGCAGAGCCTGTTGTCGGAATCATCACCGATCCTGAGGCAAGAGCAACAAGCATCGCAGTTTACGTAAAGTATGACCCTATTCCTTTTGAATACAGAACTCTCGGTCTTTTCGGAATGAACGACATAATGATCAGCACTCTGACTCATATGTTCAATGAAAGACTCAATGATATCGCTATGCAGCAGGGAGCACCTTTCCTGAGTGCATATGGAAGGTATAACAATTTCTGGGTAAGAACAAAAGATGCTTTGACCTTCGGTATCACAAGTCGTGACGGTGAGGGCATCAAGGCGTTCAAAGCAGTGGCGGATGAGATCGAAAAAGCCAGGAGATATGGTTTCACAGATGCAGAATACGAGCGTGCAAAGACTAGTATCCTCAGAGAATACGAACTTGCAGCTGACAATGCTGCTACCCGCAGGAACGGAGATTTCATCTATCCGGCAATGGGTAATTTCCTTCTTGGAATCCCATATATGGATCCAAAAGTGGAATTCGAAACTGTAAAGGCAATCTTTTCAATGCTCAGCGTACAGGCACTCAATCAGGCAGCTGCGCAGGTAATGACTCTCGGAAACAATACCATTGTCCTTTACAAGTCAATAGCTAAGGAAGGCCTGGAACATCCTACTGCAGAACAGTTCAAAGAGGTGATTGCAGCAATGCCGTCCGCAGAGATAGCTGCTCCTGTGGCTGAAGAGGTAAATGAACCTTTCATCAGCAATGAGGCTGCCCTCAAGGGCTCAGCTGTCAAGAAAGAGAGTGCAGGTCCTTTCGGATCACAGCTCTGGACTCTAAAGAACGGCATCAAGGTTTATGTACTCCCAACAGATTACAAGAAGGACGAAGTGCTCTTCTCCATCGGCAACAAGGGTGGTCGCTCCATCATTGCTACAGAAGACCTTCCTTCAATAGAATCAAATGTCTTCTCTATTCTCAACAATTACCTTGGAGTTTCCAAATTCCCTGCAACAAAGCTTCAGAAGATGCTAACCGGCAAGGCCGTTTCTCTTAATCCTTCACTTGATGAACTCTATCAGGGATTCAGCGGCAACTGCTCTTCAAAGGATATAGAGACTATGTTGCAGATTCTCTATCTGTGCTACACAGATGCACGTTACGTTGAATCTGAGGCTCAGCCTGCTCTTGACTATCTGGCTTCATTCCTTCCAAACATCGAGAAGATGCCTAAATTCAAGTTCCAGGGCGAAGCAACAAGATATCTCTATGAAAACAACCCTCGTCAGTTCTTCATCAACAGTGAAGTGTTCGCGAAATTCAATTTCGATGCTTATGTTAAGGCTATGAAGGCACTCTTCACCAATGCTGCAGGAGCAACTGTCACATTTGTAGGCGACTTTGATGTGAATACCCTCAAACCTATGGTCGAGAAATATATCGGTTCACTTCCTGTCGGCAAGAAGGCGCCGGAGTATATCGACCATAAGTATAGTGTCATCAAGGGTGTGAACGAGCATCCTTTCAACGTTGCAATGGAAACTCCTATGGCAACCGCTTGTGTGGTTTACAGTGGAGACATGGAATACACGAACGAAAACATCATCAAGATGAACGCTCTCTCATATATTCTTGATCTTATCTACACTGAAGAGATCCGCGAGAAGGAGGGAGGCACATACGGTGTTTCTTCAATATGCGAGGTTCAGCCGGCTCCTGACAACAAATTCTTGATCCAGGTTATCTTTGATACCGATGTGGATAAATCCGAGAAACTCGTCCAGATGGCAAAGGATCTCTTTGCTGCTGTGGGAGTTGATGGTCCTACTCAGGAACAGGTTGATAAGGCAAAAGAAAATGCTCTCAAGAACATCTCTGAAAGCAGAATTTCCAACAGATACTGGCAGAATCGCATAGCTCTTATGGATAAATATGGAATTGACCGTGATACTGACTACGAAGCTCAGGTCAATGCACTCACTCCAGAGGCTATCCGTGATTTCGTCAAGAAAATAGTTGATTCTAACAACCGCAGTACTCTGTTGATGTTGCCGTAAGCTTTATGACTACCGGAAGGTGGTCACTGAAGCCGTTTTCAAAACTGTTGCCATAGTAACTCCTCTTCGGGATACCGTGGCTCAACATAAAGTTGCGGCTGAAGATTTCACCGAAATGACGGCTGTCAACTTTACAGATTCGAAGACCATTGATCTCCTCCCCGAAAGGGAGGAGATTTTTTGATACTATGATGTTGTCGTACAGCATCCACTTGTGGTTGTGAAGACTCGTCCCGCGGCCTTCATCTTCCAGTGCCCAGAAGGGGTTGAAGTATTCTCCATCGGGCACATTGTGAGGATTTTTGTGGGCCTTGAGCAGTTCTGCGAGCGAGGCGTCAGAGGGGCAGTCGTTCATATCGCCCATCACAACGATTTTAATCCCGGGATATTTCCTGCACATTGCAGCTGCGTGATCACGTGCCGTCTCTGCTCCGGCTCTTCTGAATCCCTGGGTGGATGCCACTCCTGCTCTTCTTGAGAGGAAATGACAGATATAGAAGCAGAACATCTCGCCGTTGAGCCGTCCCCAGGCGGCCAGGATGTCCCTGCCGATATACTCTCTTCCGCTTCGGAGAACAAGTTTGACCGGTTCCGAACCCTCCAGGATGAATTTGGATGGATCGTAGAACATTCCCACATCCACGCCTCGCGCATCGTTGGATTCATAGTGCAGGGCCTTGTAGTTCGCCGGGCGCATTCTATCCCGGGATGCAAGGTCTCTCATAACGGTCATATTCTCCACCTCAGAGACTCCCACTACGGCAGGAAAGCGTCCGTAGTCCTTCGCTACCGCGGAAAATACGGTGCTGAGATTGGCCAGTTTCAGATGATACTTTTCGTTTGTCCAACGTTTGTCACCCAGAGGGGTGAACTCGTCGTCATCGGTCTTCGGATCGTCCACAGTGTCGTAGAGATTCTCGAGATTATAGAACATTATTACTTCAGACATAACATAAAGTTACGCTATTTTGTGAGCAAACACAAAAAAAGATGGCCGGCCAACTGATGACCAGCCATCGCTAACTTTTGTGCGGGAGCCTAGAAATTCTCCTTGTGAATCTCGAAATATGCCTGTGGATGAGCGC
>DCGE01000159.1 GCA_002314525.1 Prevotellaceae bacterium UBA1786 | reverse complement strand
GACGATAGCGAAGCTCCGGATCTTCAAATGCGTCGTATGCCACACCGTCCTTGTACTTCACAATCGGAAGTGGTTTCAGACTCTTTGAGAGCAGAGTCAGTTCCTTGCAATGAACACTGACCTGACCTGTCTGAGTACGGAATACAAAGCCCTTGATTCCGATGAAATCACCGAGATCAAGGAGTTTCTTGAATACCACATTGTACAGATCTTTGTTCTCATCAGGACAGAGGTCATCACGTGTAATATAAACCTGGATACGTCCTTTCGAGTCCTTCAGTTCCACGAACGAAGCCTTACCCATGATGCGGCGTCCCATCATTCGACCTGCTATGCATACCTCGCGGACTGTCTCGTCATCATCACGGAAAGACTCTACGATCTCCGTTGAGAAAGCATTGGTAGGATACTCTGCTGCAGGATACGGATCAATACCCATATCCTTGAGACTTTGCATATTCTGTCTACGCAAAATCTCTTGTTCACTTAATTCTGTTGCCATTATTTGTATATTAATTTCTTTTTATTGTCGTACAAAACTGCGGAAAAACCGCCTAAACCGTTACAAAGTTACAACAAAAAAGCGATATGACAAAAAAAAACAAGCCAACATGTAGTTTTTTGTTGATTTCATACGTCTAACATACAAACGACATCAGTTTGAAAAAAACAAAACAACGATTATGTCCACCAACGAACGGGAATTCGCAGAACTTGTCAGGCAGCAGAAAAGCACCATCTACACTGTGTGCTATATGTTCAGCAATGATGAAGACGAGGTCAACGACCTATTCCAGGAAGTTCTCGTGAATCTATGGAAGGGCTATGGTTCGTTCCGCAACGAATCAAAACTCAGTTCATGGATTTACCGGGTCAGCCTCAACACCTGCATATCGCTTGACAGGAAAAAGAAGAAAATCGGCAAGCGTGTGCCTCTGGATATGAATATCAATCTTTTCGAGGATCGTGACGAAGACACCAAACAGATTCAGCAGCTCTACGACCGAATCCACCGGTTGGGTCCTGTTGACCGTGCCATCGTACTTCTCTGGCTCGACAACCTGAGCTATGATGAGATCGGGGCGATCGTCGGTATCTCCACCAAGAACGTATCAGTGAAGCTGGTACGCATCCGCGAGAAATTATCAGCAATGAAATAAAACAATGAACATTATGGATCAATATACAGAACTCGATGAAATGCGCTCGCAGATTGCGCTACTCAAGGAAAAACTTGACAAGGAAACTATCGTCAACGACAGCCTGCTACGTGATATGATGCGTCAGAAGATGAATGTCATCAATCGCAACGCATGGATAGAATCCATATCCTGCCTCTTCGTCATCACATACGGAAGCTATGTCTTCTACAACATCACTCATTCCGTTTCCTTCGTCATCGGAACCATCCTCTATATGCTCACCTGCACAGGAGCTACTCTCTTCATCCATCGTAAGGTCAGGAAGGGCGACGTATCAGGCGACCTGCTCACCGTAGCAAAGAACATGAAGTACGTCAAGCGCCAGTACCACAACTGGCTGTACTTTGCCTTCCCGTCGGTCATTCTGTGGCTGGCATGGTTCTTCTGGGAGGCTTACCTGAATTGTGACGAGAAGATACAGTTATTCATGATTCTTGTCGCAGCCTGTCTTTTCGGAGCAGTCATCGGAGGTTGCATCGGCTGGTTCATTCGACGCAAGGTCATCAGCACCTGCGACGAAATCATCCGTCAGATAGAGGAAATCTGAAGAGAACTTGCAAATATCGAAATAATGCACTACCTTTGCATCATGAATCTTATTTTTCAGGATATAAAGGTCATTGCATTCGATGCTGACGACACGCTCTGGGACAACGAGGGCTACTTCAAGCAGGCTGAAAAAGACCTGAACGAGTTGCTTGCTCCCTATGCCGACCGCGAGACTGTGGAACGGGAACTCTTCAAAATCGAGATTGACAACATGGAGGACTACGGCTACGGGGCCGTTGCCTTCATCATGTCGATGATCGAGAATGCGGTCAAGGTCAGCAAAGGCGCCATTCCTTCCGAAGACATACTCAAGATCATTGAATCTGGCAAGAACGTGCTCCACATGCCGGCCACTCCTTATCCGGGAGTCGTTGACACGCTTCGCCGGCTGAAGGAATCACACCGATATCAGATGGTGCTTTTCACAAAAGGCGAACTGCTCACTCAGGAGAACAAAATCCGTCGTTCGGGTCTTGGCGGCTATTTCGACAGAACCGTAATCGTAAGCGACAAGAAAGAATGTGAATACCTCAACATCTGCTCTCTCTACGGCATTGAACCGCACCAGCTTCTCATGGTCGGGAACTCTCTGAAGTCCGATGTTCTTCCGGCACTCAACATCGGTGCGAGTGCTATCTACATACCATCCGAACTCATGTGGCAGCACGAAGTCATCGAGTCATTCACCCATGAGCGGATGGTTCAACTCCAGACCTTCAGCGAAATACTTACGGTTCTGTAACTCTCTCCACGAGTTCCATCCCGTCAAGACTCAACAGAAATCCCTCCTGTGATTGTTCCAGGATGGATTTTTGTTCTTTCTGCAGGTATATCGGATAGTCTCTGCCAAGTGGCAGTATCTCAACCGTGACAGTCTTGCCGATAAGTTCGCTCAACCTCACATAGAACGGCTTTCCGTTCCAGAAGTTGTCAGCTACAAGCATCCTGTCGGCATACACTCTCGCCACATCACCCTTATAGCTGATTCTCAGGAACATATTATCTGCATTCTTCACTGTCTTACTGTCGAACGGCTGAACGACCCATTTCGCAGCATTGTCAAAATCCCGCTCCGAAGGCTGTTCGGCAACTTTCTGCTGTCCCATCTTCACCTCTCTCAGTCCTTCTGCAGGACGGATACAATGTGACACTACATTCCTGTTTGCCACCCTCCACCATTCAAGACGGGATTTCTCACCGTCATCGAATATCACTCCGCCGTTTCGGGCCTCGACACACTTTCCGCGTACCTTGTACAGCTTCTTCGCCTCGTCAAACGACAGGAACACTATCTTCCTGCCCGAATGATTGCCGTAGGTCTTTGCCTTCATGCCCGGTATTCTGATGTAGTACAAGGTCTTCTCCGTCTTCATGAACGGCATGGCAGTCACTGAATCGACGCCTCCCACTCCATACATCCGCCAATAGGTCCTGCCTTCGGAATTGAGAATCCTCACGTAGTCGTTGTAGAACTCAAAACGTTTCGACGCATCGCGCTCCGATATTCTGAATGAAAGGTTCTTGTTACTGATTTCAGTCCTGGTGTCTGCCAGTTCGTCTCCCCAGTCGGCAAGGAACTGATGGAAAATCCTCAGATAGTGGAACGACTCATTCACCTGTCCCACCTCAGCAAGCGGGCACTGGAAGTCGTACGACATGTGGGGCAAATCGTTGTAGTTAGTGACTGGAGAAGCCTGCATTTCTGCCATGTTCTGCCGAGGGTTAAACGGGTTAGTACCACCATGATACATGTAGTATCCAGGCAGGTTGCTTCCGCTTCCAACCTTACACACAGCAAGAGCCAACGCATCGCGGTCAAAGATGTTTATCCTACGATGGTAGGAGGTCATCATACCTCCTCCGAGTTCGCATGTGAAATAGGGATAGACAGAGGTGTTCTCATCCTTCATCTCTGTCGCAGTAAATGTCTCAGTTGCTATCGTGGCACTTACCTTCGCATTTCGCATCTCGAATGCTGTGCTGTATTCGCCCGGCATATCCGTCAGCTGTCTGTCCCAGAAACCGTCGGCATAATCTCCGTAGAGAGGCAGAAGTTCTCCGAACACAGCCTTCCCACTCATCTGAGGCCAACCGGTTCTCGTATATAACGGCACATCAAAACCTGTCCTGACGGCAATCTCCTTCAGAGACTCCAGATACTTCCAAGGTCCGCGACTTTCGTTCTCGAGTTGCACTCCTATTATCGGTCCACCGTCTTTCCAGAGCAAACCCTTCACTTGGTCATAGATATGTGAATAGAGGTCTTCGGTCAGTTCAAGCCACTGGTAATCAGCTGAACGCATCCTGAATCTGCCGGTCTTCGACGACTCATACGCCCATACAGGTACCCCACCCTGATACACTTCACCATGACAGAACGGACCGATTCTCAATACCAGCGGCACCTCACACTCTTTGCATGTCTCGACGAAACGTCTCAGGTTTCTGTTGCCTGTCCAGTTCCATTCGCCTGCCACCTCGTTATGGTGAATCCAGAAAACATACGTAGAGATCACCGTCACTCCACCGGCCTTCATCTTCAGAATCTCACGTTTCCAGTCTTTCTCAGGAACCCGCGAGAAATGTATCTCACCCATTACCGGCAGAAGGCGTTCAACCACATCGCCGTTCCTCATCACGAAACCCTTGCCGTCAACCAGCAGTTCATCACCCTTCGGATTCATAGCAGTCCCGAACTTAAAATACTGAGCATCAACCATCACACATAGTGACAGACAGAATAAGATAGTCAATATACGTCTCATAACTATAATAACGGGAAAAACACATCTTTATTATAAAACAGACTCAATTACTAATCACGCCACACACATCGTTGCACTCTACACCTGACGCTTCAGCACCAAATCACTGACGCGAGCGCTCTCGATGGCTGAGGGGTACTTCCGCGATAGCTGAGGTTTGGCCCCGCGAGAGCGGAGATATGGGTACTAAGTCTCAGCTGTCGCAGGTCTAAGTCTCTGCTGTCGTTGATGCTCGTCTCAGCTATCGCGGACCTTCATCTCAGCTATCGTTGTTGCTCGTCTCAGTTGTCGTTGTTGCTCGTCTCAGTTCGTGCGGGGGATTGTCGCGGTTGTTGTGGTTGCGGGTGTGGGATGGAGGTGATGCATGTGTAGGTTATAGGTGATGCGGTT
>DCGE01000101.1:4498-4716 GCA_002314525.1 Prevotellaceae bacterium UBA1786 | reverse complement strand
CCCAGAAATTGTCGTGTTTGTTTCCGTTGATGATATGGTCTTTCGGAAGATACTTCTCCCACATCTGTGCAGCTTCGTTGTCACGTTCCAGACCTTCTTCAGGCGAACCCTCGAACACTGTAGCATAGAGGTTCTTAGGGTCGAGTTTGAGCACGTCAACCAGATATTCCCAAGCCCAGCTGATGGCCTCTGCCTTGAAATAATCACCAAACGACCAG
>DCGE01000101.1:1401-4477 GCA_002314525.1 Prevotellaceae bacterium UBA1786 | reverse complement strand
GCATCTCGAACATAGTGTGGTGATAGGTGTCGTGGCCTACCTCCTCAAGATCGTTGTGCTTTCCGCTTACACGCAGACATTTCTGACTGTCGGCCTGGCGGCGTGATTTAGGCTGTGCATTACCGAGAATGACATCCTTGAACTGGTTCATACCTGCATTTGTGAACATGAGTGTAGGGTCACCCTTCACTACCATTGGAGCTGACGGAACGATAAGATGTTCCTTGCTCTCGAAGAATTGCTTGAACGATTCTCTGACTTCTTTTGCTGTTAATGACATTTTGTATTTATATTTAATTTTCAATTTTCCTTTTCAAACTGCAAAGTTAATGAAAAAAATTCACTATCTTTGCATTTTTAGAAGTAAATATGAGCATCGAAGTATTGATTTCCACCATTGGCGACGGAATCTATAAGATTCCAGACATGTTTCTCCCTCCGAGAGACGATGTCAGGTACTTGGTATCCTGGCAGGTGGACGACATCATGACATACAAGGAGATGATGCTGCTTTCATGTTTCAGCCGCAAGGACGTAAGCCTCTTCACCATGAAAGGACGGGGACTCTCGCGCAACCGCAACAACTGCCTCCTGCGTGCCGACGGCGACATACTCCTTTTTGCCGATGATGACTGCAGGTTCACGAACTCATATTTTGACAGCCTGATTCAGGCATTTTCCCAATCAGATTCCGACATTCTGCTGATGGAATCATCACTCGGAAAGTCCTACCCCGTCAAAGCGATGTCGCTGACGGATGCAAGACGCCACAAAGGCTACTATCCCTCAAGTGTCGAGATGGCAATAAGGGGACAGTCCGTCGGCAGTCTGCACTTCAACGAGGACTTTGGACTTGGCAGCGGAAAATACATCTGCGGAGAAGAGGATGTATTCCTGAAAGACGCTGAATCCGCTGGATTGAAGATTTCTTTCATACCTGTCAAGGTTGTTGATACCCCTTCTCAGACCACAGGCCGCAGGTTCCTTGAAGACAAGGAAGTACAGAAAGCCAAAGGTGCCACTTTCCGTTATGTCTATCCACCGCTTGAGGCAGAGTGGAGGACTGTCAAGGAAGTACTGCATCACTGGCTCTTCAATCATGCCGATCCATTTGAACTCTACAAAACCATGAAGTCAAGATGATAACGATTGTCATTCCCATATACAACAGAGCCGGTCTTCTGCCCCGCACTCTCAGAAGCATTGCTGCATCGACCTACAGGCCGATAAGTCTCATTCTGGTCGATAACGGCAGCACTGACGAGAGCATGGATGTTGCACGCAAGTTCCAGATGGAGAACATGTCCAACGACTTCGATATCTACCTCACCGACGAACCTGAGAAAGGTGCCAACAACGCCCGGAACAAAGGTCTGAGCCGTGTCAAGAGCAAGTATGTCTATTTCTTCGACAACGACGACATCTTCGACCCCGACTTCCTCAAGACCTTCGAGACACTGCTGCCGGAACTTATAAGCAGCCAACAGGTGCCTGACATGATCTGTCTGACGACCAACATGCAGGCTCATCTCGGCGAGGAGTCTTTCGTGCGCGACTACCATTTCCGTGGTACCGATGCCGTATGCAACCAGATCATCGCCGGTCCGCTCAACACACAGGGTGTGATCTGGAGGACCGACTTCCTGCGTGATATAGGCGGATGGGACGAGACTCTCGAAGTATGGCAGGACTGGGAACTCGGTGTGCGTGCGTTGCTCCGACAGCCAAGACTGATGTGGTACTACACGAAGGCCTTCCATACCATATTCGTCCATAAAGGCAGCATCACCACCGACACCACAAAGAAGGAAAGGCTATATACTGTCAGCATCGTCGAGAGTCAGTTGTCGGACCCCAAGCATATCAAAGCACTGAAACTGAGAAAACTGAATCTCAGATTCCATATTCCAGGTCTTTGGCGGTTAGCCAAGTATTTTAAATAGCAGAACACAACGTGATACAAGAATACCAGATAAGAGTCCTGCCACAGGTAGCAGCGAGCGAGAGTGGCATCAGGGACTACATAATGAACGAGAAAGGACTTAGCGGCATCAGTCATATCCGCATCCTGAAACGCAGCATCGATGCACGTCAGCGGACTGTACTCGTCAACCTCACTGTCAGAGTTTACATTGGCGAGCAGCCTACTGACGGCGAATTCATCAGGACCGAATACCGCGACGTCTCCGACTGTCCACAGGCCATTGTCGTCGGAGCAGGTCCAGGTGGACTTTTCGGTGCTCTGCGTCTGATAGAACTCGGCATACGGCCTGTTGTCGTTGAACGCGGAAAGAATGTACACGAACGCAGGAAGGACATTGCCCGTATCTCCACACAGCACACAGTCGATCCTGAGTCTAACTATTCCTTCGGTGAAGGAGGTGCAGGTGCATTCTCCGACGGCAAACTCTACACCCGCAGCAAGAAACGCGGCAATATCGACAAGATACTCAACGTATTCTGCCAGCATGGCGCATCTACGAATATCCTTGTCGATGCCCATCCACATATCGGCACCGACAAACTCCCGACAGTCATTGAGAATATGCGCAACACCATCATACGCTGTGGTGGAGAGGTGCATTTTGAGACCAAGATGACGGATCTCATCATTGAAGCCGACAAGGTAAGGGGCATCGTTGTACAGTCCGCCGGTGGACAGAAGGAACTATACGGACCTGTCATCCTTGCAACAGGACACAGTGCAAGAGACGTCTATCGCTGGCTATATAATAATAAGGTGGAAATCGAGGCTAAGGATCTTGCTGTAGGAGTACGCCTTGAGCATCCCGCCGACATTATCGACCGCATTCAGTACCACAGCAAATTCGGCAAGGGCAAATATCTCCCAACTGCCGAGTATTCCTTTGTCACACAGGTCGACGGCAGGGGTGTCTATAGTTTCTGCATGTGTCCCGGCGGCACTGTCGTACCTGCAGCCAGCGGGCCCGAACAGGTCGTGGTCAACGGGATGTCATCAAGCCACCGCAACAGTCCGTGGAGCAATGCCGGACTCGTCGTCGAACTCCATGTGGAGGACATCGCGTCTATCAGCCGACAGCCGACAGCCAACAGC
>DCGE01000101.1:743-1322 GCA_002314525.1 Prevotellaceae bacterium UBA1786 | reverse complement strand
TGGAGAACCAGTCATGGATCATGGGAGGTCGTCGGCAGACGGCCCCAGCCCAACGAATGGCCGATTTCGTGAACAACCGCCTCTCATCCTCACTTCCGCGTTCTTCATATCAGCCGGGACTCGTAAGCGCCCCACTCCACTTCCTGCTGCCTGAGTTCGTCACCCGACGATTGCAGAAAGGCTTCGCCGCCTTCGGCAGGTCCAGTCATGGTTTCCTTACCAACGAGGCTCTGATGATAGGCGTCGAGACACGCACCTCCTCACCTGTTCGCATACTGCGTGACCGCGAAAGCCTGCAACATATCAGGATTTCAGGTCTTTATCCATGTGGCGAAGGAGCAGGCTATGCCGGCGGAATCGTATCGGCAGGAATCGATGGTGAAAGATGTGCAGAAAAAGTTGCCGAATTTCTTGGTTATGACCCGAAATAGTTATATCTTTGCAATGCGATTGGACTGTGTCACCAATATGACATTTACCGGTCGCAGTGGTTCAATATACTAACATACTTTTAAAAGCCTAATAAAACTATGAACATTCAGAACATCATGGCTCAGCTGGAGGCCAAACATCCAGGAG
>DCGE01000101.1:482-616 GCA_002314525.1 Prevotellaceae bacterium UBA1786 | reverse complement strand
GTGTGCCTTGGGTTGACGACAAGGGTGATGTACAAGTGAACATCGGTTACAGAGTACAGTTCAACAGTGCCATAGGTCCTTATAAAGGTGGATTGCGTTTCCATGCCAGCGTGAACCTCAGCATTCTGAAGTTC
>DCGE01000101.1:0-361 GCA_002314525.1 Prevotellaceae bacterium UBA1786 | reverse complement strand
ATGCGCTTCTGTCAGGCATTCATGAGCGAACTCTTCAGATATATCGGTCCTGAGGTCGATGTACCGGCAGGCGATATCGGTGTAGGTGCAAGGGAGATCGGATACCTCTTCGGAGAATACAAGAAACTCACCCGCGACTGGAGCGGAGTGCTCACAGGCAAGGGTCTCGAATACGGCGGCTCGCTCGTACGTCCTGAAGCAACAGGATTCGGCGGCCTCTATTTCGTCAACGAGATGCTCCAGACCAAGGGCATCGACATCAAGGGAAAGACGGTTGCCATCTCTGGCTTCGGCAACGTGGCATGGGGAGCTGCAACAAAGGCAACCCAACTCGGGGCCAAGGTCATCACCATCTCCGGTC
>DCGE01000068.1:2566-2935 GCA_002314525.1 Prevotellaceae bacterium UBA1786 | reverse complement strand
AAAAGACAATCATCAGCAAGAAAACTCAGGTCTTTACCAGTAATCCTTTGGTTAGATGTAAACTTTTTCTTAACTTTGTAGGAAATTTGGAAAATATAATAATATGAACGTTTTTTTACGGTATTTTGATTTAGAGACTATTGCAACAAATATCGATGAGATAGTTGCATTTATGAATACTCTGGAGGGTGTATCTTTCGATGATGGTGACATAAGGAGGATTGAGGAGTATCTGAATTCGACGAACCCATATCCATACAGGCTGAAGTTTACTTTCAACAACTATATGCTGATTCTGAAAACTCCATTTGACAAAATGGAGGACTTTAAGGAGAATGAGCGTGTCAAGAAAGAGCAGAAAGCTATGGG
>DCGE01000068.1:0-2548 GCA_002314525.1 Prevotellaceae bacterium UBA1786 | reverse complement strand
TATCTCCTGCTGCCGAAAAGAAGAAATCACTTATTGACTTTCTTAATGAAGAGCATGAGGGATGGTATGACGCAACGATAATGTTCAAGCGTGTGGTTCAGATTCCCGGCACAGCCAAGTTCCAGTACAAGGATGTTTCTTTCCGTGCTCAGTTGAAGGCAAACAGCGGTATGCACTGCTACACCCGTGTGGTGGAGTATCTGCGCAACAGACAGGACATTGACCCACGAAGTCAGTATCCATCGGTGAAAAGCAATAAGTTCATGTTTGATTTCATAGGAGACAAACCTATGTCTTGCGAGGAGGGACCTGTTATTGGTCCTGCTCCTGAAGGGTAAGTCCGTAGGTCGTTCGGAGCACACGGAATTCGGTACGCCGATTGAGTCCGTTACATACTTCCTGAGATTCCTCGGGAAGTTTTTTTATGTAGTCTTCGGTAAGCGTATCGCCTTCATGAAGGAAGGTGTATTTCTCTGTGAGCTTCTTCTTGATGACCTTCGGACGTTCTTCGCCGTAGCCGATAGGCGTGAGACGGTCACGTTTTACTCCATGTTCAATCATGTAGTTCACAACAGACTCAGCCCTTCGTTGGGAGAGCCGTTGGTTGTAGTCGTCGTTGCCTCTGTAGTCGCAGTGGGCACTGAGTTCAATGGTGATGTTTGGATTCTGTTCCATCATGACGACAAGGCGGTTGAGAGCTTCGGTCGATGCTTCAGTGAGTGTGGCTTTGTCGAATTCGTAGAAGATGTTATCAATCAGAACCGGTACGTCAACTGGCGGAAGAGCAAACTGAAGTACGATGTCATGACTCTCCTCAGCTTCGGCTTTGGACAGGAATACTTCGTTGCGTACGTTGAGATAGCCTTTGCATGTGCCGAGGAAGATGTAGCGTACCCCTGGCTTGAATTCAATGGTAAAAGAACCGTCGCTTTTTACACTGAGTTTCTCGTTGGTTCCGTCATCACCGACCATATATACAAGACCCTCCGGAAGTTCATAGCCATCTTTTTCATATACCCAACCCGTGACTGTCTGGAGGATTTCCGGTTTGTAGAAACTATAGATGTGATCCCATCCTTTTCCGTCGTTGCGGCTTGAGGAGAAGAATCCTCGGTTGTATAGGCCTTCAAATGTCATGCCGAAATCGTCCATAGGCGAGTTGAGCGGGTATTGCAGATTGGTTATTATCCATCCACCCGTCGTGGAGTCGTTCACTGCCATAAAGATGTCGAGTCCCCCCATACCCGGATGACCATTGGAAGAAAAATAGAGTTCTCCGTTCGGACGGAACGACGGAAACATCTCGTCGCCTGCAGTATTGATAGGTTTGCCGAGGTTTTCAGCTCCGGTCAGTTCTCCGTTGAGAATCCGTGCTCTCCAGATATCGTAGCCACCAATACCGCCAGGCATGTCGCTGACGAAATAGAGCCAGTTGCCATCAGGACTTGCCGCTGGATGTGCGTAGGAACTTAGAGTGTCCTTGGATATCTCGCATTTTGTAGGCTTGCCCCATGCACCCTCGCTGCGTGAGGATTTGAATATCTCGGCATTGCGTGGGTAATCAGGGTCGTTGCTGCAACGAGTGAAATACATGGTTTTTCCGTCAGCACTCAGACAACTTACTCCGTCTTCATACTCGGTATTGATCTCGGATTCAATTTCCTCAGGTTGCTTCCATTTGCCTTCATCATCCTTTTTTGACAGGAACATGTCGGCTCCTTTGACTCCGGTGATACTGCTCAGATCATCACCTGTGGACTGAGTGCGGGTTGAAGTGATGAGAAGTTGTTCGAATTCGTCACCGAAAAGCATAGGTGAGAAATCTGACCGGCGGGAATTGAAAAGAGTTTCCTTCTTCACCGTATAGTCATTGGGATATTCCTTCCATTCAGGTGCCAGTTCGCACGACATCAGTCCGGCACGTGCCAGTTCATCGTTCGGTTCCTGTTCGAGATAGAGCGAGAAGTTCTGGGCAGCTGCCTTGTAATTGGCCAGTTTGAGTTGCTGCTGTCCGAGATAGAGGTATGCGATGTAATCGATCACTGCTGTGTCAGGTTCGATTTCTTCACCTTTCTTGCTGCGTTTTGCAGGTTTGGTGGGGTCAGGGATACCATACCGAACTGCGTTCTGATATGCTGCAACGGCCTTGGCAGGAGAATTGATGTGGCGGTAGCATTCCCCCATTTTCCATGCACGTACGGCCCGTTTGGCTTTTTCCTTGCTCGGAGTGCGCGAATATGATTTCTTGTAATATGTGGATGCTTCGTAGTATTCCCCAAGTGCGAAGTGTTGTTCTCCTTTCTTGTAATACACTGCCTCATTGCTGCATGAGACAGCAATGAGAACCAGTACCGAAAGTATGGAAACAATATGTCTTCTGGTTTGGGTCATAATATGAAACATCTTTATTAATAACGCAGAAAATGTGGTTTTATTGCATTTTTATGTTATTATTTTAAGTTTCGCAGGCTTACTTAAAAACGAAGCACTCACTTTGTTCGTTACGAAAACGCATGAGGGGCTTTTTATTCTACTACGAAAACGCTTG
>DCGE01000105.1:4398-10272 GCA_002314525.1 Prevotellaceae bacterium UBA1786 | reverse complement strand
GCTCAACTGAGAGGAGTAGTTGACATTGACTTCTTCCTCTACAGGCTATCGCTCATCTTCGGATAAACACAGGGTTTTACTGGTGAGCCTACTCTTGTGGGTGCTTTGTGGTATCGTGGAAACGTCATGAAGGGCTGTGAGACTGATGCCGACGGTGATGGTACAAAGGAGTTCTATCCAGGCAACTGGGGTTCATACGTAATGGCACCGATGACTATGGCACTGCGTGCAGATTCCCACAATAAGGTAATGAGGCTTACATCGGCCAATGAACTGATAGTGAAGAATGGTCGCGTTTGTGGTGTGAAGGCCATGGTGAGTGACGGCACTCAGGTCACGGCTTATGCTCGCAAAGGTGTCATCATAGCAACAGGAGGATATGCTGCTAATATACAGAAAGTCATTGAAACAAACAACTACTGGAAATCTGAATATCTCTCCGGTCGTTTAGGCACCACCAATCGTTCGTCGATGCAGGGTGACGGCATAAGGATGGCAGAGAGTTTAGAGGCTGATGTCATAGGTGAAGGTTGGACACAGTTGCTTCCTCTCGCATATGCTTCCGATGGCTCAATAGCTATGGGTGGTGTGGAGAGTGCCGTGTTCGTAAGTCCGAAATCAGCAGAACGCTATGTTGATGAATGTACTGAGCGTGATGTGCTTTCACTTGCTGCTTTCCAGAACGGAATTGATAATGACGGTGTCAAAGGCGTATTCCTGTACATCACACGTGGATTCGGTGTTGGCTATGCTGGTATGGGACCTTTCGAGGGTAACATCCAGGGAAAGGAATGGGGATACAAGGGCGCAGAACTTGACAAGGCAATAAAGTCAATGGGACTCAATACGGATGTAAAGACGTTGAAGGACAATATCATGGCTTACGACAAGGCTGTCATGGAAGGTCACCAACTTGAAGACGTTGGAAAAGCCCATCCAATCGCTACCATCGGTGATGTCAAGCTGAAGTCAGATGGTTCATACGACAAATCCACCTATTCACTTGACAGTGCCGATCTCAGAATCCGTCTTCTGGCTCCTGCTGCACATCATACCATAGGCGGTCTTCGGGTAGATCTCCAACGCAGGGTACTCAATAAGCATGGTAAGCCAATACCGGGACTTTATGCAGCCGGTGAGGTGACAGGTGGGTTCTTCGGCGGTAACCGTTTGGGTGGAAATGCTCTCACCGAGGTCATGGCGTCAGGAAGGATAGCAGCAAAAGCTGCGGGACAGTAATAGCTTTTTGAATTTCAAAGACTGTACAATGGATATCGTAGGTTTGATAAATGACATAGTATGGAGCCCGGCCTTGGTGGTACTGTTGGTTGGTGCTGGGTTGTACTTCACGATAAGAACCCGTTGTGTGCAACTGAGGAAGATCGGACTTATGGCAAGATTGCTCTTCTCCAGACAGAAGGATGCTGCATCAAAGTCTTTCTCTCCGTTTCAGGCTTTCTGTGTAGCACTTTCGGGTAGGGTGGGTACTGGAAATATTGTGGGTGTCGCCACAGCCATCGCACTCGGTGGCCCCGGAGCTGTGTTCTGGATGTGGATCACGGCTTTTCTGGGTGCATCAACGGCATTCACGGAATCGACTTTGGCTCAGATCTTCAAGTTCAAACATCGGAATGCTCTGTGGGGCGGACCTGCATCGTACATAGAACACGGATTAGGATTGAAGTGGCTTGGAATCCTGTTTGCCGTTCTGACGGTTCTGGGTTACGGTATGCTCTTGATTATGGTTCAGTCGAACGGGGTGTCTGTTGCATTTGAAAACTCCATGTCTGTCAGCCCTCTGGTGACCGGATTGATTCTGGCTTTCATACTGGCGCTGGTGGTGTTCGGTGGGATAAGGAGAATTGCCCATACAGCTACGGCTGTCACTCCTTTTATGGCAATCACCTATATCTTGATGGCATTGATCATCATCGGCATGAACTACGAGAAAGTTCCTGGTGTGTTCGCAATGATAGTTACCGATGCCTTTGCCATTAATCCTCTGGTAGGAGGTATTATCGGCAGTACGATATCGATGGGTGTAAAGCGTGGATTATTCTCAAACGAGGCAGGTCAGGGTGGAGGTGCCATTGTCTCGGCAAGTGCCACGAACGACATGCCGGCAAAGCAAGGACTGGTTCAGGCTTTCTCCGTCTATGTTGATACTCTGCTGATATGCACATCGACGGCTTTGATGATTCTTTGTACAGGTGCTTTCAATGTGTTCGATGCCAATACGCACGAGATGCTTTACTGTGGTGCTGAAGAACTTGGCAACAACTACGTAGCCTATACTCAGACGGCTATCGACAGCGTGTTCAACGGCTTTGGTGCGCTGTTTGTCACGATTGCTCTGCTGTTCTTCGTCTTTACAACCATCATGGCCTATTACTTCTATTCCGAGTCGAGTATTGTATATATTCTGAGGAGCATGAAAAACGGCAACAGCCGTATGGAGACTATTGCCGTAAGGGGTTATCAGTTTGTTTCGCTCATCCTCGTCGTCGTTGGTGCTTGCACTGCCTCAGATACAGCGTGGACTCTCGGTGACATCGGTGTAGGACTGACTGCCTGGATCAACATCATAGTACTGATATTCCTGTTTCCGAAAGCCAAAAAGGCACTTGATGAACTTGAGGGCCATCAGAGTTCGAGAAGCGAGAAGTCGTAGGCAAGACCGAGATTGATTTCGTTCATGTTCAGTAATCCGGCGGATGGACCGTCGCCGATCTTGCGTGTGGTGTAGTTGCATTTGAGCATCACTCCGTCAGTAGGACGCCAGTTGACGCCGAAACTCATCATCCTCACCTTGCCGCGCGGATCCATCTTGACACTGCTTGCCTGACCTTTTTCCTGACTGTTGTAGTACTCGTAATGGAAAAACGGGATGATATCGGGACCGTCGGTTTCCGGATATAGGATATTCTTGACATTGATGCCTATTTCACCCATATATGTACGCGCCAGTTTGGCTATGTTGCCTCCGTCATACTTGATATCACCGGCAATGCTGTCTTTGATAAGTTCGCTGAAATAGTTAGTGAGAAAATATGAATTTCCCATATTGCCTTCGAGGAAACTTCCGCGAATGGTGAACCATTGGTGGATATACTCCAAATCAGCATAGTATATGGTAAGTGGCACTTTTCGCTCTGGATTGAAAAAACTCTTGAAGCTGGTGTAGGTCGCCATGTTCCTTGCTGTATTTGGACAATAGTATATGCCTGCTCCGACCTTAAGTCCCTTGAAACCGGAATACCCCAGGCGGAGTGTCGCTGCTGGTGATATGAAATTGCCTTCATTCTTCGTGAAGCCTTGATGTGATTCCTTGACGAAACTTTGAGATGTGAAGTATGTTGCATCAACACCCGTGGTCACTGATGCTTGATAGTCAAGTCCGAAAGCGAATCTGCCGGACAACGACACTCCGCATTCAGTGAAAGGCATCGGCATGATGGCACTTTCTCCTTCAGGTCTTCCGATAGTGAAATTTTCGGAGAATCGGAAATCGGTATTTCCATATCCGATAGGAAGGGTGAAGATACCTCCGGTAGCGTGGAATTCAGGACGGAACGCGTAGTCAAGTGTCAGTTTGTCCAGACGGATTCCGGAATTGCTCAGATATTCTGCTTTACCTGAAAGGCTGATGTTCTTATTAACAAAGTAGTCAATGTTGAATCCTATCGCTGGAATAGTGAAAACAAGGGAGTTTTCTGTGTCCGGTCCTTTTTCAGTTAAGAACCTGCTACCTGTATAATTGCGAGCGGAACCTCCGAACTCCCCATAACCTGAAATAGTTAAGCGTGGGGCGTAAGAACCGTTGTCATTATACAGGTCGATGTCATTATCTCCTTCTTCGTTCTGTGCCATCATCGGCATTGTGAACAACGCCATTACGGCAAATGTGATAAATCTCATATTGTTTTGTCTTTTTAGTTTCATTTCTTGTAATTCTTATAACCCTCAACTCTCAACTATTTCAGTCTCCAATTGCGGAACCGGGTAATCTGAATCCAATATACGAGGCATGCCGTCACGAAATATACTCCGGCGAGGGTCCACAGCCAGATGATCTCTTTGTTGATGTCGGCAGCTTCTGCTCCCATTGAATTGAGTTTGATGTATCCGTTGATTCCGAATGTGGAAGGTATGAGATGTGCGATGGCTCTGTAAGGGCTTGAAATGGCTGTCTCAGGCCATGATATACCACTGAGGAAGAGCAAAGGCACGGATGTGAATATGATAATCAGGATGACGTTCTCGCGGTAGCGTATGAGAACGCTGAGAGTCATACCCAAGAATATACATGCGAGGACATATGGTATGAGCAACCGTACGATATTCATCAGACTTGCCAGCTGTATGAAGTGGAACATGTTCGGTACAGCCACCGTGATATACACTCCCAGAACCATATATATGAGGAAGTAGCATATTGCCTTTCCGAATACTATATGTGCCATGTCGTATTTGTGATGGAGTTCTGATATCAACAGTCCGAACTTGTTGCTTTCGCGTGCTGTTCCGGCTGCAAGTCCGATACCGAGCAGGAGTGTCTGCTGTATGATGAGTATCAGCACGGACGGCAGAAGGAATGTTCCGTATCCTGCTGCCGGATTGAAGATAGGAACTGCCTCGTACTTCAGCGGCAGGTCTTTCGGACCGTATTCAAGCGATGCATCGGTCAGTGAGATAAGCACACCTTTGTAATATAGGATACCACTCATATCAACGTATGCATGGATTATGTTCTGTTCCTTTCTGATAAGTTTCGATGCGAAATCCTGTGGTATGACGATGATTCCACGGCATTCCTGACTCATGACGATCTGTTTGCCTTCTTCTACACTGTTGGCATGGTACTTCACCATGATGCCTTCGGTGGCATCGATCTTGGTGATGAATTCACGGCTTTCGGGAGAATGCGACTGATCGACGATGACGACTGGTACGTCTTTGATTGTCTCGTTGTTGTAGAGCCACGAATAGAGTACCGGATACAAGAGAGGTACGACGAAGAAGAAGATTACAACTCCGGCATCGGTGAAGACCATCTTGCACTCTTCAATGAAGATATTGAAGGTACTTTCCAGGTCGTGGTAGAGTTTTGAAAGAAGTCTTCTTATCATCTTTATGGAATATATTCGTATGTGTTAAGTACTGTCTTCAGATGTCTGATGACAAGCAAAGGCAGCAGTATGAATACTGACAGGGCGATGAAGTAGATCCATGACTCTGCGACAGGGAATCCATGGAAGATGTTCATCTGGTAGATCATGAAGAAACTACGGAGCGGAAACATCCATGACAGAGCCTGAATCGGTGTATCCATGGCGTCAACTGGGAACGAGAACCCACTGACTGAGAAACTGAGTACCGACCAAAGCGCACAGATACTCATTGACATTCGGAGTGATGGCATTATGCCGAACACGAATATTCCCATGCCTTGGCAAGCCATTACAAATATGAGTCCGACCAGCATGATGAACGTGAATGAGCAGTTATGCGGAAATCCCAGATGTATGAACAGCCAGTACTGGTAGAACCATACGATGAGTGAGTAGAAGAATGTCTGCGGCAGAATCTTACCGAGTATTGCTGATGAAATATGTCCTTTGGCTTTCTGCATCCAGTCCTTTGTCATGCCGAACTTTATCTCCACTCCTATCGTGTAGGCAGTCATGAGGAAGATGAAGATGGCTATGCAGGCGGGGATGATGATGTTGCTCAGATAGACATTGTAGTTGAGGTAGGGGTTGTCGATAGGGTGGGCTTCCACTGCAAGTGGCTGAAGCGTTCCCATGATTTCCCGTTGCGTCATGCCGAGAGCCTGCATCTTCGTCATCATCATGGCGGCCGACGCCATCGTGG
>DCGE01000105.1:506-4384 GCA_002314525.1 Prevotellaceae bacterium UBA1786 | reverse complement strand
GGCACGCAGTTCCTTGTAGAGCAGTGAACCGGCAAGCAGTACTGAGTTGTTGTAATAGAACGATATTGTCGGCTTCCGACCTGCAATCATGTCTTCTGCCATGCCCTCAGGGATGTATATGTAGGCATATATCTTCTTTCCTTGCATATCTTTCCTTGCCTGAGTCACTGATGGGTAGTGGGCAACGATATCTGCTGTTGGGAAGGACTCCAGACGACGGATGAGCCTGCGCGATGTGGTGGAGTTGTCGAGGTCAACGACCCCCATCGGTACATCGGTAGGCAGTCCGTCCGACATGATGTCCGTAAAGAAGAAGATTACGAACAGAGGAAGGACAAACATACAGAACCAGTAGATGGGATAGTAGCTGATGTGATAGAACTCCCTCCCGGCAACTGATAGGAATGCAGTTATATGTTCCTTAAACGAATTCATTTCTTAAGTATCAATGACATTCCCGGAAGAAGCCCTTCAACCTTTTCCTTCGGACGTGCTTTCACCTCAAATGTCTTGAGGTCCCACTGACCTTCGGCTTTGGTGGCTTTCCATACAGCATAGGTTCCCTGATCCTTGATGAAGAACACTTCCATCTTGATCTCCTTACCGTCGAAGGCTGGTATCATTGCTGTTATCTCGTCGCCGACCTTCATGCCGTTGAACTGGTCTTCGCGTACGTTGAACGCACCCCACATGTCATCGACCATGAGGATGCTCATGATAGGCGAACCTGTTCCTACCAGTTCTCCGACCTTAGGGAATATCTCGCTTACCTGACCATCGTGAGTGGCACACTGAACGGTTTCCTTCTTGTATGCCTTGACGAGGCTCACCTGACCTTTAGCCATGTTGACCTTCTCGGCAGCTGCACGCTTCTCTTCGTTGCGGGCACCGTTGACAGCCATGTCGTACTGACTCTTGGCTGCAAGTGCCTGAGCCTGCATCGCCTGGAAGTTGGCATATGCCTCATCGCGCTTCTGGGCAGTCATGACACCCTCTTCGAAAAGACGGTTGACTCTCTCGTATGACTTCTGTGCGATGTCAAGTCCTGCTTTTGCCTTGTTCCACATCTCGAGGGCACCTTGAATCTGTTCCTGACGCGCTCCATTGTTAGCCATGTCGCTGAGAGCCTCTGCAGCACTCACTGCTGCCTGTGCACTTTCCTCGTTGGCTTCTACTTCAGGTGCTTCAAGTATGGCTACGGTGTCACCTGCGTGAACGATGTCGCCTTCATTGACTTTCAGTTCGAGGATACGACCTGGAACCTTGCTCGAAATTCTATATTCGGATACGTCAACCTGCCCCTGGATGATTTCTACATGACCGGGGAGGAAAAAAAAGCCGATCAATGCAACTATGGCAACTACGCCGACCAATGCTGCTACAGCTATTAAGACACTGATGTGTTGTGAATGTTTTGACATGATGTTTTATATTTTGTTATCGTTATCGTTACTTGTGGTGAGCCTGTCGCACCATCGTTACCGTTCTCCTAATGCATGCGAGAGTTCAATGTATGCCAACTTGACATCGATCTGTGCATCGAGCTTCTGGGTCTTGGCCTTGAGCCATGCTGTCTGTGCTTCCATGACGGTAGTGACATTGAAGAGACCTTCCTTGAAACCGTGCTCTGCACTTCTGAGGTTCTCCTCTGCACTTTCAATGTTCTTCTCGGTGAGATTGAGCTTCTTGCGGGCTTCGTTCAACTTGAACTGATCCTGACTGACCTGAAGGGTGATGAGGTCCTGAGTGTCCTGCTTGTTGAGGGACGCAATGAGGGCAGCTGATTTGGCAGCACGAATCTTGTACTTTGTCTCACCCCAGTGCCACAGAGGCATGTTCATCACGACTCCCACATTCCACATACCTGAAAACTTCTTCTCGAATCCATTGTAGAGATTTGGGTTCGTGAGCAGATATCCTGCTGTTAGCAGTACGTTTGGCATATAGCCGGCTTTAGCAATCTGGATATTCTTGTTGGCTATGTCTTCGATATTGCCGAGCATGCGGATTTCGGAACGGTTGTTGATGGCTGATAGCGCATTGCCTTCCGGTGATGTACCTTCATCTTTGATGTCCTGATTCTGTTCGTCTTCAAGTGTGATGTCGCTGTCAACGGGTATCCCGCATAGCCGACAGAGAGCCATCTTGGAGAGTATAAGTCCGTCATTGACCTGAATCAGCGTCATCTCGGCCTCGTTGACCTTGACACTTACATTCAGGTAGTCGGCTTTGGTGGCAACACCTTCACGAACCATCTTGTCAACGTCGCTCTGGAGCTTGAGAAGCAGGTCGCGGTAGTTTTCTGCCAGTTTCTGCTTATGACGCAGTGATACGGCCAACCAATAGGCATTCGATGTGCTGAGTTCAATTTTGCTGACATCGGATTCCATCTTGTTCTGTGCCAGTTCGATACCGATGTCTGCGATGTCGTTGGCTGCGCTGATCCGTCCTCCGAGGAAAATCGGCTGAGTCAGTGTGACAGCTCCTGCCCATACGTTTCGGCTGTCTGTGCGGAATGCATCTCTGATATGCTCACCCACTTGATTGAGTGCGCCGGCAATGGTAGGAGAGATTTCTGCAAATATTGCTCCGAGATTGCCCAGTACGGCCTTCTGGTCATCATTGAGCAATGATATTTCCTTGCTTGTATGGAGATAGCTTGCAGTGAGGTCGAATTTCGGCAGATACAGTGTGTTGGCTATATGTTTGGTCTCTTGTGCAATAGTCTGTGTGGCACGTTGGACAGCCAACTGCTTATTGTTCTCCAATGCAAGTTCCTTACACTTCTCAAGCGAAAGTGTCTGGCTCTGTGCAAGGATGTTTTGCGAAAAACATAGAATAGCAGATGCAATTATTACAATCTTTTTCATGTGCGTGTATGTAAAAACGGTGCAAAAGTAAGAAATTATATTAGAATAACCAATTAAATTCGGTTAAAATATATTTTTTTAGTAACTTCGCACCCGAATTTATGAATGCTTTATTCTCAAAACTAATCAGTGCCGCTACAGGCATATCTGAAAAACAGGTGTATGCAACTCTCAAACTGCTTGACGAGGGGTGTACGATTCCGTTTATCAGTCGTTACAGGAAGGAAACCACAGGTTCCCTTGATGAAGTGATGATTTCCGATATCAACGAAAGGAACAACCGTCTGAAGGAAATCGAAAAACGTAAGCAGACCATCCTGTCAACCATCGAGGAACAGGGAAAACTTACCGATGAACTGCAGAGAAGGATCGAGAAGTGCTGGGATCAGACGGAACTCGAGGATATCTATGCACCTTTCAAGCCACGCAGGAAAACTCGTGCTGAAGCGGCTCGTCAGAAGGGCCTTGAACCGTTGGCAGACTTCATCATGCGTCAGAGTCGCGACGACCTCATGCTCAAGGCTGAACGGTTCGTCGATCCTCAGAAGGAAGTAAACAGTGCCGATGAGGCCATTCAGGGTGCAAAGGATATCATTGCCGAGAGGATCAGCGACAATGAGACAGCCCGGAATATCGTCAGGAAGAACTTCAGCCATCTGGCGGAAATCACGTCGAAGGTCATCAGGGGAAAGGAAGAGGAAGGTGAGAAGTTCCTGGATTATTTCGATTTCTCCGAACGTCTGAGCAGATGTGCGTCTCACAGGTTGCTGGCAATGCGTCGTGGTGAGGCTGAAGGTGTGCTGAGAGTCGGTATAAACGGTAATGATGATATCTGTCTGGAACGTCTCTGCCTGCAGTTCGTCAGGGGTAACAATGACTCGTCACAGTGTGTGGAAGAGGCTGTTGAGGATTCATACAAACGTCTGCTGAGACCTGCCATAGAAACCGAATTTGCCAATTCGTCGAAGAAGACAGCCGACGAGGAGGCCATCAGGATATTCGTCAAGA
>DCGE01000105.1:0-432 GCA_002314525.1 Prevotellaceae bacterium UBA1786 | reverse complement strand
TCGATCCCGGATTCAGGACGGGTTGTAAGGTGGTATGTCTTGACTCCGAGGGCAATCTGCTTCATAACGAGGCAATCTATCCTCATCCGCCTAAGTATGAGGAGAAGGAGGCTGCTGAGAGGGTGCGATTTCTGTGTGATAAATATGTGATTGAGGCTATATCAATCGGAAACGGTACTGCCAGTCGTGAGACGGAACAATTCGTCAGGTCTTTGGGTCTTTCTGAGGGGATACAGGTATTCATCGTCAGTGAAGACGGTGCTTCCATCTACTCGGCATCGAAGGTGGCTCGTGAGGAATTTCCTGACCATGACGTGACTGTCAGGGGTGCTGTGTCGATCGGTCGACGACTTATGGATCCACTGGCTGAATTGGTGAAGATCGATCCGAGTTCTGTGGGAGTGGGACAGTACCAGAAGGATGTCAACCAGA
>DCGE01000011.1:1093-4450 GCA_002314525.1 Prevotellaceae bacterium UBA1786 | reverse complement strand
CTCATCAGCACGCCCTTGAGCGTCCTCCTCGTGTCGTCCTGACTGGCGGCGTAGGACACCTTCCTCAGCATTTCGCGGAACGTCTGCTGGGGAACCGTGTAGACGAACGCATCCTCGTCCTGGGGCAGTTTCGGAAATTCCGCTTCGGACATTCCTGCCAGCTTGTAGCTGGCGTTACCCGCGTTGATGGAAGCCCTGTCCTTCGAATCCGTCTCGATGATGACTTCGCCTTCCGCCACTTTCGTGATCGCATTGAAAAGCAGCTTTACCGGAAGAGTCGTGCTCCCCTTCTCAATGACTTCGCACGCACATGTCGCCCTGATCGATATGTCAAGGTCAGTCGTCGTCATTCGTATCTCGTTGTCTGTCGCCTCGACAAGAACGTTCTGAAGGATCGGCAGCGATCCCTTGCCGGCAACGATGTTCTGAACGGACTTAAGTCCCTCGAGAAACTTCGACCTCACAATCTTTAATTTCATGTGTCTCTTCCTTGCTTGTGTTGACTTGGTTGATTGTATCAAATATTAGCTGATAGTTAAAGGGTATCTATTATTATTATTAGTGCTGTTGATAATGTCGACAACTCTCGCAGACCCCTGGTTTCATTGGCTTTTCTGATTTCTCCCGCGTTGACTTCAGGTTGATTCGCATTTCATTTCCTTCGACAACTGTCGCTTCCTGTTTTCTGCTGTTGACAAATCGGTGGAGTTGGCTTCAGGTTATCTTCAGGCGTTCATCACCTTTTCAATCCATCTTGTCGGACAGGTTATACCCGAACTCGGAGAGGATTTCAGCCAGCGTCGCCTTGAGTTCAGCTTCAACGTCAAGTCTCTTTTCGATGTTCTTCACCCCGTGGATGATCGTGGCATGTGTCTTTTCGAACTGCTTGGCGATTTCCGGCAGACTTCTCGTCGTGAACTTTCTTGCGATGTACATTGCAAGCTGTCGTGGCGTCACGATGGATTGCGTTCTTTCCGACGAGAGTATCTGCGTTATCGTCACTGAGTACTTCTTGGCGACGGCGGCCTGTATTTCCTCGATGTTCAGTTTCTTCAGTGACTGTTCCTTTTCAATGAAGTCCTTCAGCAGCTTTGACAGGTTTTCCTTCGTCAGCTCTGCTGTCGGATCCATCGAACGGAAGATGCTGACGCGGTGCAACGCACCTTCCATTGCCCTAACGTGGCTTTTGATTGTGTCGGCAATGAATTCAAGCGCCTTGTCAGGTATCGATGGCACCATTGATTCTGACTTCTTTCGCAGAATGGCAAGGCGCGTCTCGTAGTTTGGCGATTCGATCTCCTGCACCATGCCGCCTTCGAAGCGCGAGATCAGACGTTCTTCGACTGCCGGCAGGTTCTTCGGCGCCACGTCTGAGGTCATCACGATCTGCTTGTGTGCCTGCCAGAGCGCACAGAATGTGTTGAAGAACTCTTCTTGGAACTGCTTGCCCTTCTGCAGAAACTGCACGTCGTCGACCATGAGCAAGTCGATCGTTCGATACCTGTTTCTGAACGATTCGATCTGACCGTTCTTCAAGGCGTTCACATACTCGTTCAGAAACGTTTCTGCCGTCAGATAGCAGATTGCCATTCGCTGGTTCTTCTTCTTCAGCTCGTTGCCGATGGCCTGCATCAGATGAGTTTTGCCAAGACCCGTTCCGCCATGTATGAAGAGCGGATTGTAACCGCTCTTGCCTGGATTGCTGACTACGCCTTGTGCCGCGGCGAGCGCCCAGCTGTTTGAAGGACCTCTGACGAATTCGTCAAACGAATATTCCTCGTTCAGAGGCATTGTCGAGATGAATGAGGATGAAACCCTCTGACTTCGACTGCTGCTCGTTTGTTCCTTCGGCAACACAAAGGCCGGCTTTGCGACTTCTTCGCATTTGAATTCAAGCTTGAGGTTCTCGCCGTCCGTCACCAACTCCAGACACTTTCTCAGCCGTTCTGAATAATTGTCTTTGAGATAGGTGGCCGCGTATGAATTAGACGTGCAGACCGTAAACGTGTTATCGTCGCGCGTCACAGACAGGATCATCGACAGGTATCTGTCAACCTGGCTCTTCTCTTCGACAGAATGAAGCGTGGACAAATAGATGTCCTTCGCTCTTTCCCACATCTCCTTCGAAGTTGTGTCAATCGTATTTTTCATAGTTTGTATCTGACTTACCTGTCACAGTAAAGTATACAAAATATTCCGTTGTTTGAGTGAAACAAGTAATCAACCATTATCATCAACATATTAACAGTTAATGTTGATAACTTTTCTCACACGCTCCCTCTTTTGATGATGATCGCCAAGAGGGCAACGTCTGCCGGATTTACTCCTGGTATCTTCGCTGCCTGTGCGAGCGTCTCTGGCTGACACTTCTTCAGCTTTTCACGACTCTCGAACCTGACCGACACGCACGCGTCATAGTCTAACCACTTCGGAATCTTAATGTTCTCGTCTGCCTTTGCCTTGAGCGCCGCCTTTTTCTCCTGCTCAATGTAAGGAGCATAATGCCGCATAATATCTATCTCTTCATACACGCGTTCTTCAAATTGATTGTTTGTTTCAATCTGAATCTTCTGTTTCAGCGACTCTTCGATGAAAGACTGTTCCTCTTTTCGCTTTTGAATGATGTCGTTTGGAACGATCCCCACTTCTTCGGCAACATCCAGCAACCGATAACGAGCGTTGTCCTGACGTAAGATCAAACGCCTTTCCGCCCGGCTGGTGAAAATTCTATAGGGTTCGTCAGTTCCCTTTGTTACAAGGTCATCAATCATCACGCCAATATAGGCGTCTTGTCTGCTCAATACAGTCGGCTCTTTCTGCTGCACAAATCGCGCCGCGTTGATACCTGCCATCATTCCCTGCGCGGCGGCTTCTTCATAACCTGTCGTGCCGTTGATTTGTCCGGCGAAATACAAGCCACCGATTGTCTTTGATTCAAGACTGTGTTTCAATGAGCGTGAATCAATGCCGTCGTATTCGATGGCATAGGCATAGGCAAGAAACTCCGCCTTTTCCAGACCTGGTACAGAACGAACCATGTGTTCTTGCACATCTCGCGGCAAACTGCAACTTAATCCGTTTGGATAGATCACCGTTCCGTCAGCATTTTCGGGTTCCAACATGACGTGATGTTGGGTAGCTGTTGCAAACCGCACGATTTTGTCTTCGATTGACGGACAATATCTCACGCCTGTTCCGACAATTGCACCGCCATACAAGGCCGATTTGTCTAAATTCTGTCTTATTATTTCATGTGTTGTTTCTGTTGTATGGGTCAACCAACACGGAAACTCTTGCATTGTTCCACGTGGAACATTGTCACGCCGGTATTGTTCCACGTGGAACAAAGGACGTGGA
>DCGE01000011.1:544-1041 GCA_002314525.1 Prevotellaceae bacterium UBA1786 | reverse complement strand
TCCGTTTTGACGTGTACACTTGTTGAAGTCACAGGATTCGGCTTTCAAACGCGGCGGAGTTCCTGTTTTCAAGCGAATAAGAGTGAATCCAAGGTTGGAGAGTGATTCAGAAAGTTTGTTGACGGCTGGACGTGAATCTCCTGCTGACTCGTGGCACTCGTTGCCATACCAGATTCGTCCGCGCAACGATGTGCCGGATGTGATGATGACTGCATTCGACTCGAAAGAACCGTTAAGGTCAGTCTTAACGCCGATGACGCGGTCATTGGTGACGAGAAGCGAATTGACTGAATCTTCGAGAATGGAGAGATGAGTCTGTGAGGTGACGACGTGTTGCATACGCTGGGTATACAACTCCTTGGCGCACTGGCAACGTGTGGCCCAGACGGCGGGACCGCGACTGCGGTTGAGAATCTTTGATTGAAGGGCGGTGGCATCGGCGTTAATTCCCATTTCACCGCCAAGGGCGTCGAGCTCGTGAACAAGGTGACTTTTGG
>DCGE01000011.1:0-514 GCA_002314525.1 Prevotellaceae bacterium UBA1786 | reverse complement strand
AAGGGTTGCAAGGCATTCGTGCAATGGCGTCTTTGCAAGACGTAATCAGCAACGTCTCGACGTTCATCCGCGCCGCGGCAAGAGCGGCTTCAGAGCCAGCGTGTCCGCCACCTATGACAATGAGTTCGAATTTCATGACCTTCTTCTGTGTCGACCTCTCTTCGGGACGACAGGAGAAATTATAGCAAATTATTGGTGAGATTATGAACAAAATTTAGAAAATAATTATGTGCCAATTTAACTGAGCATATTTGACATAAAAGAGGTAATTTAGTTAAAAATCATAATATTTGTCATTGGTCAAGACAGAAGTTATCAAAACATATCAACATAAATTTAACAGTTATTAACAGGGTGTAAAACTGATGATAATGGGCACTATAGTGGTATAACTTCTTAAGTTTAAGTGAATATAGGTCGTCGTCAGCAAGGAAAAGCGGTTCATAATCACCCTTCGGTATTCGTCATCCAGCAAGAGGCCGAATCTTCTGGTTCTTCCAAGTATTGAGTGGAA
>DCGE01000020.1:7174-7380 GCA_002314525.1 Prevotellaceae bacterium UBA1786 | reverse complement strand
AAAAAAGCGTGATTTTTGTATTATATTTTATACTATAATAATATATAATATATTGATATGTAATAATATAACAATTCTTTATTAACTACTGAGCAGTGCGTTACACTGCCCTAAAATCCTATGGTTTTTTCAAGAAAAGCATTGCATTCCAATTCCTTTTTACACTTATTGACACCTACTGCTCCAACCCACCTACATGTATTTTT
>DCGE01000020.1:0-7131 GCA_002314525.1 Prevotellaceae bacterium UBA1786 | reverse complement strand
GGTGCGAAAATGGGTGTTTTTGTGTTAAAAAACCTTTCATTTGGGAGTACGTTTGTGATGGTATGAAAATATCGTCGTAACTTTGCAGCGGATTCAGGAAATCCCTTTGTCCAACCCCTCTCAGAGGGATACATTATTCACAAACTAACAAAAAAAAATTAAGCATGACAAAATTTTTGAAAAGTCCTGCGTTTACATGCGTAGGCAAGTCACGAAGTGGCTGGATGGTACCTGCTGACAAGGATGCCTGGCAGGCAGTGAGAAACAACATTGAACTCGCAGAACTCTGCAAGCGTATCGAGGCTGGCGAGGAGGAGCTGAAGGCTAAACTGCCGGTATGGACTCCCCGCTGCTGTGAGTTCAGAAGAAACCACAGAGCTGATGCGGATGCATTGAGACCCCTCAACCGACTGATGATCGATGTTGATCAGAAGGGTGCTACTGACAACATCCTCAAGAAGATGGTGCCTGGTATGGAACGCAGGGAGGAACCTCAGTACATCGGGCGGTTCAGGGTGCTGCTGGTGGAGGAGAGTGTAAGACGGGGCACTCACATCCTTATCACCCTGCCCGAAGGTACGAGTGCGGCTGAGGCTCAGACGGAGTTCGGCGAGGCGGCGGGAGTGCCGGTAGATCAGTCGCTCAAGGACATTTCGCGTTGTATCTATATGGTTCCTGCAGACCATACGCGATACATGGACGAGGCGCTGTTCAGTGTGGAAGGTGCTGAGATGAAGGATGTGTCTGCTCAACCGGCATCGCTACACATACCTACTACCGATACACTTGTCAGGGAGAAGGTCAAGGTGCCGCTGACCTATCAGGGTATGCCGTACGAAGAAATCATCAAGAAGTACTGGGAACTCTTCAACAACGGAAAGGAGCCTCAGGAGGGTGCGAGGAACAGCATGACCTACGAGCTCGCAAAGTCGCTGGCACCTATCTGCGAGTACGACCAGCAGGTGATGGAGACTGTTGTTCCGCGTTATGGCGGACTCGGTGAGACGGAGTGGCATCAGACCATCGAGAATGCACTGAAGGCCAAGCAGGCAGGCATCGGGTACAGAATGAGGAAGGTGCTCGACGGCATTCGGAGCGACAACATTATGAAGGCTGCGGGCGGTACTGCATCCGAGCCTCCGAAAATGCCGAGAAAACTGCCTCCGCTGCTCGAACTGCTGACGAGCAAGGTCGATGAGATGTATAGGGCGGCAGTGGCTGAGAGTGTGTTTCCTGCACTCGGAGCCCATCTGCACAATGTGAAGTTCAGATATGTGGACAATGTGCTTCACGAAGCTACTTTCATGAACATACTCATCGGAGCACAGAGTGTGGGTAAAGGCTGTGTGAACAAACCCATCGATGCCATTCTCGATGACATCAGGAAACGCGACATGGTCAACAGAATGCGTGAGGCGGAATGGAAGCGCAACAATCCACCCAACTCCGGCAAACCGAGGGAGGAGCGCCCGAAAGATCTCTGCATTCAGATACTCGGCAACGATGTGACTGATGCAGCCTTCAGCCTCAGACTTATGGAGGCTGACGCGGCGGGCGGCTACTTTCTATATAATAAGGTAGATGAGGTGGAACTTCTGCTGAAGCTCACGAGCAGCAAGAAGATTGACGATCTCAACGGCTTGATACGCAACGCCTTCGATATTGCCGATCACGGTCAGGAGCGTGTGAGCTACGACTCCATAACAGGCATTGCCCCGCTCCGTTTGAATTTCAACGCATCCACGACTCCGCAGAACGGGCTGAAGTTCTTCAGGAAGGCAGTGAACGACGGTACTCTCTCACGACTCACCATCTCGACCATCATCGAGAGAAGGGAGGATGGCGATGACGATATTCCGATGTATCAGGATTACGACGAGGCGTTCCATGAGGCTCTGAGACCTTACATAGCACTGCTCAACAATGCAAGTGGAATAGTGTTGTGCGACCAAGCGGTAGCTGCTGCGAAGAAGCTGGTCAAGGAGTGCAGGGAGAAGAGTGTGCTCTACGGTTCGGAGGCATTCAGGACACTGAGCAAACGTGCAGTCGTGATTGGCTACCTGAAGGCGATGGTTCTCTATATCTGCAACGGCTGCCAGTGGACAAAAACCATTGAGAACTATATGAGATGGTCGGTACAGATGGACCTGTGGTGCAAGATGCGGTATTTCGGCGATCAACTCGAAAATGAGATCTCCAGCGAGAAGAAGGTTGCCGGCTGTGGTCCACAGGACATACTGGCTCTCCTTCCCGATGAGTTCGACTACCGGACATACAATGAGAAGCGTATGTCGATCGGAGCGAAAGGTGACGGCAAGACCACGCTGAGAGTGTGGAAGAATCGTGGCTATCTGGACTTCGACGACATCTCGCAGACATACTCGAAGACAAAGAAGTACTTCAGTGTCAAGAACAAGTAGTCAGCCTGACTGACTTTCACGATGATAGACTTCGAGTAAGGAGACAGAACGGATGGGGCGTTTCAGCGTTACAGCGTTACAGCTGAAAAACACGCCCTTCCAGTCTGTGCCCTCCGGTCGGGGGAAATGTTACAAAGTGGAGAATCGGCTCAAAATAATGGATAATTAACCAATTTTAGGCTCAATATGAGCTGATAATTCAAGAATTATCGCTAATTTTGCATGTGTAAAAAAACTAATAAAAGTGTAATTTCCATCGTTTCCAACGTCTTTATCACAACGTTGGTATAAAATAATTATAATATGAACAGATTGTTGCTTTTCTGTGCAGTAATGCTTTGCACAACAAATATCTTCGGACAACAGAAGACGGACACATTGGTCATGACAAAGAGCAAGGGAATGTATGTGATCAATACTACTACCTTGTGCACTACGAGAGGGTTCAAGGATACAACACCTCTGATAGTGACTGTCAAGAAGGATAAGATTGAGAGTGTGGAGGCATTGCCGAACAGGGAGACTCCCAGGTACTTTGAAAGAATCAAGCAGGAGATGCTGCCTGCCTTTGCAGGTCTGAAGTTTGAAGACCATTCGAAGGTGGATGCCGTGACTGGTGCCACCATGAGCAGCAAGGCCGTGCAGGCTCACATGGCTGAGGCACTGAAGTATTACAAGGCTAACAAATAGTAACAAGGAGTAATGCGCTGATTATGGATAAATAGAAACAATATTAATATGAAAATTCGACTTGCATTTCTGGCTTGCCTTTGTCTGTCGATGGCTGTCAAGGCTCAACGTACCTTTGTCCCTCAGATCTGGGGTGACTGGCAGACGTGGGGACAGCAGACGACGGATACTTATCTGAATCCCGTACTTCCTGCTGACTTCAGTGATATTGACTGCATTGAGCACGATGGCTACTACTATGCCATCAGCAGTACTTTCCAGTTCGAGCCTGGTATGGCCATACTACGTTCTGCGGATATGGTGAACTGGAGCATCTGCAGTCACGCAGTACCGGATATCACACAAATCAGTGAGGGACAGAACTGGACGCAGATGGATCGCTACGGACGGGGAATCTGGGCAGGTGCCATACGTTGGCATAAGGGTAAGTTCTATGTGTATTTCGGCTGCCCTGACGAAGGGATGTTCATGACAACGGCTAAGAAGATAGAAGGTCCTTGGGCACCTTTGACAAAGATGAACTTCGAAGGTGGATGGGATGACTGCTGTCCGCTTTTCGACGAGGATGGCCGGAACTATTTCGTGGCTTCACATTTTGCCGATAACTACAAGACCTATATATTTCCGCTCTCACAGGATGGGACGACTGTTGACTGGGACAGGAAAGTACTGGTCAACGAAGGCTACGGAAGGGAAGCGAACAAACTCTACAAGTGGAAGGGAAAGTACTATCACATGTTCAGTGAGGACCGTGACGGTGGGCGCTACCTTGTGATGCAGCGTGCTGACCACCCTATGGGACCATACAACGAGAAACACAGGCTGTGTCATACACAGACGGAATGGAACGAGCCTAATCAGGGTGGGTATCTGCAGGACAAGGCCGGAAACTGGTTCTTCCTGACGCATCACGGTCATGGCGACTGGGGTGGAAGACAGGCCAGTCTGCTGCCTGTTACATGGACTGACGATGGTTGGCCCATCATCGGTCAGCCGGATAAGGAGAATGTGGGCCGTATGGTATGGAACAACAAGATGCCGGTGACTTCCCGCAAGGGTACTGCCTTCCGTGTTGAACCTCTGGGTCCTGTGAGTGTCGGTGCGGGATTTGGCATCACAGGCTTTGCCGCTCCTGACTGGGAATGGAACTATCACCCTCGTACTGGTTTTTATAAGAGGTCGAAGAACTCACTTACACTGAAGGCTTTCCGACCACTCCGCGAGAACGACTTGCTGAAGGCTGGCAACACTCTGACACTTCGCAGTTACCAAACGCCAAGCAATCAGGCTGCAGTACACCTGGACCTCACCAAGATGGCAGAGGGACAGCGGTCGGGTATCTGCCATTTTTCAAGTTCGTGGTCGGAATTCGGTGTGAAGATGGAGGACGGTAAACGCATTCTCTATTACCGTGACAATACGGGGAAGGAAACGCTCTATGATGATATCGACCTGCCCAACAGCATTGTTCTCAAGAGTGAGTGGGGATTGGACGCACGCAGCCAGTACAGCGTCAGTATGGATGGCGGCACAGTCTGGGAGACTTGTGCCATATACTATCTGCAGTGGGGTCACTATCGCGGTGACCGCATTGGACTCTATACATACAATAATAAGGAGGAGAGGGGTGAGGCCACTTTTTCGGACTTCTTCTATTATGCCTCTGACCGAGAAGCTCAGCAGTCGCCATTCGGTATGCCTCTTCTGCCGGATATGATAGCAGATGCCAGCATACAGTTGATAGGTGATACATTCTACTGCTATGCTACTACTGACGGCTATGGTCGGGGATTGGATACATCGGGCCCTGCGGTGGTGTGGAAATCAAAGGACTTCGTACATTGGTCGTTTGATGGCAGCATCCTGCCTCAGATGGTGAGCGAGAAGTTCTGGGCACCAAGCAAGGCTATACCGGCTAACGGGAAGTGGTACCTCTATCCAACACTGAACGGCTATATGTATCCATTGGTGGCTGACTCTCCCGAGGGACCTTTTACTCTGGCCAAGGGCAACAGTCTGGAGGTGCAGAACCGCCTGTGGGTGATGGACCGAGTTCACGCTATCGATACGGAGATATTCGTGGATGACAAATTGGATGAGAATGGTCAGCCGGTGCGATATGCATTCTGGGGCAGCAGGAATGTGGCTCGTCTCAACCCTGACATGGTGACGTTGGACAGCATCTACCCTAACATCAAGACACGTCGCACTGAGTATAGTGAGGGACCGATTGTGTTCAAGCGTAAGGGCATCTACTACTACCTGTATACGATAGGCGGTGATGAGAGGTATGAGTACTATTACCAGATGAGTCGTGTGTCGGCATTAGGCCTTTGGGAGACACCTGAGCAGGACCGTGTCTGTACCACCAATATAGAGTGGGGAGCCTTTGGACCCGGACATGGATGTGTGTTCAGTGCACCTGGGAAGGATGACGATGAGAAGTTCTACATGGCTTATCTTGAATTCGGCCGCCGCAGTACAAACCGCATGACCTACGTGGAACAGCTGGAATTCAACGAGGATGGCACCATCCGTCCTATTACGGTAAATATGTGTGGCGTGGGTTATCTGCGCGACAGTGATCATCCTAAGACTCTGCAAACCTTTGACTGTGTTGCATCAAGCGAAGCTCAGCCTCATCTGATTCTTCAGAACCAAGACTGGCGTTGCCGTCGGACCGAGACTTTCCAGGCTCTGTATGCGATAGACAACAGTTATGGCTCACGATGGATGGCTGCTGATGGTGATACCCGTCCTACGTTGACCATTGATTTGGGTTCTCCTCAGCAGGTGGGCAGCAGTGAGATTGCCTTCGTCCGTCCTACGGCTGGTCATGCCTATATTCTGGAAGGTTCGCTGGACGGAAATGGATGGGTGCGTATCGGTGGGCATGATGATGTGCAGAAACGTTCACCTCATGTTGATGCGGTCAACAAAAGGTTCAGGTATCTTCGTGTCACCATCACTGCCGGAATCAAGGGCGTCTATGACTGGAAAGTTTATGAATGACTCAATTTTCGCGGGATCAACTTGCATCTTTGTAGAAAAAGCAGAAAATAACATGAGAAAAATTCTATCAATGACGGTAGCCATCGTGGCTATGATTACATTGTCTTCGTGTGGGAAAGATAAAGAAGAACCTACCGGCGTTTGGGAAAAGATGCAATGGGAACAGGTTTCATATACAACCGTGAAATATGATGGTGCGTCTTATTACAAAGTTCCCAAAGAAGGTGGAACTTATACTTTCAGGTGTATGAATTATCCTGGTTTCTGGCTAAGCAATGTCCTGGTAGTGGATTTAGGGGACGGTTCTAATAAAAAAACATACTATTATCCGCAGGAAGATGACCCAAAGAAACTGGAATGTGCAGCTGCTAAAGTCATAGTGGCGGATCAGCAGGTAACAATCACCATCGCTCCGCTATCAGAGTGTTCATCGCGAATAATCAGCCTGTCAGTAACAGCAGGCAACATATTCGATGATTTATCTTTTATGCAATAGGACAAGATAAGGTATCCGACTATACTATAAACCAAAATGATAAAAAAAGACTCAAGTCATTTGAACTTGAGTCTTTTCGCGGAGAGAGAGGGATTCGTTTTACGTACATCCTCTTCGCTAACCTGCTGATTATCAGTATGTTTGAAATCGTAAAATCTGCCATTTTGAAGGTTTAGTGTCCGATATTTGTCCGTGGACAAAGCCTTCTAATCAACTGATTTTCAAATGGTTGATTTAACAAATTTACATATTTTAACACTCGTTTTTGCTGCCCCGTTCCTATTTGAAAGCTATTTTTTAGGGTAAAAATACCGCTTTTTTGATAGGTTTAGCACGCTTGCTTTTGGGGGTATTTTAGATGTTTTGCAAGGTGGGAAAATGAAATTCTGCCGAGTTCCGTTTTAACCCCTTTTCTACATCTTGTTGGTCAACGCAGAGAAATCTCCATAATGGGGATGTTTCTGCGTTTTTTCGTATTTTCCAATACTCTTTGTCCTTCTATGTCCTCCTATG
>DCGE01000170.1:474-6387 GCA_002314525.1 Prevotellaceae bacterium UBA1786 | reverse complement strand
AGGGTGCAGCAACAGCCGACGGCAAGGACCGCGTATTGGAAGTAGGTGCCGACAAGAAGATGTTCTACGGCCACCGCTTCTATTCACTCGCACTTGACGGCACAGACATCGTCCTCACAGTCGAGAAGGTTAAGCCGCAGAACTTCGAGTTCTGGGGAGTATCGGTTGACGGCACTCAGCTCGCCCTGACAAGCGACGTGAACTACAACGCAACCCACGTCAGGGATGACTTCTACCCAGAAGATGCAATCACCCACTTCATCTTCGACGGCGACATCACCCGCATCGGCAGATACTGTCTTGAGAACAACCTGAACCTCAAGGAGGTTTACTTCCCAGAGGTGACAGACTATGTAAGCCTTAATGCATTCAACGGATGCGAGAACCTGGAATACGTATCTACAGGTGAAGGTCTCGTAGAGATCAACGACCGTGCATTCCACGGCTGTACTAAGCTGAACACTATCGATATCGCTGACAATGCTGAACTCAAGGAGATTGCAGAAGAGGCATTCGCAGGTACAGGCTTCGTAACAATGACTCTCCCTGCATCTGTAGAGTACATCGGCTCACGCACGTTCTTCGGTGCTAAGAACCTTGAATCCGTAACTCTCTGCGGTACTGATCCTTCTAAGATCAACATGACTCACGAGTCATTCAAGAAGGACAACGACGGCACTCTGCCAGCTGCATCAATCTTCGTAGTTTCTGACAAACTCCTCCCATTCGAGGCATACTATTACGGTAAGGGCATCAACTTCCAGACGAAGTATGAAAGGTTGTATTCAATTGGTATACTGCAGCTCGGATTCTTCAGCCATCACAACTTCATCGTTCCTGAAGGATTGGAAGCATACGCTGCAACATGGGACGGAAGAAGCTTCGTTTTGAGCACTACAACAGCAACAGCTGGTGAGGTTCTCGAAGGCGGTCATGGCTACATCTTTATGGGTGCAGAAGGCACTTATACATTCGAGACAACTGCCAAGGAACCTACATTCACATTCGCAGCTAACGACCTTATCGGTAGCCCTGAAGAGGTGACTGCAAAGGACCCTCTCAAGTTAGGACGTGTATTCGTTGTTAACAATGGTAGTACATTCGATTCTCTCGTTGAGGTTACTGATCCTGCTCAGAAGATTGATGCGTGTCATCCATTCGCTATCATCACTCCAAACAATGCACCTGCAGTGAAGTACTTCGACTTCGACAACTGGTACAACGGTTGGGCAACTGGCGTTCAGTCTCCATCTGAGTCAACTGCTAACAGCGACGAGCCAACATACAACGTTGCCGGTCAGCGCATCAGCAGCAGCTACAAGGGTATCGTTATCCAGAACGGTAAGAAGCAGCTGAACAAGTAAAGACCAGCTAGGTGACTAGCAAGGCTAGAATGGCTAGCAAATCTAGCACTTCTAGCACTTCTAGCAAGTCTAGCAACTCTAGAATAGCTAGCAAGGCTAGAAAAGCTAGCTCACTCACACACCAAAATCCCCAGTAGGCATCGCGCCGGCTGGGGATTTTTTTGTTGGTGATTTTTGGAAGTTATGAATGAATTTGCTATATTTGCACTATCAATTAGTAACTACTGTCATTATGTTAAGAATGTTTGCTTTGGTTGCATGTTTGGTATGCTGTGCCGCACTACATGCTACGGAAAAGTTCATTGCCTTCCAGAAGGATGGCGAGAGTGTATGTATCACCGGTTCGAAAGGCAAGATATCGGTCAGTGAGAATGATTTCAAAGGTATATTGATTGCTGTCGGAAATCTGAGGGAGGATCTCAGGAGGGTCTGCGGAAGCGAGGCTGTGAATATCGTGATAGGCAGTGTGGAGAAAGGTAAGGGTATGCCTAAGGATATCTGCCAGACTCTGCAAGGCAAGACTGAACAGTTCATCATCACGATGCGTGGCGGTAAGGTGTATATATGCGGTTCGGATATGAGGGGCACCATCTATGGTATCTATGAGTTCTCGCGCCAGATTGGTGTGTCGCCTTGGTACTGGTGGGCTGACGTGCCGGTAGTGAAGCATAAAGACCTGTATTTCATTCCTGGTGAATATACCGATGGTGAACCGGCTGTGAGGTACAGGGGCATCTTCCTCAACGATGAGGCTCCTTGTCTGACGAGTTGGGTGAAGAACACATGGGGCACGGACTTCGGAGGTCATGAGTTCTATGCAAAGGTGTTTGAACTGCTGCTCAGACTGAAGGGTAACTTCATGTGGCCTGCCATGTGGGGATGGAGTTTCTATGCTGATGACAACCTGAACAGCAAGACTGCTGACGAGATGGGTATTATCATGGGTACTTCACACCATGAGCCTATGGCACGTAATCATCAGGAATATGCGAAGAACCGCCAGAAATGGGGTGCGTGGGATTATGTAACGAACAAGGACAATCTGGATAGGTTCTTCCGCGAAGGAATGGAACGTGCCAAGGATACAGAGGATCTGATCACTATCGGTATGCGTGGCGACGGTGATACTTCGATGGGTGGCAAGGAAGGCCATGACGATGAGACAGTGAGTGAAGACGAGAGGATCATGAAGATTCTGAAGGGTGTCATTGACAACCAGAGGGAGATCATCAGTGAGGTGACAGGACGTCCTGCCGAGGAAAGGCCTCAGGTATGGGCATTATATAAAGAGGTGCAGAAATACTACGATAAGGGTCTCAGAGTACCTGATGACGTGACGATTCTGCTGTCGGACGACAACTGGGGAGATGTGAGAAGTCTGCCTACTGAGGAAGAACTGAAACGTAAGGGCGGATGGGGCTTATACTACCATGTGGATTATGTAGGTGCTCCTCGTAACACGAAATGGCTCAACATCACTCCTGCTGCCAATATGTGGGAGCAGCTGCAACTGACCTACTCATACGGTGTGAACAAACTCTGGGTGTTGAACGTAGGTGATCTGAAACCTATGGAATTCCCTATCACGATGTTCCTGGATTTTGCATGGAATCCTGATAAGGTGACAAAGTATCCGAAGCCTGCTGCTGAAGGCCAGACGGCAAGGCTCGACCTGATGCCTTATCTGGAACAGTGGTGCAGCGAACAGTTTGGCGAGAAGGAGGCAAAGGAGGCAGCAAGGATACTGAACCTATATACTTGGTACAACGGCAGGGTGACTCCTGAGATGCTTGACGCAAGGACTTATGACGTGGCAAGCGGTGAGTGGAAGAAGGTACGTGATGACTATGCGCGTCTGGCTGATGATGCTGTACGTCAGTACGAACGTCTGGCTCCTGAATACAAGGATGCCTACTACCAGTTGTTATACTACCCTACTGTGGCTATGGCTAACCTGTACGATATGTATTACTGTGCTGCTACGGGGGATGCTGAAGGTGTACAACTCACATTCAAGAAGGACAAGGAACTGTCGGACTACTTCAACCACACTATGTCGGGGGGTAAATGGAACGGTATGATGACTCAGAAACATATCGGCTACAGAAGCTGGAACGACAACTTCAGGGAGGATACACCACCGAGGGTTGCTGCGCAACCAGTTAGGAGTGAGGAGTTAGGAGTTAGGAGTGGGAAAGAGAAGGCGGTGATTATCGAGGCTGAGAAGTTTGCAAAGGCTGAATGTCCGGTGAAAGGTGCTTACTGGACTGTCATCCCTTATCTCGGAAGGACTCTGTCGGGTGTGAGTGTGATGCCTTATACTGCTGATCCGAAGGGTGCAAAGTTGATTTACGACATCAAGGGCGATGTGCCTGATGAGGCTACTGTATATGTGATCACGAAGTCTAACCTTGCATTCAAGAACAAGGCTGGCCACTGTTTCCGTGTAGGTTTCGAAGGCAAGCCAAGCAAGATAGTCAATACCAACAAGGACATAAACGAGGATCATCCATACGACAAACTCTATCCTACAGTAGCAAGCCGCATCATTGAGAATAAGGTGGTGATTCCTGGCGTGAAGAATGGCAGATTGGTCATTGAACCAATGGATCCAGGTATCGTGTTTGAGAAGATCATCGTGGATTTAGGTGGGTATAGGAAAACGTTCCTGTATGGCGGGCTTTAACCCGCAGTTAGGAGTTAGGAGTTAGGAGTTGGGAGTTAGGGGTGCAATGAAAGTAGCTATTGTAGGCGGTGGGGCTGCGGGATTCTTCTGTGGGATTCATCTGAAGGAGATATGCAGAGATATTGACGTTACGATATTCGAACGTCAGGGACGTGTATTGAATAAGGTGACTGTATCTGGAGGAGGACGATGCAACTGTACGAATACATTCGAGGGTGTTTCAGATCTATCACAGGTATATCCACGCGGGCACAGACTGATGAAGCGCTTGTTCAACCAGTTCGGACCTGAGGATGCCTATCGTTGGTTTGAAGAACACGGTGTAGGTCTGGTACGTCAGGAGGATCATTGTGTGTTTCCTGAGTCGCAGGACAGTGGGACAATAGTGCGTCTCTTCACCGACTCTGCCCGAAGATTAGGGATAAAGGTACTTCTGAACAGCAGAATCGATAATCCGGTTGCTTTGTTTGATGAATACGATGATGTGGTGGTCACAGTTGGCGGCCTCCCGTCATCGTCATCGTTATCGTCATCGTCATCGTTAATCCCTTCCGTCCCTTCGTTGTTCTCGCTGGCTGTAGATGACAAGTCTCTTCACGACCTTATGGGACTTGTGGTTGAAGATGCCATAGTATCGATTCCTTCAACCAAATTCAGGTCGTCGGGTGCATTGCTCCTCACACACTGGGGTATGAGCGGACCTGCAATACTGAAACTGTCAAGCTACGCTGCGAGGCATCTGGCGGAAATCGGTTATAAGTCGCCTTTGCTGGTCAACTGGACCGGTATCTCCAATGCTGATGAGGTGCGTGGTGAACTTATGTCGATTTCCATACACAATCCGAATAAACTTCTTTCATCGTTCCGTCCTTTCGGACTTCAGCAACGTCTGTGGAATTATCTGCTCATGAAATTCGGTAAGGAATGCAGATGGTCGGAACTTGGAGGGAAGAACCTGAACCGCCTCGTGGAACTGCTCTGTAATGACAGATACGAGACAAGCGGAAGGGCTCCTTTCAAGGATGAGTTCGTAACCTGTGGCGGTGTGGCTCTCAATGCCGTGAATCCGGTGACGATGGAGAGCAAAGAAATACCCCACCTGTATTTTGCAGGTGAGGTACTCGATATCGACGGCGTTACAGGCGGCTTCAACTTCCAGGCTTGCTGGACAACTGCCTATGCTGCCGCTGAAGGAATTTTAAAGTCTAACGCTTGCTTGTGACATACATACCGATGGTTGCACCTGTGAATCCTCCGGCAACTTCTGTACTGAGGATTGAACCGTCCTGAGTTTCTCCGAGTTGGTTGTATGTCTTTCCTCCGTCAAGTGAATAGAAGAAATTATAGTCAATTCCCTTTGCTTCGACCTTGAAGGTGACGAGGCTTTCCTTGTCGACCTTTGCACGTGCTATTTCATCAGGACGTGTAGGCATCGTGCCCCATGGTGAACGCTGAGCTGCCTTCGATGCCTTGAAGAGTGCAACGATAGGCTGTCCCTGTTCGTCGAGGGTCTTACCTATTACATAATTATGTGTCTCCTTCTGATAGACAACCATGCCGGCAAGTTCTCTTGCTGTGCGTGGCTGGAAGTTCATGGTGATAGTGGATGTGAAGTTGAAGTTCTTGATCCAGCGGCCGAGATACGAAGGATTCTTCTCTTCGTAGATGCTTACGTCGCGGGCAATGAGTTCCATGGAGTTAGGAAGGAAACCATGTCCCTGTGCAATGCTGTACCACTTCTCCTTCGGAGTGCGGAGGGTAATCCACATTGGATCTTCTTCCATGAAGTCGTCTTTGATGGATATATTACCTGTGGTGGCTGATGCTGTATTTGAAGCTGCAGCTGCCGGACGGTTGACTACA
>DCGE01000170.1:0-455 GCA_002314525.1 Prevotellaceae bacterium UBA1786 | reverse complement strand
GTAAGGAATCTCCTTATTTCCGTCCCAGATAATCGGCTGTCCGCCTTTCCATGTAACAGGAAGGAGCATGGTGCTGCGACCTGTGTTGCAGAGGACAGGCTTGCCATCGGCATACTGATAAGGAAGGATGGTGAGGAACACTGCATACCACTTGCCGTCAGGAGTCTGAACGAGGTCTGCATGACCTGCGGCTGTGATTGGGTTCTTGCGGTCGCGAGACAATGTACGCTGTGTGAGGATAGGGTTCTTCTTGCATGGCTTGTAAGGACCTGTGACGTTCTTGCTCTCAAAGACCGCTTCGCTGTGTTCGTCGCCTGTGCCGCCTTCTGCGCACATGAGGTAATACTTACCCTTTACCTTATAAAGGTGCGGACCTTCGATCCATATAGGCTTGTCGGCAGGAACCACACCCTCGTCGATGAGCAATGTAGGCTCAGAGAGCGTGTTGTTTGCCA
>DCGE01000173.1:23392-24187 GCA_002314525.1 Prevotellaceae bacterium UBA1786 | reverse complement strand
CCATTTCAACTGGGGATGGAGCGGACAGAACGACTGCTACTGCTCCCTATCGGCAGTACAGATTGACTCAGATAATGATTACAGATATCTGCAAGACATAATCATCGGCATTCAGCCACCTGCAGAAGACACAAAAGCGCCTGTTGTAATATATGCATACGATGGCGCTATGAATATGAAGGTCAGCCAAAATGATGGATACAACACATATACCGTCCAGTACCTATACGACAATAACGCGAAAGGAGTCATATACAACCACTCCTATCGGGACCTTGACGTCATCTTTGCAATGAAATATGTCAACACACAGACAGGAGAAAGCTATATGACGGCAGCAAAAGACATAGAAGCAAACAAATACTCCTTCCGAACGATCTATCCGCTCGACGACGAATACACCCTCTATGGAGTTGGTCAGGTAGTGGTGAAGGATGCCATATTGCCTAACATGCCAGCAGGGGAATACAAAGTCATACTCGTAGCAAAGGACTATCTCGACAAGGAAACCGACGATGCCAACCTCTGGCATGAAGTCATGACTTACGACACGAACAAGAACTACGTAACCGTAAAATACATCCCTACCGGCATTGACAGAATTGCCGAACACGACAGCAAACCGACCTACAAGTTCGACCTCTCAGGCAGGAAAGCCTCCACCACAGGCGGCATAATCATCCACGACGGCAGGAAATACCTAAAATAAAAAACGGTTGGGAAATGCTCCCAACCGTTTTTTATTTGTTTATGTATTCTTTATTACTTGAAGAACATCGGTGCCAGCTGATAGAG
>DCGE01000173.1:23094-23279 GCA_002314525.1 Prevotellaceae bacterium UBA1786 | reverse complement strand
ATATCTGGTCCGGACCTTCCTTACTGCCGCAACTTACGAAGATTCCGAGTGGAAGAGGCTTCTTTTCCTGTGCCCAGTTCTCGAAGTCTTTTGGTGAGTATGTACCACCGCTGAGCAGTCCGTAGTAACCGAATACCTCAGGACGTGCAAGGGTGATGTTACGTGTTTCCATACCACCCATTGAG
>DCGE01000173.1:21939-23084 GCA_002314525.1 Prevotellaceae bacterium UBA1786 | reverse complement strand
ATTGAGAGACCTGCCATTGCACGGTTCTTGCGATCGGCCTTTGTCTTGAAGTTAGCATCGATATAAGGAACGAGCTCGTCCACAAGTACGGTTTCAAAGTTCTTGAAGTTGAAGCCACCGAGACCGCCGATCTTTGTATCGTTTGTCATACCATAAGTCATGACGATGATGAACGGATTAATCTTGTTCTCTGCAATGAGGTTGTCCATGATGAGGTTTGCGTGACCCTGAACAGACCATGCTGTCTCGTCTTCACCCCAACCATGCTGGAGATACAGAACAGGGAACTTCTTCTTTCCGTCGTATGTAGGAGGAGTATAGACGAATGCGCGCTTTGTGCTCTTTGTGCTTTCAGACCAGAAGAGGACTTGCTGAACCTTTCCGTGAGGAACGTTCTTTGTTGCATAGAAGTCAGAATCGCCTGTCTTGTATGTAGGGATTTCGATACCGCTTTCCCAACGGATAGAACCGTAGAAGTTGCATGTACCTGGGTCATTTACAGTACCGCCGTCGATTGAGAGGTGATAGTAGTGGAAACCTTCGTCCATAGGACCATCGGTAGTTCCTACCCATGCACCTGTTGAGTCTTTCTTGAGCACTGTACCGCCTGTGCCACCGAGACCGAGGCTTACGATAACAGACTTAGCATCTGGAGCCTCAACGCGGAAACGAGCATAGCCTTCAGAGTTAACCATTGGGTACTGCTGACCAGGCTGGTTCTTTGAAGATGGAACGAAGTCTTCTTTTGGCTTGCGAGTATCGAGAGCTGGATCAAAGTCACGAACGATGTTGTAGATACGCTTTGGACGGTAGTTCTCGTCGAACGGAAGTGGTGAGTTGCGTGCTCCCAACCATGAGTCCTTATCTGAAAGATTCCAGAATGTCACGTTGTCAATGACGTCCTTATGCTTACGCATTACGCGGAATACCTGAGCATACTGGTTCTCCTGAAGGGTCTTGACATGCTGTGGGATTGTTGCTGCACCCTGACTGAACTGAAGTCCACCACCCATTTCTTCGTTGCAACGGATATCGACTTCAGTGAAGTGGATGTGCTTTACGATTGTAGAATACTTGGTGATTGCTGCGTCAATATCCTCTGGACTTGGACCAAAGGCATTGTAGTGTCCCTGCATACCGATACC
>DCGE01000173.1:0-21921 GCA_002314525.1 Prevotellaceae bacterium UBA1786 | reverse complement strand
ACACCAGCATCCTTCATCTTCTTAACCATGTTGAAGATGCGGTCGCGCTTTGCAGGATCTGCTGCGTTGTAGTCGTTGTAGAACAACTGTACATTTGGATCTGCCTCACGTGCGAACTGGAAAGCCTTAGCGATGAATTCATCACCACAGAGCTTGTAAAGACGTGATTCACGATAAGGATTTGGCTGACGTCCGAAACCGCCGAAGCGACCACCGCCGAAACCACCGCCGCCATTGCCGTCGGCCATAGCTTCATTGACGACGTCCCATGCATAGACGATGTCCTTGTAACGTTTTACGATTGTGTGGATATGAACACGGAGACTGTCATAGAATACTTCCTTGCTTACTTCCTTACCCTTCTTGTCTGTGAACATCCAATCAGAGAACTGGCTGTGCCATACGAGACAGTGTCCACGGAGTTTGATCTTGTTCTTACGGCAGAAGTCTGCTACCTTGTCGGCATTGGTCCAGTTCCACACACCTGGTCTTGGGTGAACAGATCCTGGCTTCATGTCGTTTTCAGCAGTAATGCTGTTGTAGTTCTTGAGAATGAGGGCAATTTGGTCCTCGTTCTGGATATTGCGGCTGTTTACAGCCACACCGATTGTAAAGTAGCCCTGATAAGCTTCAGCAAGACCTTTCTGAGGTCCCTGTGGCTGACGTGGGCCAAACTGTGCACTTGCAGACATTGCTCCGAGAGCTAATGCAGCGATTGCCAAACAGATTTTTTTCATGTTAAAAACTGTGATTAGGTTAATAAAAAAATTCACTGTGCAAAGTTAATAAAAAAACTTGTCGTACAGTGAATTTATTATTACAAAAGACGAAACATAAGCTTTAGAAAATGATACATACCATCATTCAAGGAGTTTTTTCAAAGTTTCATCATCGAGATTGTCCGCATATTTTGTGACAAACTCCTTAGGAGTCATGCCGAAGTATTCATGGAAGCTGCTGGTGAAGAAGGAATGGGATGAGAACCCAAGTTTATAGACAACCTCGCTCACGTTGACATTGTTATGAACAAGCAGATAGGCCGCCTGTTTCAGTTTGAATGATTTGATGAACTGACGAGGTGAAATTCCGTATTTTTCCTTCATCTTCCGGTTGAGATGCACTCGGCTGATACCCACACAGTCAGCGAGTTTCTCAACACCGAAGTCGCTGTCGTCAAGATGCTTCATGAGGTGCTCGTTGATACGAGTGAAGAGTTTGTCGTCGGCAGAATCCATGCTTATTGTCTCGTAGTCGTTGGACATGTCCTTACGGCTGATACGCTGACGGAGATTCTCACGGACTCTGATGACCTGACCTATCGCTCCACGTAGAAGCATCAGATTGAACGGCTTGCTGAGGAAATAGTCCACGTGCATGTCAAGACTTCGAATCTGGGCATCCTCGCCGACCTCGCTCGTAAGCATTATTATCGGAATATAATCTGTCTCAGGGTTTGCCTTGACGCGCTTGCACAGTTCCAGTCCGTCGCCATCAGGCATTCGGATATCAGTAACAATCACGTCAGGACGCTCTTTCAGGACCATCTGCCAGGCACTGTTGCCACTGAAAGCCACAATGGTATTGTAGTATTTTCCGAGTTCCTTCGAAATATATTCGCATAATTCCCTGTCATCATCGACGATAAGCACATTCGGAAGCTTCCGCTCCTTCCCAGCCTGAGGCTCTTCAATAGTCTCTGATTCCTCGTCACTCGTCACTCGTCTCTCGTCACTCATCTCTCGTCCCTCATCACAAGGAACGAAAAGTTCATCCTCACTCAGATGCGAATTCCCAAGAGGTACATGAATGACAAACTCCACACCATCAGGATCAACATTATGAACAGATACATCTCCATGATGCATCGTCACGAGTTCCTGAACCAGATTCAGTCCGATGCCACTGCCCTCGTAACGTTTTCCATCCTCATCGGTCTTCAGACTGTTTGTTCCCTGGAAGAAACGCTGGAAGATATTCGGAATATCCTTACTATCTATATGAGAACCGCTGTTATAGACCCTGACTTCAAGTTTCTCATCACCTGAAGCTGTGACAACCGTAGTCCTGACAATGATCTTTCCGCCAGCAGGCGTGAACTTGAATGCATTGGAAAGCAGGTTAACGATTATCTTCTCGAACTGAACAGTATCTATCCATACATTGATGACATTCTCAGTATTTTCCACAAGGAATGAGATATTCTTCAGAACGGAGTTGGCCTTGAACGTAGTGAATATCCTGTCTGCATATTGTATGAAGTCAACCTCCTGACACTGCAGTTTCATCTGACCGCTGTCAATATGACGGATATCTGTGATCTGCTTCACGATATTGAGAAGCCGTTCGCAATTTCTATTCATCACATTGCACAGATCCTGAATCGTCGGATCGGAATATGCTGACGAAAGCTGTTTCAAAGGAGAGAGAATCATTGTCAGAGGGGTTCTCAGTTCATGGGTGATACTTGTGAACATCCTCAGACGGGCTTCATTGATCTGTTCATTAGCACGGGCCTCCCTGATTTCCTCACGCTGACGCTGGCGGGTTTTGTAGGCCGAATAGAAATTATGTGCTACCAGCACAAACAATGCAACATATACGAGCCATGCCCAGAACGTAGCATACCAAGGAGCAGATACATTCACTTCTATTGATGACTCCTGGATGTTATCAGGGTCGGATTCGTCGAATGCCTTAATCCGGAGCGTGTAATGACCCGAAGGAATACTGAGACAAGTTATCTCAGGATTACCTTTACATACATGCCACTCATCCTCCAGACCATCAAGTTGATACTGGAACATAATCCTGTGGGGATCTGAGAAATTCGGAATCGAGAAGTACAGGGTAAAGGAGTTCGTGTCATGTGACAGGTCTATACTCTCCGGAATGGCAGAAAACACGTCGGACCCTATCTGAAGCTGGGTGAAGACAATCGGCTTGTCCATATTGACATGATGCTTGACAAGCGAAGGTGTGAAACATATTATGCCATTGTCACCACCGAACAGGATGTCGTCAGGAACAGGGTGTACCGAACTGTTTCTGTGGAATTCCCCAAGATAAAAACCACCGATGGAATGATACGACATACGTTTCAACGTCTTTTTGTCAATTGACTCTATGCCATCCGACACCGACACCCAGATATCTTTTTCAGTCTGTTCAATTGCCATTATTCGCTTTCCGTTGATTAAAGTCTTGATTTCACCATTCTTCTTGTTGTAACGGACAAGAGCCTCGTTGGTTCCTATCAGAATGCCGTCGCCTGACTTGGCAATGCACTGAACCGTACTGGAATTCCGAGTATCATACAGAATCTCTCCGTTGCTTCCGTTGACAGGACTCACATAGAACAGGCCATTGGTAGTTCCGATATATATAGTCCTGTTTTCATCATCATCTACAAATAAGGCGGTTATCCATGGGTTCGGGACTTTCTCGGATTCTATCTTTGTTAAGACTTTTGAATCCAGATTGTAAATATATACACCCATACCGTTCAAGCCAATGACAATACTATTCCGGACACTGTCGTATGCAAGGGCCATTACCATTGAATTGCTGAGCGATGTCAATGCATCAGGCGTGACGAACTCACCGTTGTAATAGCATTGCACACCACCGCCATACGAGCCGACCCATATATTCTGGTTCCTGTCAACGATGACGCTCTGTACCAGCAATGATTTCAGACCCGCATTGACAGGTTCGGCAGTCGCCAGATGAAGACCATACGTACGGAACATACCACATCCATCGGTTGCAATCCAGTAATTCAGGTATTTGTCAACAGCCATCGAAGTAATGCATGACGCATTCAGTCCGTCGTTGTTAGGTGTTATGGCATGATAGCGGAATGTATCGGAATGAGGAGGCAGAACCATCAGACCTTTTTGAATAAGACCTATCAGCAAGTTACCATCCGCATCCTGAGCTATACACTTCACCTTTCCGTACTCAAGACTGAACATCGTTGCAGGAATCTCAAACTTATTGATGGATATAGCTCCACCCGATTCCGATAACTCCCACACGCCATGGCTGTCTGTACCTATCAGCACGTTCTTCTCTCTGGTTTCAATAAGGTCGCTTACAGGCGCACCCAAAAAAGCTGATTCAGGGATGTAATCGATTGTTCCTGCAGTTCCGTTCTTATTCTCCGAATACACAAATACAACGCTTCTGGCACCAAAGTACAGTTTGCCTTTGCTTTCACATATACTCTCGAATATGGCTGTCGAATACCTTGACTGAGCCTCTGGAGCAACGTTTATCTTGATCTGTTTCAATGTCTTGAGGTCGAAAGCCCTGACTTTATTCAGCATGTCACTGATCCACAGACGTCCCTTGGAATCAGTAAAGGACTTGAATACAAAATCCGACTTAAGGACAGACGCCACCTTTTCAGTTTCCTTTTTGTCGACCTCAGAAGTCCTGACATTGACAACGAAAATACCATTGCCTTCCGTGAATACCAGTTTGCAGTCGGCCTTTGGATAGTTCTCCACACATCCTATAGAATAGCCTTTGCTGTTCTTCTCGGCATCATTGAGATAAATGCGTGAAAACAAGTCGGCAGATAAGTCATACACGAACAACCCGCTCATAGTCCTCACAAGATACTTCATTGGTTCTATCTCATCAATACCGTATATCACATCACTGATATGACTGCCGTCGGTCTTATCTTTTAAAGAAATGTCAAAAAAAGCATTGCCATCGAACATCTCTAAAGTCGATACTCCCGATATCCATGCAATGCCTCTTGAATCCACATCGATACCTCTGATATCGCTCGTAGTCAGTCCTTGCTGGATGGTATAAAGCCTCGGAGTCTGGGCACATATATAATAAGGTGTAGCGAAAAAGAGTAGAATCAACTCCAATCCGACACCAGTCAACACCATTTTGAGAAAACCATTCTTCATGACATGCAACTAATAAAAAAGTTTTTACTCTGCAAATATACGTTCTTTTTTTTATTTATCGGCATTCTTTGGCGTTTATTTTTGCAAAAAATGTTACGTGACTGATAGTATTACTGATGTTACATTTGTTATAATACTGATTTTCAAGCGATATACTATTTATTGCTTTTTTCATATGTCTATCATGTTTCCTTCATGTTGATATTAGGCAATGGAGAGGAAAACTGTGTCTTTTCACACAAATGTATCAATCATGACAGAATTTGTTTCGGAATTATTGTGTACTTTATATATTATTCACTAACTTTGCGCCCAGATTATTTAATTCCTTTATTTATTAACAACAAAAACCAAAGTCTATGAAAAAGTATTTTACTTTGATTGCTGCGCTCGGTTTTACAATGATGGCCTATGCGCAGATGCCAGACGCTTCCAAGTGGCAAAAGGGACAGGATGTTTCTGCTGACATCACTTGGGGTGATTACGACGGAACTTGGAGTGCAGGTAGCTACAAGAAGACAGACACTTCTGTAACAAACACTCCTTATGCATCTGAATGGTGGAAGGGCGACCAGCCTAACGAATGTGCACCAGATGCAGAAACTTACCCAATGTTGGGTTTCTACAATGACGGTCTTGCAGGTGGTGATCTGATCAACATGTATCAGGTAATCCAGCTCCCTGCAGGTGTTTACAGATTTAAATTGAATGCTGTTTACCGTGAAGGTACTCCTGCCGACACATGGGCAAGCTATCAGGCAAAGACTCCTAAGAAGAATGCTCACGCTTACGTAACTACTCTTGCATCAAACGATCCTGAGGGTGAAGTTATCCGTGACTTTGACAAGGTTATCCAGTCTCTTGCTTATTCAACTGTTCACGAATCTCAGTTTACTGATGACTCTGGTTCTGCATCATGGAAGAACGACGGTAGTTATGTAATCCTTGGTGAAAATGGTGACACAGTTGAAGTACGCTATTATCCAAACTGTGATGAAGGTGCTGCACTTCACTTCGCTCTTGACAACTATCGTCACGAACTCAAGTTCATCCTCCTCAAAGATGGTTATGTACGTCTCGGTCTCCGCAAGACTGCCAACATCTCTCAGGACTGGTTTGGCTGGAGCAAGATGCAGATTTTCTACGACGGTCCAGCTGATGCTGCAGGTGAACTCGCAATGGCCGAGAGTGACTACAACGAAGCAAGATTGAAATTCGAAGAACTTCAGTCACGTGTTGTTGACGGTGGCTATAATGCACTTGTCAGCCTCATGGAAGACTACCTCATCGAACTTGATCCAGATATGACAAATCTTGAAGAAGTTGTTGCTGCAACAAAGTCTCTTGATGAAAACTATGAAACTTTCAGCAAGGCATTTGAGTCAGCTAACAACCTCGGTGATTTGATCGCTTCTTCAACTGACATCTATCTTTCTACTGATTTCGCTGGTAAGGAAGCATTCGGTCTCGCTATCGAAGCTGCTACTGGTATTGCTTACGCTGAACAAATTGAAAGTGCAGACGACTATACTAAGGCTTTCACATCTCTTTCTGCTGCACGCGCAACTTACCTCGACAGTCAGGAAGTTGGTTCACTCGGTGAGAAGGACTTCACTTCACTCATCAAGCACCCTTGGTTCGTTAACCCAGAGAACACTCCTATCCTTATCGACAACCGCCGTGGTGACGGTGCAAAGGTATGGGCTATCACTGTTGACGGTGAAACAGTTTCTGAATGGGATGAACAGAGTATCGCATCAGGTATGACATCTGTTGGAAACGTTATCAATAAGGGAGGCCGTGGAAACATCGTTTCTAAGGTTACTCTTTCTGCTGACGTAGAAGCAACTAACCAGTGGTACAAGGTTGTAGCTTATACAGACGGTTGGTCACCAGGCCTCAGCCTCAGCTATCATGGTGGTCTTATCGGTCCTTCTGATGGTTGGAACTCAATCGCTAAGGGTTACATCGGTATCGAACAGCACCTCGTAGGTCTTCCTGAAGGTTACTACAGCCTCAAGGGCCTCATGAGAGGTAACCAGGGTGGTCAGACTTGGAATAAGGAACAGCACAACATCTTCGCTCAGAACTCTCTTGGTGATGTTGTTAAGTCTCCTGTAGGTGATACTGACTCAAACCTCAATGGTGGTTGGACTCAGTGGGGTTGGAATGAATGGAACGGTCGTTCTTGGGCAGAGCACAAGACATCAATCGTTGCTGTTCCTGACGGCGAACTCACAATCGGTGCTCAGACATCAATGGTTATGATTGCAACTGGTTTCCGTCTCTACTTCTACGGTACAAACCCTCCTTACGACGCAATGATCGTTGAAGACATCCAGAATGTTGAAGATCAGCTCGCTACTAAGAACCTCTGGCCTGGTGATAAGGCATTCGTTCAGAACAAGCTTACTGCTATTGCAGGTCTCCGTCCATTGAACTCAACTGCTACATTCGATCAGGCTGTAGCATACGCTAAGGAAGCAACTGACTACATGCGCGTTGCTGACGGCGTTATCGCTAAGTTCACTGCTATCGACGACTATACTTCACTCCAGCTCAACTATGAAGAGACTGCAGAACAGTATCTCATGCTGGATCCAGCTCTCCTTTACGTAACTGCTCTTCCATTGGCTGAAACTTCTGTTTACACAGATGCAAGTGATGCTGGTGATGTTTATAAAGCATACGCATCATATATTAAGATGTATGACAAGGCTGCTGCTCTTGGATCAGACGGTTACGCTCCAATCCTTGCTAAGCAGGCAACTGCAATCAAGGCCGGATATCAGACTGTTGAAGCTCTTAATGCTTACGAGGCTGAACTCGCTCAGATCTACTCACAGGAAGTTATCAAGGCTCTCGGTGGTGACAAGGCTACTGAACAGAATCCTCTCAACGTAACAGTTCTCCTCAGCAACCCTAACTTCGACGGTACAAGCGGTTGGGAAGGAACTTCACTCTCACAGAATGAATACGGTAACGGACGCCACACAGCTGAAATCTGGAACAACACTACATTCAACTTCTACCAGACAGTCAAGGGTCTCCCTGCAGGTGCTTACAAGCTCACTCTCAATGCCCTCTATCGTGACGGTAACGGTTCTGCAGACCTCCAGAAGTGCTATGACACTTGGACTTCAATCGGTGGTGACAAGAGCAAGTGGGAAAACCAGAACGCATTCGCTTATATGAGAAGCAACGGTGCTGAAGCTTCTGATGCTGTTACATCAGTATGTGACACTAAGGAAACTGGTCTCTCATTCCCTGGTTCATTCAAGATCACTGACAGTGGTTACACAGTAGGTAACAACGGTACATTCCTTCTCTACGAAGAACTCACTGAAGAGGATAAGGCTGCCGCAACAGATCCTGAAACAGGCGCAATCTTCTACGATAGCACATACGATCTCGCTGGTGGTAACTTCCAGTATCCATTCGACGGTCGCTGCTACACAGCAGATAGCACAGCTCTCTTCTTCCCTGAATCAATGGCAGGTGCTGCTCTCCGCTTCGCTAAGGGCGAATATCCACTTGAGGTTTCTCTCATGGTTGCTAACGACGGTGACGACATGACAGTTGGTATCCAGAAGATCGCTGGTTTCAGCGGTGACTGGGTAATCTTCTCTAACTTCCAGCTCTTCTACCTTGGTAAGGCTACTCCAACTTCTATCTCAGGTATCGTATCTGTAGATGAGAACGCTGGCAAGACTTACAACCTCGCAGGCCAGGCAGTAAGCAACGGCTTCAAGGGTATCGTTATTAAGAACGGTAAGAAGGTTCTCAACAAATAAGAATCACTGAACAGAAATCTCCTCAAACGGAGATTCCAATAACCAAGACCGCCCGGCGATACGCCGAGCGGTTTTTTTTGGGTCATCCCTTCAAGATCTCTATAGCAAAAAAGAGCAGAATTACACATTTTTCATAGATATAGACAAGAGTTTAAGTTTTTTTCGTACCTTTGTAACGTCAATATAACTGATTTGATTATGAAAGTCGCAAGAAACATATGCATGCTGATTGCTTTCATGCTGTTGTTACTACCACACTCCGTGACAGCCAGTACAAATCCGCTTCGTCGTCCCATCTCGGTGGAACAGCCTATGTGGATTATCCACATTGACACATGGAACCACGCCGATCCCCAGAAGATCATTGACATGGTGCCTGAAGATATCAAGCCGTGGGTTGTATTCAACATTTCTCTCTCAATCAACCACCGCGGAAACAAGTGGTTGCAAGTTGAGTACGGTTACGAAACAGCCAAATCCTGGTTGAGGACATGTGCCGAGAACCGGGTATGGGCCATGGTGCAGCCGTCGTCGGGTGCATTCTGCCACTTCCCCGATGACGATATGACCATCTACGAGGAATTCTTCCGTGATTACCCAAATTTCCTGGGATTCAACTACTGCGAACAGTTCTGGGGCTATGATGACCCGTTCGGTGTCTCATACCCTACACGTCTGAACCTTTGGGCTCAGCTCATGAAGTTGAATATCAAGTATGGTGGCTATCTGTGCTGGAGTTCCTGCAATGCCTATTATGATGCCGACCGTAATGCCGTCGCCTTCTTCAAGCGTAACGCAGAACTGTGCAAGCTATGCTCAGAACATCCAGAAAACCTCATCATGTGTGAGAAATTCACCATAGGAAGCGGTTTCCACGACGTCCAGAGCACATCGCTCGGTGCCTTCCTGTCAGGCTATGCCGGACACCTTGGGATGCGTCCCGACGAGACAGGATGGGTGGGTGTGAGCCGTCGCGAGAAGTTCCCTGCCGCCGCCGGCATCGCACCTGACCTCGAACGCCTGCTCCTGACCGGCACGACTGTGATTGACGGTCCCGAGACAGTCCCTGTGCAGGTGTGTCACGAAATAGGAACAACCACCACCCCCGACGGATACACCAGCCGCCAGTGGGAGTTCTATCCTCAGTTCTACAACATCAGTATTGACATGTTCCGTAAGATAATCGACGGAATGCTGCGTCTGCCTACGCGTCAGGAGGTTGTCGGCAACACCAAAATTCTCCTGATACAGGACGTCAACAATGAGTCGGAAGAACGCGACGTGATGCGTGGCAACTACATCACTCCAGAAACCCTGTATGACGGATTGTATAAGATGCCCGGAGACGGCACATACCTAAGGCAGAGTTCATGGTTCAAGAGTACCGGAAGATATGCAGCCATACCTATGATCTACGGTTTCAACGACGACGTAGCACGGAAAGTTGACGTGCATGTCAATGTGTCAGACTATACAAAGCGATGGCCTACGGAGCAGGAAAAGGTCAACGAGTTCAACAGCCTCTATCCACAGGAATACACCGGCGACATGTACGTAGGGCGCAACCAGAACTGTTGGGTGGTCTATAACCCATTCAAGAACGGAAGGATGGCAACAGCACATGTTCCTTTCAAATACAATAGCTGCAATGCCATAGACCTGAAGTTCACGCGCTATTCGGCAGCTCTGATCAAGGAACTCAAAGACGGCCTGGAGATATACATCAACAACTATGACAATGCACTGCCAGGACTTCGCACAGATACGATCGTAATCAGCGGCGTGAAGGGAAAGGCCGATCTGAAGGCTACGGATCGCCTGCAGGTTCGTGCCTCCACTGACGAGGGCGCCCGAGTGTGGGCAATCCAAACGGGAAGCGACTACACCGTCTTTGTCAGCCACAACGGACCAGTCGATATTGAGATCCAGTGTAAGGGCAGTACAAAGAATCGTCTAAAGGGTAATATCGCTGCCAAGATCTCAGCACCAGTAGCCCCACCAGTTTATTACGGTCCACGCCAGTATGAGGCAGAAAACTTTGACCACCGTGGCATTGACGGCGTGACTATCAACGGAGTGCGAGATAAAATTCGCAACTACACAGCACAGGGCTACCTTCACTTCGGCAAGGAAGGCGACGCGAAGGTCCGCGACATGGTGAAAGCCCTGAAGTCTGGCCAGTATAGGCTGACACTCAGGTATGCCGCCACTGATGGAGGACGCAAGCTTGACCTCACAGTGAACGGTCAGACTACGGAAATAAGTCTGCCTGCAACCAACACGAACGACTTCTGGGGAACGGTGAGCCAGACCATCAGTCTCAAGAAAGGTGAAAACGAGTTGGTGCTGTCTAACCATGAAGCTTCGGCCTATGACTTGTATCTTGATAATATAGTAATCGAATAACAACAAAATGTTTAGTTTGAACCATATCAAACCATTGATTGCAGGGCTTGTCTCTGTGATAACCATACCTTCCGTAAGCATACGTGCTCAAGGAGATGCTACGGTCAATATGTTAGGGGAAATCCCGTTCATCGTCAATGAGACAAAACCGGCAGAAGAGTCATTCGTAGTTGCAGCCGATGGGAAGGTTAGTACCATAGTATACAGCACGAACGACTGGCCGGGCGTAATCCGTGCTGCTTCAGATCTGCAGCACGACATAGAAGCCGTGACCGGATGCCGTCCCAATCTGAAGGCAGATGCAAAGCACAAAGGACAAGAGATAATAATCGGCACGCTCGGACATAGTCGTATGATTGATGATCTGGCAGAACGCGGTCTGTTGGACACTGCCCATATCAAAGACAAGTGGGAAAGCTACATGATAACCACAGTTGACAACCCATGGAAGAGAGGTGGCAGCACACTGGTAATAGCGGGCAGTGACAAGCGAGGCACCATCTACGGTATTTACGAACTGTCCCAGCAGCTCGGTGTGTCACCTTGGTACTGGTGGGCCGACGTGCCTGTACGCAAGATGGCTTCGGCCTATGTGAAAAGGGGTACTTTTGTCAGTGGCGAGCCGAAGGTGAAGTATCGCGGACTGTTCATCAATGACGAGAATCCATGTATGCAACGCTGGGCACGTGCCAAGTTCGAAAAGGGCATGGGCAGTGAGATGTACTCACACATGTTTGAGCTAATCCTGCGCCTGAAAGGCAACTTGCTATGGCCTGGAATGTGGGGATCCTTCAAGGAGTACCTGCCTCTGCAGACGATAATCCAAAATGAGGACGGAAGCTTTGAGGGTAATGCCTTCAATCTGGATGACCCCGAGAATCCGCGTCTGGCCGACGAATACGGCATCGTGGTGGGCACAAGCCACCATGAGCCCATGCAGCGCTCCCAACAGGAGTGGCTGCGCAATAAGCAGAACTACGGCAACGGAGAATGGAACTGGCTGACCAACAAGGAGGCCATCAAGCAGTTCTTTACCGAAGGCATAGAGCATACCAAGAACTACGAATCCCTGATTACCATGGGAATGCGCGGTGATGAAGACCGTCCCATGACCGATGCTGGCAGTGCGGAGGCGAATTTCCGTGTCCTTGAGGAGATTATGGGAGAACAGCGCCAGATAATAGAAAAGGTGACGGGAAAGCCTGCTTCAGCTACTCCTCAGGTATGGACGCTGTACAGCGAGGTCCTTGAGTATTACGACCAAGGTATGCATGTGCCGAATGACATGATAATCATGCTCTGTGACGACAACTGGGGTGATGTGCGTCGTCTTCCAGAACCTGGCCAGCCTCGTCACCCGGGAGGCTATGGGATGTATTACCACGTTGGCTACTATGGGGCACCACGTGCCAGCAAGTGGCTCAACGTTACCCAACTGCAGCAGATGCAGGAACAGCTGCGCCTGACATACGATTACGGAGTGGATAAACTATGGCTGCTCAACGTAGGCCACCTTAAACCAAACGAATATCCTACAGACATGTTTTTCCGAATGGCATGGAATCCGGAGAAGTTCGGTATCAAGGATGTCATGACTTATTCGGAACAATTCTGCGCACAGACATTCGGAGCCGATGCTGCCACCCAGGCATCCAATATTCTAAACACCTACTGCAAATATGCATCACTCGTAACACCAGAGATGCTTGACGACCGCACATACAGCCTTGAAAACGGCGAGTTCGAGCAGATGAGGGATCGCTTTGCCGCACTTGAAGCACAGGCACTGAGACTGAAACATGAAATCTCATCTGATGCCCAAAATGCATACTGCCAACTGGTCCTCTACCCAGTCCAGGCTCTCGCTAACGTTTACGACATGTACTATTCCCTCGCAGAGAATAAGTACTGGGCACGTCTGTCAGATTTACGTGCAAACGAATATGCCGACCGTGTAAACTACTGCTACGACCGCGACTCGTTGTTGACATACGCTTACAATCATGTGATGAGTGATGGAAAGTGGAATCACATGATGGATCAGGTGCACATTGGATATAAGAACTGGCATGGCCCACAATTCAACATAAGACCGAGCACCCAGCGCATAGCGCCTGAGAAGGCACATGCCGGTGGGTATGTCGTGGAGGAGCGAAACGGAGTGGCCGTAGTCGAGGCAGAACATTACTACAGTGCTACAGCAGCTCCCGGCACTGAATGGACAACCATCCCAAAACAGGGGCGTAGGCTGTCCGGATTTCTCCTTGAACCAGAAACCGAACCCACACATGGTGCAAGCGTCTCATACCGTTTCCAGATGCAGCCGGGTGACAGCCTTGTCACTGTTCATCTGTACTTTGACAGCACCATGCCTTTCCTGAAGGGAGGACATAGCATACAAGCCGGATTTGAAGGACAGGAATTCGTGGAGATCAATCTGAACAGTGACCTTACCTGGAAGAACAACTACTCAAAGATGTACCCAACAGGTGCGGCACGGCAGATTGAAAAGACGCTGCGTCTGAAACTGCCATCAGAAGACTGCACATTTACCATACGTCCGTTGCAACCTGGCATAATACTCCTGCGTTTCTGTATAGATCATGGAGGTTTCGAGAAATCTTTCTTGGGTCTGCCAGAATCGCCATTGCGACTAGCCAACAATGCCGCGACTAAATAACAGCGTACAAAAGTAAAAGACCAAGTCGATGAACATATTTGCCACTATACGACTCCTGCAATAGATGAGCTGGCGGTTGACATCTACGACAAGGGTATCGTTATCAAGAACGGGAAGAAGGTTCTCAACAAATAAGAATCATTGAACAGAAATCTCCTCAAACGGAGATTCCAATAACCGAGACCGCCCGGCAATATGCCAGGCGGTCTTTTTTCTGCTCAAGAATTAGCGGAGGCAAGGCTGATGTTCGATGAAGTCAGTCATCCTGTCGGCAAGATACAGTGGGAGGTTGAGCAGGCCGTCACGAAGTTGAAGGTTACGGAGTGACATACGCACTGAAAACTCCGGGTCGTGTCGTTGGCGGAATATGCTAAGACTCTTCGCCTGGATACTTTCCTTCGACTTGACTTCAACTGGTATGATTCTGTTCTTATATTCTAGGATGAATTCAATCTCTGCCTGATTGCCTGATGACCAATATAGTGGCGTATGTTCCTGACGGAGTAAACTCAGAAGTGCATAATTCTCAGTCATTATGCCTTTGAACTCCGTAAACAGACGGTTCTCCTGAAGTATGGTTGCTGAATCGAGATGGAACATTCTCCTGAGAAGGCCTACATCATTGAGGTAGAGTTTGAATATGGATTCATCCTTATATGCTTCAAGTGGAAAACGTACGGTTTCTGTATTATGCACTTTGTGGACGAGTCCGGCCCTGCATAACCAGTCAACAGCCGTCTCGTATTCTCTGGCTCTGGCTCCTTTCTGGATGTCCGAATACTTGAATTTCTTGTTGTCTTTGGCCAACTGCCGCTTCATGCTATCCCATACCTGCTGTATGCGGATCATCTCAGCCGGAGTCGCATATTTCGAAAAGTCAAGTGGGTATGCACGCAGGATGTTGTCCAGCGTCGCATCCACCTCATTGATATCACGGGACTCAATCCAATCAACGACAGCTTCTGGCATACCGCCAACTATTAAATGTATCCTAAGTTTCTCACATAGCTCCTGATGAATTATTTCCGGAAGCTGTTCACCGCATTCCCATTTTCTGACAATCCCGGCAAGCCGTTCATCATATGAATCCAGGAACTCGCTGAAGCTAAGAGGGTAGAGATCCATAAAATCAACCATCCCGACAGGAAATGAACGATTCTTTTTTCTCATGGCGACTCCCAACAGCGAACCGGCACAGGCAACTGCATATTCCGGTGCATCCTCCTTGAAATATTTAAGGCTGTTCAGCACCTCATCACTGTCCTGGATCTCATCGAAGATAAGTAATGTCCTATTTGGGAGGATTGGCAGGCCTTTAACCATTCCTATCTGTTCAATCAGGCGGTGAGGATCCTTGGTCTGCCTAAAGAGATTGCGGATTGCATCGTCCTTGTCAATGTTCACTACAATATAGTTGTCAAAACATGTACTACCGAAACGCTTCAGCAGCCAGGTCTTGCCAACCTGTCGCGCCCCCTGAAGTATCAGGGGCTTGCGTTTGCGTTTGTCCTTCCAACTGACCATTTGGTCAAACAGATGACGCTTGAGGATTATTGCATTATTATCCATACAATTAATTATTGTTGTGCAAAGATAATACAAATTTATCAAACTCCAAACTGTATCTATAGAAAATGTGTAGATTTACACGTTTTTAGCACGACTTTTTGTGTAAGTTTACACGTTTTTGGCACATACAGACTCATGGCATAGTCATTTCTCAGTAATTCCTTTAGTGCATCCGACGCAAATTTTCGTATTATGTCACCATATTCTGAGTATTTCAGAATGTATCTTACAGTTTTTGTTTCAAATCTTACAATATATAATTAATATAATGTGTAATTTTGTAGCACATTAAGGTATTAACCTCATTCAAAAACAACTTAAACAAAACAACATGAAGAAACTAATTACTTTAATCTGTGCCTTTTGCCTCACATCAGTGGCATTCGCACAAGGTTCCTGGAAAGAAGGCCAGGAAATCACCAACGAACTCAGTTGGGGTAACCTCAGTTTCACCGAAGACCCTTACACTTATTGGGTTTACACAGGCGAAGGTGGAAACGTCACATTGACTGGAGGTCTCTCGGAAGTCTATAACGGAGCGAACTGCGACCTCTACCAGATCATCCATCTTCCAGCAGGTATGTATGAAGTAACCTGTCAGGGTTACTATCGTTGGGGTACATCATGGGATGAAGACCCTAACCAGTACGGCAAGGACGCATGGGAGAACAATGCATTCCTTCGCGTGTCAACCGGAAAGTATGACATCGACAGCGAGGAATTCACTGAGGAACGCAGTTTCCAGAATCCGTTGATGCCTCGTCTGTTTGAAGAATGCTACAACCAGCTTTACGAAGACACGGATACGACTCACAACGAATCGGGCGAGGTGGTCTATACCGCAGGTTGGAACCGCGGTGACGGTCAGTACAGCCAGAACGACCTTGGAGGACGTTGGGCACCTTGTTCAATTCCAGGTTCACTCATCTGGTTCCAGCAGGGCAAGTATCAGCCATACAACGACGGACAGGGTGTGAAGTACAACACAGTGAAGTTCTTCCTCCTTGAAGAGGGATACATAAAGGTAGGTATCCAGAAACTGAAGGCAAAGGATGCCGACTCGTTCATGGCTACCAACTTCAAGATGTACTATCAGGGCGAGGCAGGCGAGGCTGCACAACTTGCACTGGCACTTGAGGAACTCGACGAGATCGTGAACAAGTCAGTAACATTCTCAGATCAGATCCGCGATGCAGGATACGGTTCACTCGCAATGTTCCTCTTCGATGAAACCATCGAACTCGAATACGATCCAGATGACATCGCAAGCGTACAGGGTGCAGTGAAACAGATGAAGGAAACATACTCCAACTACGAAGGCTATTTCCTCAAGGCTAAGCAGCTCACAAGCCTCATCAAGGCCGTAGGTGACATCCTTGCAGCAACCGACTACAAGAACAAGGCCGCCCTTCAGGCAGCATACGACAAGGCTGTTGCAGTTGCTGACGACGGTAACGGAGAAGGTGAAGTGACACTTGACGGACCAGAAGACTATGTCACAGCACTGAACGAACTCAGTCAGGCTCGTACCACATACATCATGGGCCAGGACCCAGTAGACGGTGCAATCAACCTCTCTACCCTCATCACCACACCGTTCTTCTGTGATGCAAAATACACTCCACAGTGGAATGCTGCTGCCAATGCATACCAGTTCCCACTCCAGGAACTCGAAGACACATGGGCTACAATACAGGAAACCGGCTATTCAGAAGTGCTCACCAACAACCCTACATGGGTGCCTATCGTAAACGACTTCAAACTCTATCAAGGCGAAGAGCCGGAGAACCAGTGGATCATGAAGTCTGCCACATGGCATGGCGGCGGTGCAATCGGTGTCACGATGCAGCACAGCTATCCTGCACTCGGCGGTTGGACGGCAGAGCCTACAGGCAATCCTGAACTCCTCTATCAGCACCTTACTGACCTTCCTAACGGATTCTACAGCATGAGTGCACTGATGTGTAACGCAGGAGCAGATGTCTCTGAACTCCAATACGCATACATCGAGTCAAGCAACGGCAAGGAAATCAAGAAACTCTCCGTCAAGGGTAACCCTTGGTGGGGCGGCGGTAAGGAACAGTGGCGCGCCACAGTATGGGAGAAGCTCCAGACTGCTATGATTGAGGTTACAGATGGTAAAGTCACCATCGGTACTTCATCCGACGCATTCTATGCAGCAACAGGCTTCCAGCTCTACTACTACGGCACGACACCTAACTTTGATGCAATGATCCAGCCAAAACTCGACGAGGCAAACAATGCAATCGAGACCAAGCTGACTTGGGGAGGCGACATCAAGGCAGCAAATGCAATATTGTCAGAGGTCAAGCTGCCAATCACAAGCTATGCCGCATATGCCGCAGCACAGACAAAGATCACTGAGGCGATGGCATACATCAACACCGCATATAACACCATCAATAACTTCACAGCACTGGATAACTACATTTCAATGCAGCTGAACTACGATGAAGGCTCAGACAACTACCAGATCCTTGATCCTGCAATCAACTTCGTGCTTGCTCTCGGAGAAGGCGAAAACGACTCCTATAAAGATGCCGTAGCAGCAACTGCCGTATTCAATTCATACAAGGACTACATGGCAATCCGCGACAAGGCAGAAGTATATAATTCAATTGAAATCAACAACCTCCTCAACCAGCAGGCAACAGTACTCAAGGCTAAGTACTCTTCTGTTGAAGAACTTGATGCATTCATGAATGCCCTCCAGACACCTATCAACAAGGCAGTCTTCGCACAGCTCGGAGCTGACAAGGCAAACGAGAGCAATCCTGTAGATGTCTCTGTGCTGCTCGTAAATCCTTCATTCACCCAGGGACCTAACACCGGTTGGACAGGTCAGATAACTGAAGACGGAAGCACACTCTATGCTTCATGCAACGAATACGGACGAGAGATGGCTGAAATCTGGAACGTAGGTCCGTTCGACTTCTCTCAGGTAGTACGCTCACTCCCTGCAGGTGCATACGAAATAAAGGTAAGAGGTCTCTATCGTGATGGAGGTGATCCAGGCAGTGCAACAGGCGGTCCTTACTACAACTGGTGGTATGCAGCAGGTTGCGAGATGGAATTATGGGAGAACAAGAACGCTGTCCTCTATGCCGACAACGGTACGACAAGAGCTACAAGTTTTGTGAAGTCAATCTGTGACGGCATGTTCGAGGAACCATCATTCATGGGCTTCTTCAAGATACCAGATGCAGGCTATACAGTTGGAAACAATGGTAATGTACTGTTCTTCGATGAACTCAAGGAAGAAGATAAGGACGGTATCTACGACCCAGAGACAGGCGAAATCTGGTACGACGACAACATCAACCTCGATTCTCCAGCTTATCCTTACGACAGCAAGGTCGTTGACGGCGACGAGACGTACTGGTATCCTACTTCAATGGCAGGTGTATATCACCGCTTCAAACTGAATCCAGAAGCATACTGCAACTCAGTACAGATCATGGTTGAAGACGGTGGCAACCTCCGCTTAGGTTTTGATAAATACAAGGCAATCGGCAGCGACTGGCTGATCTTCGACGATTTCCAGTTGTTCTATCTCGGTACAAAGACTCCTACTGATATTCAGACTTTGTCTGAAGTTAGGAGTGAGGAGTTAGGAGTTAGGAGTTATAACATCGCCGGCCAGGCTGTAAGTCAAAGCTACAAGGGTATCGTTATCAAGAACGGCAAGAAGACTCTCGTGAAATAAGACCAGCGAAAGCATAGACTTTCATACAACAAGATACGTGTATTGAGCAATCGATACACGTATTTTTTGTTCCTGAAAGCACTCAATGACTCAACAGCGAACGGAATTTGACTGATACGAAAGGTGAGTCTTACTATATGATGTTAGTAATGTCAGCGTGCTGATGTTAGTAATGTCAGCATGCTGAGGTTACTAATGTCACGATGCTGAGATTAGTAATGTGAGATTCGTGAGATTACTAACCTCACATAATAAGAGTGAGCAGTCGATGTAGTAAAAGACTGCAATCGCAAGTGCAGAAATACGATTCCATATGCGGAATTCTGACCTATCTCAATATCTGCAGAAAGAATGGGGAAAATATGTGAACTGATGGATATAATATGCAAAACACGTCATAGACATTACCGACATCGTGTTTTGGAGGGAAATGTATCATATTCTAAAGTTTTTGTTACATACCTTCTATATTATATAAAGACTTTGCCGTAACTTTGCATTACTAAATATTACCTATATGAAAAAGTTCTTTACCCTCATCGTTCTGATGATGTCAGTGCTGACGGTTCACGCCTACAAGAAGGCAAGCGTTGACATAAATGTCAATGGGACCCAGCGCAACATGATAGTCTATACCCCGAACACAACGGCTGAAAATCTTCCATTGATGCTCGTGACACATGGTATGAACCAGGATCCGGAGTATCAGTTCGGTGCCGACAAGATGTACGAACTCATCGACACAGCCAAGTTCGTCATTGCCTACCTGCGAGGCATCGACAAGAGCTGGGATATGAGTGACGGCGGAAAAGACAAGAACTTCGTGCTGAAAGCCATCGACGAGATGGCAAGCCGATACCTGATTGATACGAACAGAGTATATTGGTCAGGATTCTCGATGGGATCGATGTTCATGTATGCAGTAATGGGGTCGATGACAGACAAGATTGCTGCCTTCGCACCTTGCAGCGGAATGATGGGAGACCCTTCGGGCAACATAAAGAAGAAGATCAACCTCATCCATTGCCATGCCTACGGCGACGACGTGGTTGTATATGACCAGTTCAACATCAGAGCCAACGTGACGAAGATTGCCAACAACCTGAAATACACACACTACACGAAGCGTACGAACTACAGGACAAAGAACGGTACGTCGTGGTTTACAGGCGACCGCGAACTATGGAAGAACGACGAAGGCAATGAAATTGTTCTCTATTCCTTCAATGTGGATTTCCACAACCCAATTGGCGAGAACAGCTACGAAATCTGGAACTTCTGCAAGCGTTATTCACTCGATCCGGGAGTGCCATCGGTGAAACTGGAGAGTCCTACTGCAGAGCAGACCTTCTCATCAGTCGATACCATCGACATCAAGGCAGTGGCAAAGGATGTTGACGGATACATCCAGAACATATACCTCTACATCGACGGAAAACTCACACAGGGAGAAACCTTCGACAAACAGAGCGAGGACAAGACCTATACACTCAACTACCGCTGGGTACGTCCTACAGCAGCAAATCACACAATCAAGATAGCCGTCGAGGACAACGACAAAAAGAAGAAGGAAATATCAAAGAGCATAACCATCGAGAAACCAACACCGATGGAACTTCTTGAGGTCGATCCTGAAGACAAGTCATTCGACCTGCCTGCAACACTCAAGGAATTCAGGTTCCGTTTTGACTGGGGAGTGGATATGAACCGTATCAATGCCTATATGACATGCGGAGAAGACACCATGCAACTCACAGCAACAGAAGAACTTCCGACAGGTGGTGAGAATTGGTTCAGCAAGTCTCCTATCCTTTGTGTTCCTGAAGACAAGACCTTCAAGGACGGCGAATGGAAACTCTACCTCAAAAACCTCGTTGACGAGAGAGGAGTGAGAGCCAACAGCATACTATTCAAATACACCTTTGGTATTACCGAAGTGGATCCTGAGATGAAGAATCCGAAGACGACAGCAGAGAAATGCAAGGTAGGTTTCTATCAGGCTTACTCAAAAGGCAAGAACCTCTACGACAGTACTACAGACGAGAAATATGCAGTGGCAAACATGCTCCGAGACCCTCTGAAGAGTCTTCTTGACGAATACAAGGACTTCAAATCAACCTCACCGACGAAGTACCAGATTGCCATCGACACACTGAACTTCGCAGCCGACACACTGGCAATCAGGATTCACAACCTCGACAGTCTCTATGTAGTTGCCGACTCTGCATACTATCTTCTCGACCTCTACAAGGACGATCCAGTAGTGTCACAGAGCGACCTCTACTCAAAACTGAAGAAAGCCACCGACACATACATGAAACCGGATAAACTGAAGACCGATGCAAACATCATGAAGAGCATCAGTACAATACTCAGTTACATCAAGCGATTCAACAATGCAGTGGGAATCGTAGAGACGAGAGACGAGTCCTTCAACGGGACTCAGAAACCGGGACGAGAGACGAGAGACGAGGGTTACTATAATCTGACTGGGCAGAAGATATCCTCCCCTCGGGGAGTCAGAGGGGGCTCAATCATAATAACTAACGGGAAGAAATACTTGAAACGATGAAGAAAATTCTTTTGGCTCTGGGCTTCGGGCTTTGGGCTTTGGGCATTTGTGCCGCAGAGACATTCACTTTGCAGTCACCAAACAAGAAACTGTCGGTCAGTTATGCTGATGGCAGCTTCTCAGTGGTTTACAACCAAGACACGAAAGTCATGACACTCTATGACTTCGTACCGGAACTGCTGAAAGTAGGCAAGACACGCACTGTCAAGACAAAATACAACATGCTCACAGGCAAGCGTTCA
>DCGE01000139.1:3464-7567 GCA_002314525.1 Prevotellaceae bacterium UBA1786 | reverse complement strand
TCGCGGAAGTACCCCTCAGCCATCGAGTGCGCTCGCGTAAGCAAACTAGAGCGGAGTCTTCGGTTCTTTCGGTGGAGAGTGATGATTCGGCAAACTCACCAACCAAGTGAAAAGTGATGTGTGATTACGGAAGCAAACGGGTGCATACACAGAAGACCGATTTCCGAGTCAAAGTCCGTCTGTTCATATATAATGTGGCAAAGGTTGGTATGCCATCAGTGAAAAACAATCTGAGAATCTTGCTATTTTGATAATAATCTTGTAACTTTGCAGAAATTTTGGAAGATAAGGTATTAATTTTTGGGACAGATGAAAAGGATTGTTGTAAAAATAGGTAGCAATGTGCTTACAAGACATGACGGATATCTGGATGTGACGAGGATATCTTCGTTCGTTGACCAGATTGCCGAAATCCGCAATATGGGTACTGAGGTGATTGTGGTGTCAAGCGGTGCGGTGGCATGTGGAAGAAGTATTGTACACAGTAGTCTGGACATGGATTCAGTGGAACAGAGACAGCTCTATTCCGCTGTGGGTCAGGTGAGACTGATGAACCTTTACTACGAACTCTTCAGGAACTATAAGATCAATATCGGTCAGGTGCTTACGATGAAAGAGAGTTTCTCGACTGAGCATGAGTATCAAAACCAGAGGTGCTGTATGGAAGTGATGCTGAGAAACGACATCGTGCCGATTGTCAATGAGAACGACACCGTATGCATCACCGAGCTGATGTTCACCGACAACGATGAACTGTCAGGATTGGTAGCGACGATGATGGAGGCCGACATGCTCGTGATTCTGAGCAATATCGACGGAATATACAATGGTTCGCCTGACGATCCTGAGTCGGAGGTGATAAAAGTGGTTCATCCGCATGACGACATATCAGCCTATATCAGTCAGGAGAAGAGTCAACGGGGACGCGGCGGCATGCTTTCGAAATACCATACCGCACTGAAGGTGGCAGACGAAGGCATCAGGGTAGTGATAGCAAACGGAGAAAGAAACGACATCCTGCTTGACATAGTCAGAGGCAAGGAGGACATCATATCAACACAGTTCATTCCAAGACATGAGACAGATATTCATTGACAGCAAGACTGCGGCAAAGGAAATACTGACGCTGAGCGAACAGCAGCGAAACATCGTTCTGAGAAAGGTTGCCGACTGCATCAAAGAGAAGAAGGATATGCTTATGAAGGCCAATGCCGAGGATCTGGCGAAAATGGACAGGAGCAATCCTCTGTATGACAGGCTTCAGCTGACTGACGCAAGACTGGAAGGTATTGCCAATGACATGATGAACGTATGTGAGCTGAAGGCACCGCTGGGCGAGGTGATCGAGGCAAGGACATTGCCGAACGGCCTGGGCCTGAAGAAAGTGAGGGTGCCGTTCGGTGTGATAGGAATAATATACGAGGCGCGACCGAACGTGACGTTCGACGTCTTTTCGCTGTGTTTCAAGACCGGCAATGCCTGTATACTGAAGGGCAGCAAGGATGCCGACTGCTCGAACAGGGCTATCGTCAGCATGATAAAAAAGGTGCTGGAGGAATGCGGAGTGACGAAGGACTGCATACAGCTGCTGCCGGCATCCCATGAGGCTACAGCCGAACTGCTTTCCGCTGTTGGACTGGTCGATCTGGTGATTCCACGAGGAGGACGCAGATTGATCGACTTCGTGAGGAACAACGCAAAAGTACCTTGCATAGAAACTGGTGCAGGTGTAGTACACACCTACTTCGATAAAGACGGCAACCTGAAGATAGGTAGCCGGATAGTGACCAACGCCAAGACAAGGAGAGTGAGTGTCTGCAATGCTCTAGACTGTCTGATAGTGCATTCCGAAAGGCTCGGAGATCTGTATTCACTCTGCAACGAAATGGAGAAGATGAACGTGACACTATTTGCCGACCAAAGAAGCTATGAGGCACTGGAAGGCAAGTACAGCCTGCTGGAACACATAGACGAAGCAAACTACGGAACAGAGTACATGGACTACAAGATGTCGGTGAAGACTGTGGATTCGATTGATGAGGCAATGGCACATATTGATAGATATGGATCGGGGCACAGCGAATGCATCGTCACCGACAACAAAGAAGCAGCATTGAAATTCCAGACCCAAGTGGATGCTGCCTGTATATATGTAAATGCCCCAACGAGTTTCACTGACGGTGCCCAGTTCGGCTTGGGTGCAGAGATAGGCATCAGCACACAGAAACTCGGTGCACGGGGGCCGATGGGACTGGCCGAAATAACCACTTACAAGTGGCTGATTGAAGGAACTGGACAAATAAGGAAATAGTCAAAAAAAATACAATATGAAGATAACTATTATTGGTGCAGGAAGTATAGGCGGCAGCCTGACAAGGGGATGGATCAGAGCAGGAATAGCCAGTGAACTGACCATTACCGCAAAGACACAGGACACACTGGACAAATTCAGCGATTATCGGGAGTTGAAGACATCTCTGGATAACAAGGCTGCGGTGAAGGACGCAGACATCGTAGTCTTGGCCGTGAAGCCTTGGTTGATTGATGATGTCATTTCTGAAATAGCTTCGGTGATTGAGGGCAAGATAGTCGTCAATGTCGCAGCAAGGGTGAAGAACGACAGAATAGACGTCTATGCCATGCCTAACATCGCCGCAGAGTACGGACAGAGCATTACGTTCCTGGCAAAATCAGAAAACACAAAAGATGAGGACATGGAGAAGGTGAAGGAATTGTTCTCCATGGTAGGAGATGTGATGCTGATTGATGAGCGTAACATGGATGCCGGCATGAAGTTGGCCGGCTGCGGCATTGCATACGCAATGAGGTACATCCGAGCAAGCATGGAAGCCGGTGTGGAAATGGGATTCTATCCTAAGGACTCACTGCAGATTGTACTTAGGACAGTACAGGGAGCCGTGACACTGTTAAGTGAGTCGGGACTGCACCCAGAAGCTGCCATAGACAAGGTCACCACTCCAGGAGGCGTTACAATAAAGGGACTGAACGAACTGGACCACAACGGATTCAACTACGCAGTGGTACGTTGTTTCAAGGCATGAAAAAGAAAGCCTTCCCGAATTTCGAGAAGGCTTTCTTTTTTTCAGATCATGTTCTCAATGTTCCAGGTGAAGGCCCGGAGGCCGAGCATCGGACTTTCTTCATCAAGTTGCCTGAAACGCTTGAGGAGAGCATCGGCCTGTTCCTCATCAACTACTGTGATGATGGTACTGCAGGCACCAGGCCAGGCATGAGAGCCGTAATGAGCTTCGCCGGTATTGGTTCCACGTCCGTAGGTAGTAGGAACCATAGTGAAACCACGTGCGTTCGTCCTGTCGAGAACGGCAAGCACATTCTCGTAATGTGCCTGATCAAAAGATACCATTACTGCTTTCATAATCATTTCTTATGCTTAAGTTGTTCTTTTTCCTTGTTTGCCTTCCAATAGGCATCGAGTTCAGCCTGCTTTCTCATAGCCTTGCGCTTACGCTTCACACCGGCACCTCCGAAGATACAGAACATGGAAGGTACGTAGATAAGCGTCAGAATCGTGGAAACGGTAAGACCACCGATAACTGAGAGTCCGAGAGGACGCCACATCTCAGCACCGACACCCTGACTGGTAGCCATAGGTACCATACCGAGGATAGTGGTGAGTGTAGTCATGAGGATAGGACGGAGACGGCTTCGGGCTGCAGTTACAGCAGAGCGGATGAGACCGTAGCCTTGTTCGCGCTTGAGCTGAGTGTAGTCAATGAGCACGATACCGTTCTTCACTACGATACCTACGAGGAGGATACCACCGAGGATCGACATGATATTGAGACTCTCGCCCGTGAAGCAGAGAGCGAAGATGATGCCGGAGAAGGCGAAGATCAGAGAGATCATGATGATGAACGGATATGAGAAGCTCTCGAACTGAGCTGCCATCACGATATATACGAGAATGACAACGAGGATGAAGAGAGTTCCGAGGTCACGGTTACTGTCCTGCTGGTCTTCGTAAGAACCTGCAACCTGAATAGTGACACCCTGAGGCAAGGCCATCGATTCGTAAAGCTGCTGACCCAGTTCAACACCATCGGAGAGAGCATAACCATCCT
>DCGE01000139.1:0-3263 GCA_002314525.1 Prevotellaceae bacterium UBA1786 | reverse complement strand
ATTCCTCACCATCCTCACGATAGTACGAGAGCAGAGAACCAGTGATGGCATTGCGTACTGCAGATGCTGCCGTAGAGAGTCCGATGCCCTGAAGACCGAGTTTGTCATGATCGAAATCGACTACGATTTCAGGCTGGAAGTCAGAGCGGGAGACGATGACCTGAGAGATCATCTCACTTTCACGAAGCTTTGTCTGAAGTTCGGTAGCGACAGCATAAGTAGCATCCAGATCGTAACCATATATCTCGAACTTGGCATTGTTCTGACCACCCATTGCACTGTTACCTCCACCGAGCATCACATTGTACTTCGTGATTTCAGGTATGGCCTTACAGTCAGCACGCATCTCGTCACAGATCTGAACCAGACCGATGTCACGTTTGTTTGATGGAACAAACTGCATGTTGAACTTGATAAGGTGGGAACCATTATCAGAGAGGGAAGCGAAGGTATTGTTGTCACCAGCCTGTCCGACTGTGAAGTTACAGTTCTGCAGAAGATCTCCGTAACGTTCTGCCCATATATCAGTAAGACGCTGTGCCATTTCCTCGGCAATCTCCACACGTGTACCGATAGGCAATTCGATATTGGCACCTACACGACCGGAGTCCTGTGCAGGCATAAACTCGCTCTTCAGACCGATAATCTCCATGGTGGCTATACTGAGAAGGAAGAAGACGATACAGCCAATAATAATAGTCCAACGATGACGAACTGCCCACTTGATACGACCTTCGTACCACTCATCCAACTTATCAAGGCGTCCCTGGATCGGAGAGTATATCTTGTGGAAGAATCCACTCTGCTTCTTCTTCAGTTTGAGCATAAGCGCACAAAGCATAGGAGTGAAGGAAAGGGCTGAAGTAGTGGATACAGTCATGATGATACACATCATCCAACCGAGTTCCTTGAAGAGCACACCAGCCATACCGCTTACCATAGTCAGAGGGAAGAACACCGCAATCATGGTGAGGGTAGATGCAATAACGGATATCGCCACCTCATTGGTGCCGTGGATTGCCGCCTGTTTAGGGTCGGAACCACGTTCGATATGAGTGGTGACATTCTCAAGCACCACTATGGCATCGTCGACGACGCTACCGATGGCAATGGAGAGACACGACATGGAAATCATGTTCAGGGAACTGCCAGTAGCATACAGATATATGAACGACGCAATCAACGACATAGGGATGGTGATACAGATGATGAACATCGCTCTCCATCGGCCGAGGAAGATGAATACGACAAGCACGACGAAGAGGAGTGCGTACATCACAGTCTCGAACAGCGTGTTGATCGTCATCTTGATATTGTCGGAAGTATTGACAATAACTCCCAACTGAACATCGGAAGGAAGGTTCTTTTGAAGTTGAGGGAGCATTTCCTCCACCTCGTTGGCAATCTGTACGGAATTGGCGCCACTCTGCTTCTGAACGATAATCATAGCACCCTGCTGACCATTGGTGAAGGTACGCTGAGAACGTTCCTGAACGTTATCGACAATGCGGGCTACATCCTTCAGATAGATGTTGGCACCGTCACGAGTGCCGACAATGACATTCTTCATCTCGGAAGGGTCATTGAACTCACCCTCGACACGTACCGTATATGTCTGGGTACCTGCATCCATTGTACCACCAGTGATGTTCTGGTTCTCGGCAGCGATTGCAGCACTGACCTGTGCAGGAGAGATGCCGTATGCCTCCATGAGTTTGGCATCCATATAGACGTTGATCTCTCGTTCAGGAGCACCCGAAATCGACACCGTACCAACTCCGTCGATACGAGCGAGTGGGTTAGCCACCTGTTCGTCAAGAATCTTGTAGAGTGCGCCCTGACTCTCCTCTGCAGTAGCCTTGAGGAGCATGATAGGAATCATGTCAGTAGAGAACTTGAACAGGATCGGTGTATTGGCATTGGTCGGCAGTGCATTTGACACCATGTCGAGTTTGTCGCGGACCGAGTTGGTCAGGTCGTCGATGTCATAACCGAACTCAAACTCAAGCGTAAGTACTGATACGTTCTCACGGGAGTTGGAAGTCACGTGCTTGAGGTGCTCAACAGAGTTGAGGGTATTCTCCAAAGGACGCGTTACATTGTTCTCGATATCTTCAGCTGATGCTCCGTTGTAATATGTGAGCACCATGATGGTATTTGTCTCAATATCCGGCATAAGGTCGATAGGCAACTTCAACAAAGAGAAGAGACCCAGGATGACGATTGCCGCAAAGCAAAGACTGGTCATAATCGGACGTTTCACCGCCCCTTCGTATAAACTCATCTTTATATTTACAGTTTAGATATTTACGATTTGCGATTTATTTAACCATTTAGCTATTTGATGACCTCGACTTCCTTCTTGTTGGAGAGACGTGACATACCTGCTATTACGATTTGATCACCTGAGTTAAGGCCTTCCAGAATCTCATAGTTCTTGTCAAAATGCTGACCGAGGACAACCTTTGTGTAGAACACCCTACCATCCTTATATACATAAACATATCTGTCGCCGGCACCTACCTGCTTAACGATAGCCTCATCCGGAACAGTTACATGATAAGCTGAACCGAAACTTACGATTGCCTTTCCGAACATACCAGGACGAACACGGTTGTCATTGTTGCTGATAGTAATCTCAACAGGGAATGTATGTGTTACGTTGTCGATTGACGGATATACAGTAGTGATCGTACCTGTGAAAGCCTCATCGCCGTATGCATCAAGATATACATCCACATTCTGTCCCTTAGCAAGGTCCTTGAAGTGAGTCTCGCTGATGCTGACTTTCAGTTTGACAGGGTTAAGCTGTTCGACTGTAAGCACCGGAGTACCGTTGTACATATCGCCGTCATCGTAGTTACGAGCCGTAACCACACCGCTGATAGGACTTGTGAGGTTGGTGTTCTGGTTGAGCTGTGCCAACTGCGTCTGAAGCACCTTCAACTGGTTTTCCTGAGCAGCAAGGGCATTCTTCTGAACTGTGAGCTGAGTCTGGGCAGCATCGTATTCACTCTGTGAAGCACCGCCGATCTTATAAAGTTCTGAAGTACGGTTGAACTCCGCCTGCTGGTTCTGCATCTGGGCAAGTTGACTCTGTGTCTGTGTGATCTGGCTCTGAACCTGGAGTTTCATCTGCTGCTGACTTGATTCATCAAGAGTCACTACGACCTGACCACGGCTTACGTAGTCACCTACATCGAAATGAATCTTCTTGATACGGACCTGCATATTTGGAGAGATGTTGTTCTTGACATCACTCT
>DCGE01000071.1 GCA_002314525.1 Prevotellaceae bacterium UBA1786 | reverse complement strand
AATCTGATAGAGGCTCTTTCCCTGATCCTTTGCCCAAGCACAAATCTCAGCAATAAGACAGCATGCCGAAGGACTGTCTTTGTCACGACAGAAATCCTCTGCAAGGAAGCCGAAGCTCTCCTCACCGCCACCGATATACTTCTTCACGCCTTCACTGATAGCAATCTCATGAGCAATCCATTTGAAACCCGTGTAGCAGTCACGCATCTCAATGCCGTATCGGTCAGCCACCTTCTTCACCATCTCTGTAGTGACAATGGTCTTGACAACGAACTCATCCCCCTTCATCAGGCCTTTGTCAACACGGTTCTTTATGATATAATAGAGGAAGATGAGCATGGTCTGATTACCATTTATGATAGCCCACTCACCCTTGTCGTCAACACACGCCATTGCGATTCGGTCAGCATCGGGATCAGATGCTATTACGATGTCGGCATTGATTTTCTTTGCGAGGTTGACTGCCAGAGTCATGGCCTCAGCATTCTCAGGATTAGGGCTGACGACTGTAGGGAAGTTGCCGTCCTTGACCATCTGCTCAGGTACACAATTGACATTCTCAAAGCCCCATGAACGAAGAGCACGAGGGACAATCATCATACCGGCACCATGAAGAGGAGTATATACAATGCCCAGGTCTTTCTGACGCTGAATTGCCTCTGGATCAATCGACAGAGTATGAACAGCATCGATATAAGCCTTATCGACTTCTTCTCCGATGACGGTGATAAAGCTACGTTCGCCACCGGTTTTGACATCTTCGTAACGGCATTTGTTTACCTCGTCGATAATGCCCTTGTCATGTGGAGCAAGTACCTGTGCACCATCTTCCCAATAAGCCTTATAGCCATTGTACTCACGAGGGTTATGAGAAGCCGTTATATTCACACCACTCTGGCAACCGAGATGACGGATGGCAAACGAAACTTCCGGTGTAGGACGCATATCCTCAAAAAGATATACATATATTCCGTTTGCTGCCATAATATCGGCAACACGTTCCGCAAAAACATCAGAGTTGTTTCGGCAATCAACACCAACAACTATACTGATACGTTCGCGGTCAGCGAAGTTCTTCTTCAGATAGTTTGCAAGGCCTTGAGTTGCAGTACCAACTGTATATATATTCATTCGGTTGGTTCCAGGACCCATAATACCACGAAGTCCACCAGTTCCGAATTCCAGTGTCTGGTAGAAACTGTCAATGAGAAGAGACTTGTCGTCATCTTCCATCATTTTCCTGACAGCAGATCGTGTGTCTATATCGAAAACAGGATCTTCAGCCCACTGAGAGGCAACCTGCATACATTGATTCAACAGCTGTTTGTCCATTATTCAAATTATTTTATAAAAATCGGACAGCAAAGGTACGAAAAAGTTTGGATACAACAAAAATTTTTATCAAGGTTTGACATAACGAGTGCCTGTCTCTTTCTTGATACGACGCCACATTTCATCTGAATAACCAGGACGTACTGGTGACTGGGCATATCCATAAGGCGTCTTGAGGAAATTACCATTCTCGTCAACCTTCTTGATAACCATATCATTGTGCTTGACAGCCAGATATGTGAAAAGACGGCTCCATGAGGACAGCATACGTGCTGCATTCGTTTCATTAACCTGAGCCAACTGAGACGGCAGTTTTTCATTATCAAGCGTCTTGAGAGTGGCCTCAATCAAACGGTATTCCTCTGAGAAGAAATAGTTCTCAACCTTATCACGTTCAGCCTTGAGATCAGGGAACATCTTGGAATAATAAGGATAGACGAAATTTGCAACTACGTTCTGAAGCCAGAACGCAGAATTCCATGAGAATGTCACTTCATCCTGAACGCCTTCGATACGCTCATAGCACTGCGGAGCCTTGTCGGCACCACAATAGAGAGGAATGTATGGTGCCATATTTGCATCATCATTTGTCCACCATACAAGACCACCTACCCTATCAGGAAGCCAACTGCGCATCTGGCCGACGAAGGAGAAGCCCGTCTGGAAAGTGGATGTAGGACGTTCATTGAACATCTCGATGCCATCGACCTTGGCAGTGAGCGGACTCGGACGATATGGCATATTGTAAGGACCGGCTCCGATATCGTTCCGGATATCCAAAGGAGTATCCTCATAATGGTCACGCATATCTGACATGATATCGCGAACCGAGACCTTATGTTCAGGACGAAGATAAAGCGGCATCTCGCTGTTGATATCCTTGCAGTTGATATAATCCATATAACGATCCATGCCACTCACGTGGTGGTTGAAGAAAGACCACACACGAGCATCACATATACGGACTGCACTGAAGTCGTTAGGTGCATACGCATCACGGAAACTGAAGTCCTTGTCCTTGCCGGAGAAGAATCCCTTCTGACGGGCGAACTTGATGACATCCTTGCTGTACATTACATCCTCCTTCGGGAAAAGCTGAAGGAAGCGGGTGATGCGACTTTGGTTGGCATGTCCACTGATACAGTCATCAGGAATACGTACAGCTACCCATACAGCTCCATGTCCACCGGGACCTTTGCCCATCATCTCCATGAGCCATGCTTCGTTCTTATCGCAGATAGAGAATGTCTCGCCTTCACTGTAATAGCCATAGGTCTCAGCCAAGGTGGTCATGACCTTGATGGCCTCACGAGCTGTGCGGCTGCGTTCAAGAGCTATGTATATGAGGCTGCCATAGTCAATGATGCCAGTTGAATCAGCAAGTTCCTCGCGTCCGCCGAAAGTAGTTTCAGTAACACTGACCTGATTTTCATTCATCTGGCCCATAACAGTATAGGTGATGGATGCCTGAGGTATTTTGCCAAGATACTTGTTTGTATCCCATTCATAGATATCCCTCATTTCGCCCTTCTGATGAACACCGCCCTTGTGATAATAGAGGTTTCCATACATGCCGTAACTATCGGCGTTATAAGTCACGATGACACTGCCATCTGTTGATGCAGCTTTACCAACAATAAAGTTTGTGCAAGCCAGTGCAGGTATAAAAGCACAAGCTGCAAGGATAGATAAAAATAGTTTTTTCATTTGCAATATTATTTTGGAGCTGTCACGGAACCACATCCATGACAACTATGGTTTATTCAGACACGGCACTAATGCCTGACCAGTGTAGCTCTCACGACAATCAGCAATATGTTCCGGCGTACCTTCGGCAACGAGATTACCTCCTGCCAATCCGCCTTCCGGACCAAGATCGATGATATGATCAGCAGACTTGATTATCTCAAGATTATGTTCAATGATTACTATCGAATGGCCGTTGGATATCAATGCATTGAATGCATCAAGGAGTTTCTTAATGTCGAAGAAGTGGAGTCCGGTGGTTGGTTCGTCGAATATGAACAAAGTAGGCTGGTTGCGCTGAGCTGCAGAGTCCTTCGAGAGATAATATGCCAACTTGACTCGCTGGTTCTCACCACCGGAAAGGGTAGATGAGTTCTGACCCATCTTGAGATATCCCAGACCTACATCCTGAAGAGGTTTCATCAGTTGTAGAATCTTCCTACAGAGTCTGCCATTGATGCCCGATGCACTATCTGCCGATTCAGAGAAGAACTCCATTGCCTGATTGATGGTCATATCAAGTATGTCGTGAACATTCTTCCCATTGAAACGTACCTCAAGGATGTCGTCCTTGAAACGCTGGCCATGACATGACTCACACTCAAGGACAAGATCGTTCATGAACTGCATCTCAACTTTCACGACGCCCTCGCCCTTACATTCCTCACAACGTCCGCCATCAGCATTGAAAGAGAAGAACTGAGCAGTGTAGTTCATTTGTTTGGCAAGCTGCTGTCCAGCCATCAGTTTACGGATTTCATCCCATGCACCGATATATGTGACAGGGTTGCTGCGGGTGGAAGTACCTATAGGATTCTGATCAACGAATTCCACCTTCTTTATCATATCCGTATCGCCTTCCAGTCCAAGGAACTGTCCGGGACGGTCACAAGCCTCATCCAGATGGCGTTTGAGTCCACGATACAGGATATCACGTACCAATGTAGATTTCCCGCTTCCACTGACACCCGTGACTACGGTCATTACGTTAAGTGGAATTTTCGCGTCGAAGCCCTTTAGGTTATTTTCACGAGCACAACGAACAAGGATGTAGTTGTTCCATGGTCTGCGTGATGAAGGAACGGGGATTACATCCCTATGATTGAGGAAATCAAGTGTATGTGATACGTTCTTTGTTTTCAGATCCTTCAAGTCTCTGACAGGGGAAGCCAGCATCACGCGACCTCCAAGACGTCCGGCATCAGGTCCTATGTCAATCAGGTAGTCTGCGGCACGCATTATCTCCTCATCATGTTCAACAACAATCACGGTATTACCAATATCGCGTAGATCATGCAGAACTTTGATGAGGCGTTGGGTGTCACGGCTATGCATACCGATGCTTGGTTCATCGAGAATATACATCGAACCCATGAGACTGCTTCCGAGACTCGTCGTAAGATTGATGCGCTGGCTTTCACCTCCGGAGAGGGTCGAAGAACTCTGGCCAAGCTTGATGTACGAAAGTCCCACATCCACAAGCGGTTGGAGCCNNCGCTCAGACGGTTGAGAGTGAGATACGACAAACCGACATCCATCAGGAAGTGCAGTCGGTTCCGTATTTCGATAATCAGGCTCTTTGCAATTGCCATATCACTTTCCGACAGGCTCAGTTCGTCAAAGAACTGCACCAGCTGATCGATAGGCATCTCAACCAATTCAGAAATCGATTTCCCGCCGACTTTGACATATGACGTCTCTTTCTTCAGACGCGTTCCGTGACATTCAGGACACACGGCCTTTCCACGATATCTGGCCATCATGACGCGGTTCTGAATCTTGTACATATTCTCCTTGATCATGTCGAAGAAACGGTCAATGCAGATATTGCCCTTTTTATGCGGATCGGTACCTGGGGCTCCAAA
>DCGE01000081.1 GCA_002314525.1 Prevotellaceae bacterium UBA1786 | reverse complement strand
GAATATTTTTCGTATCTTTGCAGCATGAATAAAACAAGCTTCACTCTGGTGTCGGCTATCGTATGCCTGGCGCTGATAACAGGAACGATGCCGGCTGCGGCGCAGCCGATGTCCCATCTTGGCTTGATGGAAGGACTTTCAAACGGATACGTGACATCGATAGCCGAAGACCGGCGCGGAATCATGTGGTTTGGGACAGAGTCTGGACTGAATATATTTGACGGACGGCATTTCACCGTAATAAATATATCCAACAGTCCTATGCGCACTAATGCCATCGCCTCATTGTACTACGACGAAGACCGTGACATTCTGTGGGTAGGAACGCGCGACGGCTTATGCCGGATGAAGCCAGAAAACAGGGAGATGACGATGGTGGAAATGGAGGTTGGCAGCAGCATAAACAACGTCGTCACCGTGATAGGCGATGGCGAAGGAGGGGTATGGGCGGTGAACCAGTCTGCGGATGTCTTTCACGCTGACAGCCTTGGATACATAACGAAGCATTTCAATCGGAGCAACACAAGCGGCACTCTATACGACATGCGGACGATATTCCTCCTTGACAAGACACATCTCATGTTAGGATATGCAGGCAACGGATTCGGAATCATGGATGTCACTACCGGACAGCTGAAGAACTTTCCATTTTCTACCGATTCTGCGAAACTTCCCGGGAGCAATGTCTATAGAGTTATCAGAGACAGGTATAACCGTCTGTGGATGGGTACGAACGCTGGACTCACCCTCTTTGATGAGAAGAACGGAACATTCACCACTTTTTCCCACTCACAATATCCGTCGCTGCCTGGTGATCACATCTATGACCTAACCGAGACACCTGACGGCCAACTGCTGATAGGTATTGATGCAGGGGGTGTATGTGTGCTTGACTTGTGCAAATACAACCCGCAGATGTCTCGGAACGTGGAATTCGATCGGATTGAGTCCGTGATTCCACAAGTTTCGGTCTCGTCGGCTAACATAAGGTCGATTTTCGTCGATTTGTTGGGAAATATCTGGATAGGTAACTATAATAACGGTATTGACTTCATAGGGCATCGCCATAATTTGTTTGAAACTGTCGGTGCCACAAAAGACATACCAGTCAGAGGGATGCTGGCCTGTTATGACGGATCCATATTCATAGGTGGCAACAACACCATTACACAGGTCAACGAAGGCCATGTAGTGAAACGCATAGACCTTACGCCCATCCTGAAACGACAGATTGCTCCAGTACAGAGTATGTTTCTTGATAGCGGAATCATGTATGTCGGGATGTTTGACGACGGCCTGTTGGTATATGACTTCGCCTCTGGTAGTGTACGGCGTCTTGACATGGGAAGCCATTACATCGACGTGTGTGCATTTCTCAAGCTTTCAGATGGTCGCATTCTGGTAGGTGCCGAAGACGGGATGTATGTCACCGACGGCATCGCAGTCTGGCATGTCCTACCCGAAATTAAGTCAAGCATAAGTGAAATCGTATGTGACAGACAAGGAAAGATATGGCTGATGACGTATGGCTCGGGAGTGTATGTCATACTTGAAGGCGATGTGGATTCCAAGAGCAAGGAGGCTCGGCGCATACAGCACATCTGCTTCGACGGAATGGTCAATTGCGTCAGCGATGGCGCCGTCGACAGCAAGGGACGTGTGTGGATGACTACGCGAAACGGGCTGCTCAGTGTACCTGATTCCAGGTATCCAGATAGGTACATGCTGCTGTCAGGCGACAAAGGACTCGCCGAACCCGACCTGAAAGCCATTGCAGAGGATGACATGGGGAATATATGGGTGAGCTCAAACTCGTATATATCTCGGTGGAACGAACGAATACAGGCATTTGAGAACTACGACTTCCATCAAGGTGTGCCGATGGGCAACTTTGTTGATGGAAGTGTCGCGACAGGTACTGACGGAACTATCTACTTTGGTTCGATGGCTGGAGCATGTGAGTTCAGTCCGCAGTATGTCTGCTCTGACATACCGCTTCGCCAGTTGATCATTACGGGGATGGATGACATCTACTCCGGACTGACAGATGGGGAGCTATTCAGCAGACTTGATTCCCATGGTGCACTGCATCTGCCGTATGATATCAACTCGCTGGATATACAGTTTGCCGTGCCAGACTATGCGATGAAGGGAATAGTCCACTATGCATACTGTATCGAGGAACTGAACGACGAATGGATTGACACCAATGGAGAGGGGAACATAGTACTGAGGAATCTCCAGCCGGGGACCTACACGCTGAAGATAAAAGCCGGTATAGTCAATCATGGCTGGGACGAGCAGCACATAGTCACACGGACAATCATTATCGCACCGCCATTTTGGCGCAGCTGGTGGGCTATCATTTTCTATGCGCTGATTGTAGCCGCAGCGATATGGTGGCTCATCAACTCGTACCGACGGAGGATCTTCCTGCAGAGCTCACTCACTCTCGAACAGGAACGGCGGCACAACGATGAGCAGCTGAACAATGAGAGGCTGCGTTTCTTTACCAATATCACTCACGAACTACGTACACCGCTCACACTCATAATCGGTCCGCTTGAGGACCTCTGTGACGAGAAGTCACTGCCGGGCGCATGGAGGAAAAAGGTGACAACCATCAGGGACAATGCCGACCGGTTGCTTGAACTTGTCAACCAGCTGCTGGACTTTAGGAAGACGGAGACTCGAAACCGCAAACTGCACATCTCTCGTGGGAATATCTCACAGATTATATACGAGATAGGACTGAGGTTCAAGGAACTAAACACGAATCCCAAAGTTGAAGTGCGAATCAGTGTCAACACTTCGCATACCGATATCCTCTTCGACGAGGAAATCATATCAACCATAGTCACGAATCTTATGTCCAACGCGGTGAAATACACCCAATTAGGACATGTGTGGCTTTCGCTTTCAAACGAAGAGGATGATGACGGGCATCGTCTAACCGTGGTAAGAGTCGAAGACACCGGGTGCGGAATCAGCACGGAGGATCTGCCTCATATATTCGAACGTTACTATCAGGCTGAAGACAAGAGTCAGGTTCAGGGTACTGGAATAGGACTGGCACTCGTAAAGGCATTGGCTGAACTGCACCATGCCGTCATAAGTGTTGACAGTGTCATGGGCAGAGGGTCAACCTTCACGCTGACACTGCCAGATGAGCAGGAACTGCTGGCGTTGAGTCGGAAAGACGGAGGATTTGCATCCAATGGGGATTTGGGCTCGTCAGGAGATACTGATGTGCAACAAAGGATAACGGAGAATACTAAGTGTCAGCAAACTGATGAGGAGATATCGATTCTCGTAGTGGAGGACAATCAGGAGATACGAGAATACGTCTCCACTTCGTTATGTGGAACATACACCATATATAGTGCTGAGAATGGTAGCGAAGGCCTGATAATTGCCCGTAACAAGATGCCTGACATCATCATCACCGATGTCATGATGCCTGTCATGGATGGCAAGACGTTCTGTCAACAGGTGAAGAACGATATTTCCACTTGCCATATCCCTGTCATCATGCTCACTGCAAAAGATTCCATCCAAGATCGCGAAGACGGATACAGTGCCGGAGCGGACTCCTATTTAACCAAGCCGTTCACACTGAAACTGCTCAAGGCACGTATCACCGCCATACTTAATAACCGGAGGTTGCTGCAGATGGCGTGGAAACAGGAATCCAAGGATAGTGACACCCCTAAAGCCACAGAGACTCAAGATCCGGTGACTACGGAATCCTGCAATCCAGACCCTCCTCTGCTCAGGCAGCTTGACCAGCAGTTCCTTGAGAAGCTTAATAAAATTGTAAATGAAAATATTGATGACGAGACACTCAATACTGAATACTTCGCTTCCCAGATGGCCATGAGCCATTCCACGCTCTACCGTAAGCTCAAGGCCCTCACTGGCCTTACCATCAACGAATACATCCGCAGGCTCAAACTGCATAGATGTGCTGCATTGCTGAGAACCGGACAATACAGCATCTCTGAGGCAGCATACATGACTGGGTTCAACAATCTTGGACATTTCCGTAACATGTTCAAGAAGGAATTTTCCATCACTCCTTCGGAATATATAGACAACATCGACAATAACAAATTCGACAAATGACAAGAGACGATGAAGGCATGGCGCTTATGGGAATAGTGAAACTTAAATAAAAGAATACTTGATATGGATAATTTTGTATTGGGCAAGACAGAAAAACGATAAATTATGAGACACGGATTATTGTTGATAGCCATGTGCGGCATTACCTGCCAAGCACAGACATTCAGACACTATTGTACCACGGAGAAGGAAACGTGGAAGACGGAGAAAATCAAGATGACGGCAAAGCCTGCATCGGAGGTGCTGATAGACGTGAATGCCGATGCGAAGGGTACTCCCTTCCTGGCATGGGGAACGACATTCAACGAACTCGACCTCGATGCCTACCGACTGCTGACGCGTGAGGAGCAGGAACGGCTGATGCACAACCTCTATGCTCCTGATGGCGAACTGCACTTCACGCACGGACGCGTCAGCATGAATGCCAATGACTATG
>DCGE01000089.1:28475-29784 GCA_002314525.1 Prevotellaceae bacterium UBA1786 | reverse complement strand
TTTATTTTATAATAGTGTTGCGGAATTAAGGGAGATATGAAGAAATTTGCATTTTTGACGGTTTTGAGTTTTGTTGCCGGCTGGGCATGGGCCCAGAGGGTGACGGATATTGTTGACAGAGGACTGGTGGCCATTCCGTCGTCGGCAAGCGGAAACTACGTAGGGTGGAAGGTATTCGCTGAGGAATACTACGATGTGACCTACAACCTGTACCGTGACGGGGTGAAGATAGCATCGGGACTTTCGGTATCGAACTACAACGATACCGGCGGTGGTGCAAGCAGTTCATATCAGGTGGCTCCGGTAGTGAACGGAGTGGAACTGGGTAGGAGCAGTGCTGTGAAACGTTGGGCGAACCAGTACATGGATATCGCGACCCAACCTGCGACAGACCGCGACGGGAACAACGTGAATTCGCACTACCATCTGAATGACGTGACTCTGGCCGACGTGAACGGTGACGGAGTGGTGGAATTCATTGTGAAACGACCTTGTGACATTGCAGCAGACATAACGAACAAGAAGGCTTTCCACCAACTTGACTGCTATGATCTGAAGGGCAACAGGCTGTGGTGGATAGACATGGGACCGAACATGCTGTCGGGTGCTGACGAACAGTGGGACTGCGTCGGTTACGACTGGGATGAAGACGGCAAGGCAGAGATACTGCTCAGAGGTCAGGACAACATGATTATACACCATGCCGATGGTTCGGTGACGAACATAGGAAACATGAGTACCGACACACGCTGGGACGGAATAGAATACACGAGTACGGGAAATGAATACCTGCTGTATCTTGAAGGAGCCACAGGCAAACCCTACCAGATCGGTGAGACAGCCCATCCGAACTACATGACCTATCCCATAGCCAGAGGGAATGACAGCGACTGGGGAAGCGGGATATCAGGACACCGATCGACGAAGCATTTCTTCGGTGCTCCCTTCCTTGACGGACGGCATGCAAGCATATTCATAGGAAGAGGTATCTATACGAAGATATACTGCAAGGCATTTGATATTGACAAAACCACACACAAACTGACTCAGAGGTGGGCGTGGGAATGTACGAGCAGCAGTTCGCCGTGGTTCGGACAGGGTTTCCACAACTATGCCATAGCCGACGTGGACTGGGACGGCAGGGACGAGATAGTATATGGAAGTATGGTGATTGACGATAACGGCAAGGGACTGAGTACGACAGGACTCGGTCATGGAGATGCACAGCACTGCGGTGACCTTGACCCATACCGTCACGGGCAGGAACAGTTCACCTGCAACGAGTCGAGTCCGGCAATGAACTACAGAA
>DCGE01000089.1:27069-28442 GCA_002314525.1 Prevotellaceae bacterium UBA1786 | reverse complement strand
TACAGGAAGGTGGCGGGCGGTGATGACGGAAGAGCACTTTGCGGCAACTTCACCAACTCATATCCGGGTTCGGTGGGAAGAAGTGTGGGGACAGGTATGATATCATCGGTAGCAGACAAGGAAATCGGCGAACTGGGAGAACTGATTGCATGGAGCGACCTGAACAACAGAATATACTGGGATGGGGATCTCTGTGACGAGGTGCTGAACAGTCCGGGAACCGAAAGAGAGGCAAAGATAGAGAAGCCGGGACAGGGAAGGATCTTCACATCGTCGGGATGTAACATGAACAACTGGTCGAAAAACAATCCCGGTGCTCAGGCCGACATATTCGGCGACTGGAGGGAGGAAATAGTGCTGAGATGCGGAAACAGTCTGAGGATATACACTACTCCGCACTACACGAAATACAGGAACTACACGTTGTGGCACGATCATCAGTACCGTCAGGCAATGGTATGGCAGACGCTGGGCTACAACCAACCGCCACACGTCAGCTATTTCCTCGGTGAGATGGAAGGCATAACCATCGCTCCGCCACCACTCACAATGACAGGAAGGAACGAGGTAAGAAACGGAGAGACGGTGGGTGCCTCACTCAACGGCAAGCATGCGATAGTATGTGAGACCGGCAACTCGGAAGTAACCATAGAGGAAGGTGCGTCACCAAGTGTGCTGACCTTCAATGTGCCGTCGTGGGTTCAGGGTTCGGGACGTAACAACGAAACGGCAAAACAACCTAAGATCACCTACCAGTACTATACATGCAATGTAGTCGGTGGGGCTATCAGCGGAAAGGCAAGACTGGTGAAGCAAGGTGACGGAGTGCTGGTATTGCCGACGGTGACAAACACACACAGCGGAAATACTGACATCTGGGCAGGAACGGTTAAGTTCAGCGGGACGATGCAGAACTCACGTGTATGGATGAACCGCTTCGCACGTCTGACAGGCAGCGGTACATACGGAAAGAGCGTAGAGTTGGACTATGCATCGGAACTCAGTCCGGGTGGGGATGACGAAAAAGGAACCGTCAGCATTGCAGACACTCTGATACTGAACTTCGGTTCGAAAGTGAACTTCGACCTATATCCCGACCTTACGTCAGACTGTATCAAGGCAGGGACACTGAAGATCGGAACAAAGAGCTGGAAGTACGGTCCTGAATATCTCACACCTGTATTCGTGGTGAAGAATCAAGGCGATGGAAAACTGGCTGAGGGTCAGTACAAACTGGTGGAGGCAGGAAAGGTTGTCGGCAACCTGTCAGATATAATAATAAAAGGTGTGTCAGGACAGAAGGTCCAGTTGGTGAACAAAGACGGCGGAATCTATCTGGAGGTTTCGGGTATTAGAGATGCATCGGTTGTGAT
>DCGE01000089.1:13506-27054 GCA_002314525.1 Prevotellaceae bacterium UBA1786 | reverse complement strand
CTATGCCAATACAGAGAACTTCACAGACAAGGATGGGTTCAGTGATATCTTCGTAGAGAACGACAAGGTGGTGTTCGGTGACGATGCCCAGATTTTCAATGTAAAACTCAGCGGTGAACTGCCATGCGACAGTATTGTTGTTAACAATACGAAAGCATATACATTCAGCGGTACCGGATTGATTTCGGGCAAGTCTGTACTCGTGAAGACGGGTGAAGGCAAGCTGACCATATCAACAGACAATACATATTCAGGCGGCAACCATATCAAGGGTGGGACAGTAGTCATCAGTTCGATGGCTAACGACACCCAGAAGAAAGGCAACCTGGGTGCTGTGGTGACATCAAGTGCCTTGTTCACAATAGAGAACGGAGCCACACTTCAGACCACCGCATCAGTAACGAATGCCTCACCTATCTCACTTGTAGGAACTGGCGGAGGAGTCATCAACAACTCCGCAGATTTCGTGATGAACAAATCATTCTCAGGAACACTGCTGACGAAGAAAGGTAACGGTTGGTTGAAGCTGTATTCAAACAACACGAGTCTGAACAAACTGGCAATCAGTGGAGGTACGGTTGATGTCAATGTGGCTACACCTGCAAAAGCAGTCACCCTCGAGGGAGGAACACTGAACCTGAACGTGGCATCGTCGGTCAGCATTGATGTGGCAGAGGGAAAGACAGCGGTGCTGAACTTCAATGCCGACAGAGATACATACAGCAACAAACTGACTGGTTCCGGTACTGTGACCATGTATTATCCTCTGGTGAAGGGAAGCGGATGGTATGCAACCCGCTGTCAGCTTACAGGCAACTGGTCAGCATTTGAAGGAACGATTAACATCAACGGAGTGGCAGATGATGGAAGGTTCTGTCTGAACAACTCATACGGAATGCCTAAAGGTGCGATGAATATCCCTTCAGGCTATGAACTGCAGAACAGCGGTAAGATCTATCGTATCGGAAAGGTTACTGGAGCAGGTTCGTTGGGAGGCAGTTGTACGTTCAGTAACAACAGTTCAGTAGGTGCCAACACATGGCAGGTCGGAAACGACGAGTCGAACTTCACCTTCGACGGTAAGGTGGTGAGCAATGCATTATTCCAGAAGGTCGGTTCATGTAAGATGACGACCAAAGGTCAGTGGACGACAACAGGTGCGGTTGCCGTCAATGGCGGTGAGTTACATCTGTCGGGCGGCAGCACTTTGGGTACAGGAACACTGACTGTCGGCAAAGACGGTCTGCTATCGGGTGTGACCTCTGCCGGCAAGAGCATGACCAACTCATCGGTAACTGTGAACGGAAGGCTTCAAGTCGGTACTCTGGCGACCTCATTGACTGGAACGATGGATTTCGGAGGAAAGAGCCTCACGTTCAAGAGCGGTTCGAGACTGCAGTTGGGAATCAGCAAATGTGCCACTGCTACAAGTGGGGGAGGGTGTATGATAAAGAACATATCGACACTGACTCTTGATGGAGTTATAGAACTCTATGCAGGAAACAGCACAGACATGCAAGTAGGTGACTCCATCCGTCTGTGGGACGGTGTGACCACAGTAAAGGGAACCCCTACGTTTGAGTTCCCTGCCGGATATGAATTCGATACGAGCCGTCTGGTGACAGAAGGTCTGCTGGTAGTAACGATGGCAGACGGAATAAGAGACATCAAGACCGATGAAACGGATGGTGGTTCCTATTATGATGTCTCAGGACGCAGAGTCGATGAGGCATATAAGGGAGTCATCATCAGGAACGGGAAGATGTATCTGAAGAGGTGATGATGCCGGCGATGGCATGACTGAGTTCGGTCATGCTGTGAAAAAGAACGTCAGCACCAGCATCGAGCAAAAGTCTGTCAGGTAGAGGACCCGTGTTGACTGCAATGACAAAACAGCCGGCTTTGTGACCTGCCTCAACACCCAACGGAGCATTCTCGACTACCATACTATTGAAAGGCTGGAGATTTCCGGCCTTTTTCAGTCCCATGAGGTAGGGTTCCGGATTGGGTTTGCCGAACTTCACATCCTTTGCACAGACCATCCATTCGGAACAGAATAAACCAGGGAAATTGCGTTCGATTCTGTCCAACAGACTGGCCTGACCCGATCCCGTAACGATTATCGGAGTGATTCCCATCCGCCGTACTTCAGACACACATTCATAGGCGCCGGGCATTCGGACTGCTTCTGGAAATTCGTTGAAATACATACTCTTGTGCGCATATATTTCCTTGCATTCGGCTTCACTGGGACCACGTCCCCACTGGCGTTGCATCACTATGTTGATGGTGGATGAGCCTGTACGGCCCTCGTGAGTGAAAGCCTCATCGACAGGCAGGTCAAGTCCGAAATCAGACATGGCATGATTCCAGCTCTTGGCATGGTACGGCATGGAATCAAAGAGAACTCCGTCCATATCGAACATCACGGTCTTCAGATTGAGCGAATCATAGCCATGACGTTTCAAGTATTCATTAAACATTTACTATTTTGCCTTTTTTCGGTTTATGACTGATTTTGTTTGGAACAGAGATAGCGGAAATCACAATACTTACAAGGACTGTCGGACTCAGCCATCGAAAAAGGCTGCGAGGCATCGAAGATTTCATCAATCAGACTGACGAGTCGTGGACGGAAATCGGCACTGACCTGATTCTTGAAGTCAGTGATTTTCACTTCGTTGATTTCGATGACAGGCTTATGGTCTTTGTCAGACAGTTTCTTGATGTAGTTGAGCGAAGGCGCACAAGACTTTCCGTACATATCCGCATAGCAGAATGTCTGCAGGACATGGCCCGAAGTCTCATCGGGATTGAAAAGGCGGTCAAGGTCGATACCTTTCTGAATTGAATTGGAAGTCTTGTAGTCAACAATCCTGACGGTAGCTGTGCCGTTGAGACTGATTCTGTCAATCCTGTCGATACGGCCTGAGAGACGGATATCGAGATCTCTTGTTGAGCCATCGGAGTCGGTGGCGGTAACATGAGAGAGAACGTCGGATGACACCTTCTCTTCAAGTCCGATGATGGTGAGCGGTGCCAATGTGGCATCATACGCCAACTGGCGTTTGATATACTTCATGATGACATGCCTATTGAGCATCTGTTCACCATTATACTTCGGAGTGATGAAATTCTTCTGATTGAAGACGAGCAATGAGAATGCCCTGTCGGTAAGTTCCGCAATCCTCTTATCGTCGTTGCTCAGACCTTTCACGAAATCAGGACTCAGCGACTTGCCGATGTATGGTTTGTACAGATTCATCAGAACATCATGGATGATACTGCCAAAGACATCAGCCTCAATTTCCTCGCTTATTTCATCGGGAGTGGAGAGTTTAGCCACATAGGTAAGGAAGAACTTCTTCCTACAAGACAGATAGGTATTGAGTGCCGACGGACTAAGTACCACATCGTCATCACGTTTGAAGACATTGACAAGACGATCCATGACATCGGGAGACTTGTTGATGTCTGAAGACTCAAAGCCACAGAGCTCGTTACGGGATGTGATGGACTTCTCGGTTATGGTGACAGGAAGTTCCTTCTCGAGTTTCAACTGAAGCAGGAAACGGGATATCTCACCTTTTTTCAATGCTTCCGTGTAGTTGTTGTAGACCAATGATACATTCTCTGCCCGCTGGAGCAAACGGTAGAAATAATAAGCATAGAGAGATGTCTGTTTCTCTATCGTAGTCATATTATGGGCTTCACGGAGGAAATACGGAATGAATGACGAGTCGTTGCCATTCTTCGGAAGCATGCCCTCGTTGGCAGAGAGTATCAGAAGATTACGGAAATCGAGGTTGCGCGTCTCAAGCAGTCCCATGACCTGAAGTCCCGTTGCCGGTTCACCATGGAAGGCAATGGACTGTCCGCCGATCTTCTGGGTGATGATGGCTGTCAGGGACGAGAGATTGGAGACGAGAGACGATAGAGAAAGAGTTGAGAGTGTGGAGTGGAGGTTGGTGATGATGCTGTACATCGTGAAAATGGATTCAACGGTCAGCGGGTCGGCACCCTTGTTGGCAACACCAATCCTTTTGACGATCTCAGCCAGATAGGGGAGTACAGTGTCGACATCCTGAGGGGTGAAGATGGCAGAGAAATCTTTGTCGAAAGGTTTGAGGGTCTGAAGGTACTTGATACTTGGATACATCTCGTTGTGCTCATGCATATCGGCATAGGCTTTCTTAGCCTGAGCGGGGAAGACCTGAAGTATGAACGGATGACGAAGTATTGAAGTGACATAAGTATGATACCAGCAGTTGTCTTTTGACTTACCACGAGTCTGGAGTTCCAGAAGAGACGAGACCAGACTTGCGATAACTGTCTGCCGGAGAGGGTAGCCCATCGTGATATTTACTTCGGTTTCAGGAAGTGCATGAAGGACACCCTGAAGAATGTTCTCGTCGGCCAGGACGACTGCCGTCTGATTGAGTGGGGTGTCATACGAAAGATTCTCCTTGAGCCACTGATTGGCATAACTAGCCTGAGCCTCATCGGTAGTGGCGGATATGATTTGGATATTGCACTGAGGACGATTATCGGACACGATAGACGAATCAAGTTTCAGTGCATTAGGGAATATCTTCATATTATCCTTTATGAACGATGCAGCCTCATGACGGATGAATGATTCGTCAATATCCCAGTAGAACAGAGTTTCGGCATTGAGGGATAGATATCGGAATAGGCGCTTTTCAGTTTCGTTTAGCACATTGAAACCCACGAAGGCGAATTTCCTGTTTTGAAACGAAGCACCGACAGTATCGATGTTTTCGATGACTTCACGCTTGAGCATGGCTTCGTATGCCAGACCGTTGGATTGCAGATCTTCACGAAAAGCCGTATAGATTTCATACATGGAGTTCCACATATCAACAAACCGCTGATGAAGTTTGTTGGTATCATCGGGGTCGAATTCAGTGAAGAAAGACTTCACTGCCTCTATCTGACGTTCTTCGAGATAGTCGATCTTTTTTACTGCCTCAAGCGCTGAGATATTACTAAACAACTGTTGTGCATCGACCATGTTGTTGTCAACATCCTGAAAGTCACTCAAAAGTACCTCACCCCATCCATAGAACCTATCGAAAGAAACCTTATCCTGTTTCTGCGATTTCTGATAGGCATGGAACAGGTGAACGAGAAGTTCAATAGTGTCGGGCACGGATTTATCAGTCATCTGCGAGAAGAACTCGCTGATTGCCATATAGCGGGGAGACCATACAGGTCTGCCTGCAATCTCTGACAGATACTGGTTTGCAAACAGACCGGCACGTTTATTCGGGAATATGACAGTCACATTCTGTAGTTCACCGTTATAGCGTCGGTACAAGTCGGCAAATACCTTATATAGAAAAGGATGATTCATTTGCTGTTAGTAGTATTATGGTATAATTTTGTTTATTTCATCATGGCGGATATACCAAAGGCAGCCTCGTACTGATGGGTAGCCCATTTGTGTGAGAAGATGGATATAGGCTTTGACCTGATTGATATGGCTTTCGGATTTCTTTCCCGTCTTATAGTCAATGACGATGGTCTCACTACCATCGGATATGACGCGGTCAGGACGTCGCTCAATATGACTGCCATCCTTATCACGGGAAAGAATGGTACACTCGTTGAGTTCAGTCCACTTGTCGGAGAACCATTCCATTGCTTCCTTGTTTGCAAGTGCCTTGTCGATGAGTCGGATGATGGATGCACGATACCTGTCATTTTCAAAGAAACCTTCTTTCTCTATCTGGTCGATGATGTCATCTTTCTTTTCAGGACCGCGGAACAACTCGAAGAAACGATGCACAGCCAATCCTTCGTTTATGTACCTAAGGCGGTCATCATCAGTGGCTTCGTCATCGATTGTTCCGATGAACTGCATAGATTTATTTGACTGACGGAAAACGGCCTTTGACGGAGAACTGATAAACGGCAGGATGATGCTTTCCGGCCCTTTTTCCTTGTCATTTTTGGAAATGAACGGAACAACCTCTCCGTATTCATACGAAACAGATTCTTCAAACATGGACTGAACCCCGCTGATTTCAACAGCACCATCACCCTCATTCAAATGCGGAATTGTATTGCTTAAGAGATTGGAGAGCCCACCCCCCTTACCACCGGTAATGATGAAGAGATTCTTCTCTGCACGGGTGAATGCCACATAAAGCATGTTCAGACTGTCGACAAGACATTTCTTTTCCTCCTCTCTGTAGTCATCCTGGAATAGAGAATCCAAAGCCTTTTTCTCGAAGTTGATTGCTGTCAGAGGCAGTTTTGAGAATGGTGCGTAGGTTGGCTTGCACCATATCAGATTGTCAGATCTGCCTGTTGTGCTCCAGTCGCAGAAAGGACAGATAACGGTATGGAACTCCAGTCCTTTTGATTTATGGATTGTCATAGCGCGTATTCCGTCGATACTGCCGGCGGGAATATTGACAGAACAGAGTTTTTCATCCCAGTACTTAATGAAACTCTGCAGATCGATACTGGCATCTGTGACATATTCATTCAATCTGTCATAGAAACACATCAGATAAGCATCCTGCCCCTTTATTTCACTGAGGCTGAACAAATCATATATTCTGTGACATAGTTCCTGTAGAGGTGTCAACGCAAGTTTGTCCAGACTGCGGAAAAAGCCAGACGGAAGGTTGCTCTCAATCTCTTGATCCGAAAATAAATAAGGCTCTGATATGCCCATCGACACAAGAAGCGACATAAGTGTCAGACGATCATTGGGATTGGCAACAGCCTTGAGTGCAAGAACGATGATATTGACGGCAAGAGATGAATCAAGACGATATGCTTCGTCACTAACAACTTTTATGCCTTGAGTGTTTTGCGAAAGGAATGAACTGATGTCGCTGATCTGGCTGTTTTTTCTTAACAGCAATGTGATATCCTGTTGTCTGATACCTTTTTCTAACAATCCTTTAATAGTTTCTTTCACACACTGCAGAGTTTTTGTCTTATAATCGTCATCTGGAAGGATATCGATATGAACATAGCCTTCTCCACGATGGAATGACGGGATTTCCTGTGCGACATCAGAGTATGCAGAAGAGACTTCTTCGGATTCGACAGATTCAAGTATCTTCTTGAACAAGATGTTGTTGAACCGTATAATTCTTTCCGCACTTCGGTAGTTGGTATCCATCTTCTGACTTTTGATTGTTCCTGAGAAGTCGCGGTCACTTTCAATGCTGTTCAAGATTTCCCATTCCGCATTACGCCAGCGGTATATGCTCTGTTTCACGTCACCCACTATCAAGCATGAATGGCCTGCATCGATGCTGTTCCGAAGAAGAGGTTTGAAGTTGTTCCATTGCAACGAACTGGTATCCTGGAACTCATCTATCATGATATGATTGAACGTGGAGCCTGCTTTCTCATATATAAAAGGAATATCGCTGTCGGATATCATCTCATTGAGGAAATGAGCTGTATCAGCCAGAAGAAAACGGTTTGCCTCCTGATTGAGTTGACGTACTTTCTGGTCGACAGCATTCAGGAGACGCATCTTGTTGATGTGTTTAAGAACGAGATCTGCAGAATTGATTAATGTGGCACCTGCATCTACCGCCTTCACCGCCTTATCAAGCAGAGTGGCGAACTCGTCGGCATGTGAACTGACAGAACTATCTTTTGAGAGTGTAGTCGGATTCTCTATGCACTTACTCACATAGCTGTTCGGAGCTGTAATCTCACCATTGGCAAGTTTAGACATGAATGCATAAGGGCCTTTCGCTTTATAGTAGAACAAGTTGACGTCGTTACAATCATATTGTTCGCAAAGATCAATAAATTTTTTTGCAATGCCTTTGATTTCATTAATTCTGTTTTCTTTCAGTGTCTTGAGTTCTTTTTTGTAATTTTCAAAGAAATAGGGATCGGAAACAGCTTCGGAAAGACTTTTCTCATTATTGAGATACACTTCTTTGAATATATTCTCGCCGAATTGTTCAACGTCGTCATTAATCTTCCAGTTGTGATTACCCTCAATGTTATCTTCAATGAATGACTTCACGGCAAGGAACAAAGCACTCCTATCGGCCTGGAGGTCTTCAATAATTTTGCGGACAGCATCGCTGAGAACCTGCTTTTGATCAAGGTCGACACGCAGATTGGCTGTCAGAGAAAGTTCATGAGCAAGGTTGCGGACAATGCTCTGGAAGAACGAGTCAATGGTCTCAATACGAAAACGGGTATAGTCATGAAGGATGTTCGAAAGTGCCATGCGCGATCTGAGGGCAATAGTTTCATCATCAAATCCAGACATTTCACTATCCTTCTTGATCTGATCAAGATAATCTCTGGCTGATATATCTTTTTCAGCCAGTTTGCTTAGGGTTGTCAGAATGCGTTCTTTCATCTCCCCCGTTGCCTTGTTCGTAAAAGTCACGGCAAGGATATGACGATATTCATTGGGATTGGCAATCAGTAACTTGATATACTCAACAGCCAATGTAAAAGTTTTTCCACTTCCGGCCGAAGCCTTGAAAACATCTATTCTTTTTGCCATAGTAAATCCATTCTTTCTTTCATTTTGTTTTCCTGAGAATTGTTCTGTGCCTTCCAAAACACTTGGCCTTCGGCCTCATCCGGCAAGAACTGCTGTCTGACAAAGTTCCCCTCATAGTTGTGGGCATACTTATACCCCTCACTGTATCCAAGATTCTTCATCAACTGCGTAGGAGCGTTTCGGATATGCAAAGGCACAGGGAGGTTCCCTGTCTGGCGGACAAATTCAATAGCATTGTTTATGCCCATATATGCTGAATTGCTTTTCGGGCTGGTTGCCAGATATACGGTTGCTTCGGCAAGTGCAATACGAGCTTCGGGCCATCCTATCTTGTGAACGGTGTCGAACGCAGCATTGGCAAGCAGAAGTGCGTTTGGATTTGCAAGACCGACATCCTCGCTGGCAAGTATGACAAGCCGTCGGGCTATGAATTCAGGTTGTTCGCCACCTTCAATCATACGTGCAAGATAATACAGGGCAGCATCAGGACACGATCCTCTGACGCTCTTGATGAACGCAGATATCAAGTCATAATGCATCTCACCCTCCTTGTCATAGGCTAACGGATTCTGCTGCAGGCATTTTGTGACTGCCTCATCAGATATTACATCACCTTCATTTGTAACAAGATCAAGAATGTTGAGCAATTTGCGGGCATCGCCTCCACTGTATCGCATCAATGCTGTGGTTTCCTTAACCTCAATATCTCGCTCCTTCAAATTGATGTCTGTTTTCAGAGCGTGATCAATAAGGGACTGAAGGTCATCTTTTTCCAGAGACTTCAGAACATACACCTGACAACGGCTCAACAGAGGTCGGATGACCTCGAATGACGGATTTTCAGTTGTGGCACCAATAAGGGTGATCACACCTTGTTCCACTGCACCTAAAAGAGAGTCTTGCTGGCTTTTGGAAAAACGATGTATTTCGTCGATGAAAAGTATTGGACTTCCAGAAGTGAAAAAGCGTGAGCTTTTCGCCTTATCAATGACATCACGCACATCCTTCACGCCACTGGTTACAGCACTAAGCGAGAAGAACGGGACCTCAAGTGTCTTTGCCACAATATATGCCAACGTAGTTTTTCCGACTCCGGGAGGTCCCCAGAGTATGAATGAAGATGCTCGCTTCTGCTCAAGCATCCTACGAATGACAGCACCTTCACCTACGAGGTGCTTCTGTCCAACGAAATCGTCCAACAATTGAGGACGCATTCTTTCTGCCAGTGGTTGCATAAAAAAGAGTCTTAGTATTCTATTTGCAAAAGTACGAAAAAAAACAATACACTCCAACTATGAGTGGGAAGAAAAACGACATCGGACCCCATGAGAGTATTTTCTTTGAATATTTTATTCATCTTTCTTGGTTGTGTGGATTATTGTTTGTATCTTTGCAATTATTATTGCAATAGAATATGAGCAAATCTGTAATTACATATTGTTTAACTTTTTATCATCAATGCATTATGAATAAGCATTCTTTATTTATTGCACTCAGCATGTCGATATTGCCGATGTGTGCAATGGCTTTTGAGGCCGATGGCTTAGACGAGACAATCAAAGGATCTAAGAACATTGTTACAAAGGAAGTTACTTTGACCGATTTCTCGAAGATCAAGGCAGTTTCAAACGTAGATGTCATCTATGTTCAGCAAGCAGGTCCTGCAAAGGCAGTTATCAACACATCCGACAATGTCGTGGAATACATCACGACAACGGTGGCCGATGGTGTACTTACCGTTGGAATCAAGAACGGCGTTACTGTTCAGGCAAAGAAACTGGACGTGACAGTCTATGCTCCATCCGTATTCGAACTCGAGATGGCTGGTGAGGGCGATCTGGATTGTGCAAATGTTACTGCTGACGACTTTGCGGTAATCCTATCCGGAGAAGGCGACCTCAATCTCAAGAAGGCCAATTGCAAAAAGACATTCACGATGACACTGTCCGGCGCTGGTGATATTGAAATCGGAACAATTGCATGTGATGGCTTCAATGGTGTCCTGTCAGGCGGTGGTGATGCCAAAGTGGCAAAACTCACAGGCAATTCAGCTGAGGCTTCTCTATCAGGCAGCGGCGAGATGGAACTATCAGGAAAAGTGAAGCTGGTGAACTATACTCTCACCGGTACCGGCAATATCAATGCAGGTATGCTTCAGGCAGAAAACGGCAACGCAACAAACACTGGATCCGGTTCTATAAACAGCAATGTATATGGTCATCTGGAACAAGTAAACCGTGGCAGTGGCGGTATCAATAATACAAAATAGTATTTTGGACTTAGGAGTCCAGTAACAGAAATGGGAAAGGTAATAAGATATATCGGACGTAGCCTCACTGCTGTAGTAGTGGGGCTTATGTCATTGATTGTCTTATTATTGGTTCTGATTTATCTGCCTCCTGTTCAATCATTCATAATTGACAAGGTCTTGGACTCCGTATCAGAGGATATGGAGTTCAACCTTTCTGTAGGTGATGCCAGAATAGGATTTCCACTTGATATTCAGTTGTCCGAAATAAGTGTGGTCAGAAAAACTGATGGTGCTCAGATTGCTGGTGTCGGAAACGTGACAGCAGACATAGAACTCCTTCCTTTGTTCAACGGACTCGTCTGCGCTGACAGCATAACATTGTCAGATGTCAACTTAGACACACGCGACGTGATTGCCACAATGGGACTTGACGGATATCTCCATTCGGCAAAGGTCTTCGATGCGGATTTCAATCTGGACAGAGCACATCTTTCGATAATGACTGTGGCTCTGGATAAATCAGATCTCAACATTGTTCTGAACGACACTATCGTTGAGGATTCTACCGAAGAAGAAACCGAACCTGTGCTTAACACTGTCAATGTCGGAGTTCTGTCATTAAATAATATTGGATGCAATCTCGTAGCTGTATCTGATGGCGATTCCACATTTGTGGGAGGGAAGATGCATAACGGAGTGTTGTCTGCTATGATTGATCTCGGCAATGGAAAATATATAGTCCGCGGATTGGATATCGACGGACTGAGCGGCAACTTCGTTTCACAAGTATTTTCTGCAAATATTGAAACTGCCGATTTGGAGATTCCAGAGATGGTTGTAGACAGCAGTTTCATTCGTGCAAAACAATTCGGACTGACCTTGAACAACAGCTGTAGGCTTGATGCAAAAAAACTGTATTACAATTTTGAGAACGGTGATATCTCTGCTGATGCATCAATTGAATGTACTGATGTAAAGAAAGTGGCTGGAATACTTCCTTCTGATATGCTTGCAGGAATAAAGATACCTGAAGGAAGTAGATTGACCATAGATGCACAGTTACGGAACAAGGACATCACTGCTCAGCATGTGTCTCTTGATGCCTCAGGAGTTGCTTCCGTCAGACTTCACGATGCCACATACAATATGGATAGCGGGGCCTTATCTGCCGGCATCAATGCCAAGGTCATCAATTCCGAGAAACTCATGGCTGTATTGCCGAGAGGAATGGTTCCGGGATTAGCTATTCCTGATGGAATGACTTTCCATGCCGATGTTTCAATGAAAGACAAGAATCTCAGCGCAAAAAATCTTTCTCTTGAAATGAAGGGTGGCTCAAGGATCAGAATGGCAAAGGCCGATTACAACATGGCTGATGAGAGTTACGATGTCGATATGGATATTGATAAGGTGTTCATCAGCAACTTCGTAAAAATGCCTGAGACAGCCTATTTTGATGGGCATATCAAAGCCAAAGGACGTGGATTCGATTTCCTGGCTCCTGGTACGTATTCCGTTGCATCAATCAGGGTTGACAGCATGGCATACGACAAATATGACCTTGCATCCATTGACTCAGACATCAATCTTGGCGGCTCGGCACTTACAGCACATGCCAATATTGCTGATGACAATCTGATTGGAACGATTGATTACGACGGCATGCTTACCAAACAACGGATAACCGGCAGACTTGACCTCAACATCGGAAATCTCAATCTGCAGGGTCTGGGATTATCGGAGACATCACATAATGTTTCGACTTATTCGACAGTCAGTCTGGACACAGATCTGAAGACTATGCTCAAGGTTGATGCAGGCGTTATGGGAATGAATGTACAGTTAGGTGGCAAGAACATCCTGATTGATGAATTCGTAGCATACGCCAATGCATCGGATGAAGGCACATCAGTGGTTATGTATTCCGGAGATATGGATTTTGAACTGAGATCGCCATTGGGATATCAGGAACTGCTTGCAGGATATGCTGATGTAGCCGATTTAGCCTTGGCTCAATTGAAGTCAATGGACATAGACGTCTCTAAATGGAAAGAGAAGATGCCAGAGGCCTCTCTCTCTGCTCATTTAGGTACAGACAATCCGATTTCGAATCTGCTTGAACTCTACGATGTGTGGTTTGACGGAGTGGATATCGATGCGTGGACTTCTTCTGACATAGGAGTGGAATGTGAAGGATTTCTTGACAGACTGCAAATCGGTGACTTCCGTACGGAACAAATTGAATTAGGTATTCAAGAGGACAGCACATCACTTAACTATGATATCATGACTTCAGTACCGGAGCAGACCGGGTTGAAGCCTTTCACCCTGAAGGTCGGCGGGTGTCTTAGTGGAAAAGCCATGCAGACACGTCTTCACTATCTTGATGACAAGGGAATAGAAGGTGTTGATTTAGGACTGAGAGCACAGGCTGTCGATACAGTACTGTGCATGGATGTCTATCCCTTCAATCCAATTCTGGGATACAGACAGTTTGAGGTCTGCGACACGAACTATATCAATCTTCACAAGAAGAACCGCATATTCGCCAATGTCAATCTGAAAAGCCTTGTCGATTCCTGCCAGATAAGTCTCATAGCCAACCCTGATGACTCTTATCTGCAGAACGTACATCTCAAGGTCGATAACCTCGATCTGAGTCCTATGATGTCTGTCCTTCCGTTCATGCCGACAGTAGCAGGAATGGTAAAGGGCGATCTGTCGTTCATACAAGGACTTGATACTACTTTTGCCATCGGAGGCAATC
>DCGE01000089.1:9518-13499 GCA_002314525.1 Prevotellaceae bacterium UBA1786 | reverse complement strand
TGCAATCTTCTCGTTGATGACCTGACATACGAGGGGACAAAGGTGGGAGATATCGGAACCGTTCTGACATACAATCCGACAAAAGACGGAGGTCATCAGGTTTTCGGACAGATTTCAAGAAACGAGGAGGAAATCATGGAACTGAAGGGGAATTATCATGATGAGCTGGATGCGACACTTCTGCTCGACTCTCTGCCTCTCGATGTCATCTCCGCTTTTGCGCCTGAACTCCCAGTGGCAATGGAAGGAAAGATCTGCGGTCTCCTCAAGGCAAAGGGCAAGACCGACAATATGCATCTCGACGGATTTGTCACACCTATGGCTGCACGGTTCTTTTCAAAGGTTTATTCTTTGAATATCGGAATTGATAACGATACCATCGTAGTTCACGACAGTAAGATAAACTTCAACCAGCTTCATATTTCAAGTGCAGGTGATAATCAAATCACTATGGCAGGTGAAATTGATTTGTCGAATATTGACCGTCCATGGATGAATATCAGCCTTTCAGGTCGTGGCATTGAACTTATTGACGCACCAAAAACACGTCAATCAGAACTCTATGGCAAAGTCAACGGTGATCTGATGATTCGTGCAAGAGGTAATACCGATGCATTGAGTATAATGGGACGTGTGAAACTGTTGAATACATCCGATGTCACATACGTCATGAAGAACACGGCTCTGTCAATGGGTTATCGTCTTGATGACATCGTGACTTTCGTTGATTTCAGCCTGCCTCCTGATACCACAGCCAAGGAACAGAAAAGCTTCATTGGTCTCAACATGAATTTGTCGCTCGAAGTAGAACAGGGTGCAAAAATAAAATGTATCTTCAGTGCCGATGGAAAGAGCTATGTTGATATCCGAGGCGGTGGTACACTGACCATGCTGCATCTGCCGGAAGGTGTCAGTCAGCTCACGGGTCGCTATACTATAGACAAAGGTGAGATGAGATATGCCAATTCCGTCATTCCGCTCAAGACTTTCACCATTCAGGATGGCAGTTACATTGAATTCACAGGAGAACCGACAAATCCGAAATTGTCGCTCGCCGCTACAGAACGGGTCAGAGCTTCAGTCAGCAATAGTGACAGAAGTACGAGAATGGTGACTTTCAATACAGGTCTCAGACTTTCGAAAACACTGCAGGATCTTGGACTTGAGTTCACCATCGAAGCTCCTGAAGACGTGAATGTCCAGCAGGAACTTGCATCAATGACAGCCGAGGATAAAAACAAACTTGCATTGTCGATGCTTGCAACGGGAATGTATCTGTCTAACTCAAATGCGGATGGCTTCAATACCACCAATGCCCTCAACAACTTCCTTCAGGGTGAAATCAACAATATCGCAGGCAAGGCTTTCAGTTCAGTCCTGAAGATGGATATGAACCTTGGTGTGGAACAGACTGCAGGTAATGACGGCAATACGCACACTGACTATTCTTTCAAGTTCTCAAAGAGAATGTTCAGTGACAGACTTAATGTCGTAGTTGGTGGAATGATCAATACCGGCGGAGCATCAAACAACAATAACAGAGCAGGTACATACATTGATGACGTATCACTGGAATGGCGTCTTGACAAGAGCAGCACTCAGTATGTACGTTTGTTCCATGGTACGGATTTCAACAACCTGCTTGAGGGACAGATAACGGAAAACGGTGCAGGTCTCGTTCTCAGAAAGAAAGTAAATGACTGGAAAGATTTATGGAAGCTGTTTCAGATAAAAAAATAGTATCAATATGGCTTTTGCTTATTGCCGTACTGATGGCAGGCTGTTCAACTACGAGCAACATGCCGGATGGGGAGTACCTATATACCGGCATAAAAAGTATTGAAATAGAAAATCGTGATTCAGCAGATGTAAAGACTGAGGAAATGGCAATCGAGGAAGTGAAATCGGCACTGGCTTATGCCCCAAACAACTCCTTCATGGGCAGTTCCACGACAAGGATACCTCTGCCGATAGGTCTTTGGTTTTACAACGGTTTGGTCAACGATCATGAAACAGGATTGAAGAAGTGGTTCTTCGATAGTTTTGCATCTACTCCGGTCACATTGACATCAGTTGCTCCTGAGACAAGGGTCAAAGTCGCCACAAACACCCTGCAGAACTATGGCTATTTTCATGGCAATGTGGATTATAATGTAATCGACCAGAAGAATCCGAAGAAAAAGAAGATAGCTTATTCAATCAGCCTTGGTCGGCCTTATTCCATTGATTCAGTCGCATACAGCCTTCCTTCCACTCTTGACAGTATCCGAATAGCATGTTCGGCCAACAGCACTCTCATCAACGGTTCACAGTTCAACGTCTCTAACCTCCAGTCTGAGAGAGAGAGGCTGGTAGGCGAATTCCGGAATAACGGGTATTATTATTACCGGACAGACTATCTTGACTATTTGGCCGACAGCACAATAACCCCTTATCAAGTCCGACTTGTGATGATACAGAATCCTGACATCCCGTCCAAGGCCAACAGGCAATGGTACAACGGCAAGATGAAGATTCATATCAGGAATAATTCCGATTTGCGCTATTCCAATAATGGAAACCTAAGAAGGGATTCCCTTTCCACCACACGACAGAGAATGAATCTCTACACCGATTCAGTACAATACCGGAATGCTACAATATACTATTCCGGCAGTAAATGTCCTATCAGTCCGAAGGTGCTGATGCGGAATTTCAGATTCCGTGAAGGGCGTCTGTTCAGTCAGCAGAGGGTTGATGAGACTGTCACCAACCTTAGCAACATGCAGATATTCTCACAGATGCAGTTCACTTACACCCCTCGTGACACTACCGACTTATGCGACACACTCGACATGAACTTCAACTGCATGATGGATAAACTTGTTGATGCAGAATTCGGACTCGACATCACCCAGAAGAGCAATTCATACCTTGGTCCGAAGGCAACTCTCACCATCTCAAAACGTAACGCGTTCGGACATGGTGAAACTGTGTCGCTGAAAGGTCTGGGCTCCTATGAATGGCAGACGGGAAATAATAACGGTGAAGAGAAGATTGACTCATACGAAGCAGGACTTGACGCATCCATCACCTATCCATGGCTTGTATTCCCGGGTTTGGCTCAGAAGCGATTCCGATACGCAACGTCCTCTACATTCAAACTTGGTTTCCGACACTTGAAGCGTGCCGGATACTACCGTCAGATATCATTTTCCGCAAGTGCAGACTACAACTTCAAAACCGATAAGTATTACTCACACAAGTTCTCCCCTCTGTCATTGGTATATAGTAAACTTGAGGAGACGACAGAGGAATTCAAAAAGATCGTCGCTGACAAACCGGCTCTTTATTACAGTCTGAGAGACCAGTTCATACCAGCCATCGCATACTCTGTGACATACGACAACAACTGGAAGGACTATCTGGATTTCACCACACGCATCGAGTTGAACATCAAAGAGTCTGGTAATATAGTCAGTGGTATCTATGCGCTTACCGGATCTGATTTCAACAAGCAAGACAAGAAACTGCTCAACCTTCCATACGCTCAGTTTATCAGGACTTCCCTTGACATTCGGCATCTTTTCAGGCTGACTCCGAGATCTAAGTTCGCCACCCGATTTATTATTGGAAAGATATGGGCATACGGAAATAGTTCGGTGGCTCCTAATACAGAACAGTTCTTTGTTGGAGGAGCCAACGACCTCCGAGCTTTTTCTGCATATGCTTTCGGGCCGGGACGTTTCTATGAGCCTTCAAGAAACCTGGCATATTTTGAGCATGTCGGTTCCTTGAAATTGGGATTTAATGCAGAGTACCGATTCCCTATTGTCGGCAATCTGAACGGAGCACTCTTCATGGATGCTGGAAACGTATGGAGCGACTCCACTCCTGACACAAGGTTCAAATGGGGTGAACTGTTGAACGACATCGCTACAGGTACCGGTCTCGGAATCAGATATAATATGGATATCATCGTCCTGCGTCTGGATATGGGAG
>DCGE01000089.1:6318-9497 GCA_002314525.1 Prevotellaceae bacterium UBA1786 | reverse complement strand
TTCCGTACGATACGGGAAAGAGCGGATACTATAATATCCGTCGGTTCTGGGCTGATGGTGTCGGACTTCATTTCGCAGTGGGATATCCATTCTAATAATAAATAATAAGGTGGCAACAAAACAAAAAGTACAGTATGTATGTAACTCCTGTGGTTACGATACTCCAAAATGGATAGGCCGATGTCCTGCCTGTGGAGAATGGAATACCTTTGTAGAGGTTAAGCTTGGCTCCAAGAAAGAGTCTCATAGTCCTGTTCCTGGTTTCGGTAGCAGCAACAGTCCTGTCTCCATGTCAAAAATCGAGACTGAGAAGGAGGTACGGCTCAATCTTCAGGATGGAGAGTTCAACCGTGTTCTCGGCGGCGGACTTGTTGAAGGATCACTGACGTTGTTAGGCGGTGAGCCAGGCATCGGTAAATCCACTTTGATCCTGCAGACTGTTCTGAAGATGAAGGGAGTGAAAACCCTCTACGTAAGCGGAGAGGAAAGTGCCCGCCAGCTGAAACTTCGTGCCGATCGGATTCTTGAATCATGTCAGGACCTCACGAAGGTTGCTGATATCGAAGTCCTTTGTGAGGCTATGATGGAGAAGGTCTTCGAGCAGATAAAAATTTCCGAACCTGATCTTGTTATCATCGACTCCATCCAGACAATGGCAACTGAGAATGTGGAATCTTCACCGGGCAGTATCAGTCAGATAAGAGAGTGCGCTGCAATGCTACTTAAGTTTGCAAAAGAATCCAACATACCGGTAATCCTTATCGGACATATCACAAAAGAGGGCAGCATCGCAGGTCCGAAGATACTTGAACACATGGTTGATACCGTACTTCAGTTCGAAGGCGACCAACACTATATGTACCGAATAGTCCGTGCCATAAAAAACCGTTTCGGAAGTACGGCTGAACTCGGAATCTATGAGATGTGTCAGTCGGGACTGCGTGAAGTCGAGAACCCATCCGAACTGCTGCTTTCCGATGTCAAGGAAAACGAGGGTATGAGTGGGGTGGCAATAGCTGCGGCAATAGAAGGAGTGAGACCTCTTCTGATTGAGACACAGGCTTTGGTCAGCAGTGCTGCATACGGAACTCCTCAGCGTTCCGCCACAGGTTTTGATCTCCGACGACTTAATATGTTACTGGCTGTCCTTGAGAAACGAGTCGGTTTCAAGATCATGCAGAAGGATGTCTATCTCAACATTGCAGGAGGTATCCGTGTCACCGACACAGCAATCGACCTCAGTGTCATTGCCGCAATCCTCTCAAGCAATGTCGATACAGGAATCGAACGCGATATATGCATGTGTGGCGAGGTCGGACTCAGTGGTGAGATAAGACCGGTAAGCCGTATTCTCCAACGCATATCAGAGGCGGAAAAACTGGGCTTTTCCACTATAATAATACCTAAGAGCAACCTCTCTGGACTCGATTGCGGCAAATTCGGTATAAAGATTATCGGTGTGAGAAAAGTTGAAGAAGCCCTTGCTCAGCTGTTTGGGTAGTGTGCATCGAAGATATAGTTGATAATTAGCAAGTTAATACAAGGATTTAAAAAATAGTGCAAAAAAAATTTGTATGTTTCAATAATTCTTTTTATTTTTGCACTCAAATAGAAAATTACGACTATGCAAAAGACAAGATCCCTTCTTATTGATGTGGCTCGGCAATTGTTTGCCAAGCGTGGATATGATGCAACCACAATGAATGACATTGCGGTGGAATCCGGTAAAGGAAGACGTACTCTTTACACCTATTTTTCAAGTAAGGATGAAATCTACCTCGCCGTCATTCAAAACGAACTTGAAATCCTGACAGGACGTCTTGACCAGATCACTCATATGGATGCCTCTCCTGAGAAGAAGATGGTTCACCTTATCTTTGCACATCTGGAAGCCGTAAAGGATGCCGTCTATCGCAACGGAAACCTGCGCGCTGAGTTCTTCCGCGATATATGGAAAGTGGAAGGTGTGCGTAAGGACTTTGACCGTAACGAGATCATCATGATCCGCCGAATCATGAATGAAGGAAATGACAAGGGTGACTTTGATATCAAGAACGTGAAACTGATGGCAGTCATTACCCACTACTGTATCAAGGGATGCGAGGTGCCATATATCTACGGCCGAATCGTCGTGAGTTCTCCTGAGGAACTCTATCCATATGTCAAGAATCTGGTTCACAAGGCTCTTAGCAGCGAGAGAACTGAGTTCGTTTATGGTGGAACAAGATAAAAAAACAAAAATCAGATATGTTGTTACAAGGAAAGACTGCGCTCATCACAGGCGCTGCGAGAGGAATAGGAAAAGCTATTGCAATGAAATTTGCCAGTGAAGGTGCCAATATCGCTTTTACCGATCTGGTAATCGATGACAATGCACTTGAAACTGAAAAGGAAATATCTGCGCTTGGCGTGAAGGCCAAGGGCTATGCGTCAAATGCCGCAAATTTTGAGGAAACCGAGAAGGTTGTTGCTCAGGTTAAGGATGAGTTTGGCTCAATCGACATCTTAGTCAACAATGCCGGAATAACTAAAGACGGTCTTATGCTCCGCATGACCGAGGCTCAGTGGGATGCAGTCATCAACGTAAACCTGAAGAGCACCTTCAACTTCACTCACGCTTGCGTGCCCGTGATGATGCGTCAGAAGGGTGGTTCGATTATCAACATGGCCAGCGTGGTAGGTGTTCACGGTAATGCCGGTCAGGCTAACTATGCTGCTTCAAAGGCAGGTATGATCGCTTTGGCCAAGAGTGTGGCTCAGGAGATGGGTCCNNACCTGAAATCGGCATTCAACTTCATCCATGCATGCGCACCTGTCATGATGCGTCAGCGTGGTGGAAGCATCATCAATATGGCAAGTGTGGTCGGTGTTCATGGCAATGCCGGACAATGCAATTATGCAGCCTCAAAAGCTGGTTTGATAGCTCTTGCCAAGTCAATAGGTCAGGAGATGGGAAGCCGAGGAGTCAGAGCCAATGCCATCGCACCTGGATTCATTGAGACTGCCATGACAGCTGCTCTTCCGGAAGAAGTGCGTCAGGAATGGGTGAAGCGCATTCCTCTTCGCAGAGGCGGTACGGTCGAGGATGTCGCCAACACCGCACTGTTCCTTGCATCCGACCTCTCAAGCTACATGACAGGACAGGTGTTGCAGGTCGATGGCGGAATGAATATGTAATG
>DCGE01000089.1:4716-6285 GCA_002314525.1 Prevotellaceae bacterium UBA1786 | reverse complement strand
TGACTCAGGGGGTCTGACCCCTTGAGTCACGTTTCGATGCGAACAATGATAGGGAAGTCTCGATTGAGACTTCTTTTTTTGTTACAGGATGGATAAAACTTATTGAGTGAGCCTGAAGACTGATTCCACCATCAGGATTGCTGCGCTTTGCTCCGTATTTCAGATCACCCTTTATCGGGCACCCGATATGGGCCAGTTGACAGCGTATCTGGTGATGACGTCCTGTCTTGAGATCGATTTCCAGAATATGGTACGTGTCGGTCTTTCCGATAAGCCTGTATTTCAGTATTGCCTTCTTGGCGTTGGGAACTTCCTTGTCATAGGCATACGACTTGTTCTGCTTCTCGTTTCTGACCAGCCAGTTCACGAGTTCGTCCTCGTCTTTCGGAGGACAGTCCTTCACCAGTGCACGATAGGTCTTGTGAACCTCACCATCCTGAAACATCTTGTTCAGTCGTGTGAGAGCCTTACTTGTACGGGCAAACATCACAAGTCCGCTCACCGGACGGTCAAGACGGTGTACGACACCCAGGAACACATCTCCCGGCTTATTGTATTTCTCCTTGATATACTGCTTGACAATCTCCGACAGTGGTGTGTCACCCGTTTTGTCGCCCTGAACAATTTCAGAACAGGTCTTGTCAACTACGATTATATGATTGTCTTCGTAAACTACGTTCATGATTATCCCAATGCTTATTCCACTACATAGGCTTTGACTATCCTGACTTCCTTTACAGGGTTGTCATTGGCATCGGTCTTCACCTTTTCGATTTCAAGCACGGTTTTCATACCCTCAACGACCTCACCGAAGACCGTATATTCAGTATCAAGCCAAGGTGCACCACCTTTTGTCTTATATACTCTCTTCTGTTCCGAAGTGAACGAAAACCTTTCTGTCTCTTCCTCGGCATCGTTCCGGAGTTTTGACAGAAGATCACTCACTCCGTCACGATCTCGTGCCGCTCTGAGTGCGTCAAGTTTTTTTGCGTTCTGTTCTGTTTTCTTCTTGAAAAGGCGGTCGACTCTCAGCGACCAAATAGCCTGTTCGTAGCTCTTCAGTATCTCATCGCCGCACGACTTCCCCGTCACGATATAGAACTGAAACGCATGAGCCTCGTTCTTTGGGTTGACATCTTCCTCATCCTTGGCAGCTGCCAGAGCACCTCTGTGATGGAAATGCTTCGGATATACTATCTCCTGAGGAATGGTAGGCCACACCTTTGTTGAGTCTTGGGTATGACCGGGACGCGTATCAGGATCACCAGACTGAATCATGAAACTTCGGATGATACGATGGAAGAATACACCATCATACATACCATCTTTTACGTTCTTGATAAAATTGTCACGGAAGGTCGGTGTGTCGTCGTATAACTTTACTCGGATTTCACCCAATGTGGTTTCTAACACCACTTCTTTCTCTTCTGACTGTCCCCTGCATGAGGATACAAGGAAAGAAGCGTTCAGAACAAACAATATGAGAAACAGTTTTTTCATTATGTACCGAAAGTGGGACTCGAACCCACACAGGCGCTATGCCCAAGGGATTTTAAGTCCCTCGTGTCT
>DCGE01000089.1:0-4698 GCA_002314525.1 Prevotellaceae bacterium UBA1786 | reverse complement strand
TCTACCATTCCACCATTTCGGCAACTTCGATAGCGACTGCAAAGTTAGGAAAAAATTCGCTTATGACAAATTTTTATCCTCTTTTTACTCAATTTTCTTTGCGATAGTTGGATAAGATTGCATTTTTTGCTAACTTTGCTTGACAAAACCAATGTTTATGAGACTTCAAAATACTGTTTCGGTACTTCTTATATATTTCATCTCGTTGATTGCACTACCTGCCAACGCGCAGAATTCCGATTTTGTCAAGGATGGGTACTACCGCCTCCTTACTTATCTGCAATACACTCAAGGTACGAAAGCCATGTATGCGGCGAAGGAGCAGGGTGGCTGGAAATCACTCGACGAAGATGACTGCACCTTTCTCTGGCGCTTCGACTACGATGCTGAAACCCATGCATACAAAGTGTATAATGCAGGGACCGAAGGCCGTTTCGGCATTGTTGAGCGGAGCCAGACCGTAAAGATGAGCGCACGGTTCGATTCTGTTGAGACTGAGTTGAACGTATATTATGAAGGGCTCAGCAATGATGGTCACACAGTCATCACCCTACGTCGTGCCGATCAGAGCGGCAGTCACGAATTCATTCACCAGAACAGCCATCAGGACGGCAAGGGGTCCGGCGGCACTCTCGTCGGTTGGACCGAAGGTGCATCAGCCTCCCAGTGGGTGCTTTATCCTGTCTCTGATGATGAGGCTGAAGCCTTGATTGAAGCCTACAGACCTATACGTGAGCAGGAGGCTCTCGATGAAGCCTACCTGGCCCTCGCTGCCGCATTGGGCAACCTTCAGATTGCAAGGGCTGCGAACGCTGAGACAGCTCCCGACACTCTTCTCACTGAGGCTAAATCGCTGTACGACGAGGTTCGCATCGCCAACCGCGCCAAATCCTATACGATTGATGAAGTATATGCAAAAATTGCTGAGATTGAGGACTTGATCTCAAGACTGAACAGTTCAATGGAGGAATCAGCCATGGAGAGCGATGACAGTTTGGGATATACCAGGTTCTACCACCTGACTGACGGAAGCACCATCGCTATTCCGCGCAAATACATCTTGCAGCGAAAGGCCGATTCCAAGAAAATCAGTATCACGCTTCCCGATACATCCATCATCATTCCGAAGGTCCACCTCGTCAGAGAGGCCAATTCCTATCAGGGCCAGCTCCCGGTGTTCGAGAGTTTTAAGTTCAACGACAAGTTCAACGATCAGTTGTTTGATGATGCAGTCGGCAGCATCGACAACAAGAAGAATCTTATCACCGCCAGTGCAACCGTAGTAGGCAAGCGTCTTGTTCCGTCTTTCAAGGTCGCTGATGGTGTATCAGTCTATGTCAACGACCGACTTCAGAAGAGCAAGAAGAACTCGTGCCGGTTCGACCGTGATGTGAAATACAAACTCTGCAGCGGTCACGATTTCATCTATAAGGCCCGCAGAGACAGCTCTGGCTATGCCTTTGTTCCTTACGGCAGGATATACACTGTTCACGTTGATTTTCCCACTGACAATCCTACCACCAGCTACGGACTTCCAGTAATCAATATCAATACCTATGACGGTCTGCCTATCACGTCGAAAACCGAATACAAGTACGCATCGTTCCATCTCGACGGAGCGGGCATCTGGGACGATATCGACGTCGATACCATGCAGATACGCGGCCGGGGCAACAGTACATGGGGTCATTCCAAGAAGCCTTACCGTCTGAAGTTCCCGGAGAAGATCCATCCGCTCGGACTCAAGGGTGGCAAGGGTTGGGTACTTCTCTCCAATCCTCAGGGCGGTTCCATGCTGACCAATGCCGTTGCCATGAAGATGGCTGATATGGTCGGTTCTGCAGGTTGCAACCATATCAGACCGGTCGAGGTCTATCTCAACGATGAATACATCGGTTCATACAATTTCACTGAGAAGATAGGCTTTGCCAACAACAACGTCGATATCGATGACGAGACCTATGCCGTCATGCTCGAGCTCGATGTCAACTACGACGAGCCATGGAAATTCCGTGACAACAGCTACAATCTCTNNTGTCAATGTCAAGCATTTCGGTACCGACGATGAACCGGAAAACTCCGATCTGGCTCTCGACGACATCAAGTCGGCGTTCAATGAGTTCACGGCAACTGTGGCACTCGGCGATGGTTCTTATGTCGATTACGTCGATGTCGACAAACTCGTCAAGGCTCAGTTCGTGGCCGATTTCACTCTCAACACCGAACTCAACCATCCGAAGAGCACATATCTCTACAATGAGAACATCATCGCTGATTCGCTCTGGGTCTTCGGACCGGTATGGGACTTCGACTGGGGTTTCGGCTACATGCAGACGCATACCTATTTCCTTTCCCAGACAGAACGGCCTCTCCTTCAGGACTCAGGTCCTTTCTTCCCTGCCATCTGGCATGGCAGCGAAGTGGTGAAGGAGGCATACTACAAACTCTGGACCGACTTCATCATGAAAGGCGGAGTCACTGCCCTGACTGAATACGTCGACGACTATTACGGTTACGTCTCAAAGTCCTTCTCCCATAATCATACCAAGTGGGGCGACGGCAATGCCTATGCCGAACAGACCAAGCATGCTAAGGAGTGGATTCAGAAACGTGCGGCATACATCTACGGCTCTATCGATTCCTACGATATCAAGCAGGAGACTGAGACCGACACTGTTCCTCCGCTGCCTGATGACATCCGCCCTGCATCCATCGACCTTGCTTCGCATCAGGGCATCTATACCCTTCAGGGTACCAAGATCCATACTTCTGACCTTAACACCCTCCCTTCGGGCATTTACATCGTCAATGGCAGAAAACGATACATAAAATGAATGCACTCATGTGTTTGGTCCGAAAACTCGTATTATCTGTCATCTCAATTACCTTACTCGTCGGTTGCGGAACGAAAGGCTCTACAACGTATGAAAGGGTGTTGATGGTTGGTGATTCCATCGTTGACAGTCTCACTCTTCACAGAGCCATCAGTGCCGTGTGTGATGCCGACACCGATACCACGGCGGCCGACGATGCCGTACGTCGTTTCTACCGTGAGAACCACGAACTCTGTTGGCTGAACGACCTTGGCACTCTGACCGATCAGGTCGATTCGCTTCTCGCATATCTGGAAAGGGCAGGGGAGACTGGCATGCCGTCCTCGCTCTTCTTCATCGACGATATAAAGGCCGATCGTCTGTTGCTCGACAGTCTTGACTTCTCCACCTGCGACATGCACTCTCTCGTCTCCCGACTCGACTACAGACTGACCAAGGCATTCGTCCGCTACAGTGCCTGGCAGCGCTATGGCATCGTAGCCCCATATCGAATCTTCAACCGTCTGGATCACCCGAAATACGATGAATCCCAGACCGACTATCTCACTCTCTATGACATCCCCACCGAAGTCCTTGATTCCGATGGATTCCTGCATCTGGCACGGCTTGCTGGCACCGACAGTGTCGCAGTCTTCTTGGAAGATGCCGAACCGTCAACACCGCTCTACCGCCTGCTGAAAAGCCGACTCGCAACTGCTGTGGGGGAGGAACGCCTGCGTATCCTCATCAATATGGAACGCTGTCGCTGGCGCCATCCTTCTGGACCGGAAGACGATGGGAAATACGTTGTCGTCAATATCCCGTCATACGAGTTGATAGCCGTGTGTCCCGACTCCTTGCTGGAGATGCGCATCGTCTGCGGCAGTTCCGATACCAAGACTCCGTTGCTGCATAGTGAAATCAAACGTATGGATGTCAACCCACGTTGGCATGTGCCGTATAACGTGGTGAAGCACGAGATGGCAGACCATGCCGGCGACTCTGCCTATTTCGCACGTAACCGCTACCATATCATAAACAGGGACACAGACCAGCCTCAGAATCCAAAACTCGTCACATCCGACATGCTCAAGTCGGGCAAGTTCCGTGTCTATCAGGAGGGCGGCAGGGGCAATGCTCTCGGACGTATCATATTCCGTTTCGACAACCCTCATTCCATATTCCTCCACGACACCTCTTCACCGGGAGCCTTCGACCGGCTTGACCGTCGCATCAGCCATGGTTGCATACGTGTACAGAAACCGTATAAGCTTGCTGAGTTCATCATGGGCGACATGAAGGGCGAGCGTGAGGAATATCTTGGGAAACTGCGTTATTCCATGGAGTACAACGCATCACTTGAAGCAGTCGGGAATACTGCCGCCGACGATGACGGCAAACCTTCGGGACCTGATCCGGAAATGCTGGTCCACAGTCTGAAAGTCAATCCGAGAATACCGATTTTCATCACGTATTTCACTCTCTTCCAGTCACCTGTCGACAGCACGCTCCACACCTATCCCGACGTCTATGGATACGATGAGGCACTGAAGTCCCATGTCTTTTTCTGAGTCTGAACACCTACTCCTAACTCCTAACTGCAGGCAAAGCCTGCCATATATCTTTGTCGACAAGATAATTCAAATTGTTTTTGATTTTTTTTCCTACTACGAAAACGAGTGCTTTTTTCCTACTACGAAAACGAGTGGCAGCCTTACAGGCTTGAAGTCTTGTCATCTGAATTTCCTTGTAAGTCCTTCGGAACTTCCAGATAAATTCATCTGCCAATTCATCAATCTTCTATCGAAGATAAGCCACTCTACTACGAAAACTGAACGAAAATTTTACGAAAACCATGCGGCGTGTTTCCATTTCCACTACTGAT
>DCGE01000010.1 GCA_002314525.1 Prevotellaceae bacterium UBA1786 | reverse complement strand
GTTATCGGCGGAAATGGAACACTGACGGGAGCGAAGGATTTCGCAGAGATGTTTGATTATCCGATAATCGGCCTGCCAGGTACTGTTGATAATGATATTGCCGGTACTGACGAGACAATTGGCTTTGATACCTCTCTCAACACCATTATGGAGTGTGTTGACCGAATAAAGGATACTGCCTATTCTCATGAACGGATATTCTTTATTGAGGTTATGGGACGTGATGCCGGCTTCCTTGCCCAGAACAGTGCCATTGCCAGTGGAGCCGAGGCTGCTCTCATACCAGAGGATATGACCGATGCCGACCAGTTGGGCGAATTCATCGGACGAGGTATCCGCAAGAGCAAGAACTCAAGTATAGTGATTGTAAGCGAAAGTCCAAAGTGCGGTGCTGTCTATTATTCCGAACGTGTCAAGAAGGAATATCCGAATTATGATGTTCGTCTTTCCATTCTCGGTCATTTGCAGAGAGGTGGCACTCCGACAGCCCGTGACAGAATCCTCGCAAGCGTTCTCGGTGTCGGGGCGATTGATGCTCTTGAGGCAGGACAAAGAAACGTGATGGTAGGTATGAGACATGATCATGTGATATATACTCCGTTTACCATTGCCATCAAGGAGGGTGGAAAACCACTCGACAAGAATCTTATCCGGGTACTAAAGGAACTTTCAATATAGGATGTGGGTAGCTCTTGCTTTCCTATCAGCATTTCTGTTAGGGTTCTATGATATCTCAAAGAAGAAGGTCTTGAAGACCAATCCGGTTGTTCCGGTGCTTTGTCTCAACACCTTCTTCTCAAGTCTGATATTTCTCCCGTTCATCGTCTGTTCGGCTAAAGGCTGGATAGACAGTGATTCGATGTTCTTCACCCAGACATACGGATGGGAGGGACATAAATACATACTCCTGAAGTCCGTCATAGTGATGGGCTCATGGCTATGTGGGTATTATGGCATCAAGAACCTACCGCTTACTATTGTAGGTCCGATCAATGCCACACGTCCCGTGATGGTCTTGATCGGTGCATTGACGTTCCTCGGCGAACATCTCAACGTATGGCAGTGGATCGGTGTCGTCATAGCCATTGTTTCGTTCTATCTGTTGAGCCGCTCGGGGAAGAAAGAGGGGATCGACTTCCGCCATAACAAATGGATTACACTTATCGTCCTTTCCAATCTGCTTGGAGCCGTCAGTGCCTTGTTCGACCGATGGCTTCTTGATCCGGAGGGCCTCGGAATGGATAAGATGGCACTTCAGTCATGGTACAATATCTATCAGTGTCTGATGCTCTCGTCGTTCCTCTTGTTGAAGAAAGTGTCACCGACTCGTGGAGAAGTGACGTCAAGGTTCCACTGGGACTGGTGCATATTATGTATATCGGTATTCCTGTCGGCAGCCGACTTCGTCTATTTCTATGCACTCACGAGTGATGATGCTATGGTGAGCATCGTCAGTATGATACGTCGTGGAAGTGTCGTCGTGTCGTTCCTTTTTGCGGCTCTCGTGTTCAGGGAGAAGAATCTCCGTTCCAAGGTCTTCGACTTGCTTTTGGTAATTATTTCATTGTTGTTCCTTTTCTATGGCTCAAGATAAAATACGCATATTGTTCGTGTGTCACGGCAATATCTGCCGAAGTCCGATGGCAGAGTTCGTCATGAAACAGAAGGTGGCACAGGCGGGCTTGTCGCATCGGTTCTATATTGAATCGGCTGCCACTTCAAGTGAAGAACTGGGCAATCCCATCTATCCGCCGGTCCGAAGTCTGATGCATCGACTGGGTATTCCGTACGACAAAGACAAGAGGGCAAGGAAACTGCTTGCCAGCGACTATGATGAATTCGACTATCTCATAGGCATGGATGAATACAACCGTTCCAACATGCAGCGGATCTGTGTGTGCGACTGCGAGAATAAGATTTCCCTGCTGATGGACTTCACCGATCGTCCTCGCAGTGTGGCTGATCCTTGGTATACGGATGAGTACGAGAAGGCATGGCGCGACATTGACGAAGGCTGTGATGCATTGTTGAAGTCAGTCTTGAGACTGAAGTTAGGAGTTAGAAGTTAGGAGTTAGGAGTGATTCCGGACAATCTGGAGTTAACGTCATCGCATATGGCCAAACTGTTCATCTTCAACTGTTCCAATGACATGGCTCTCGCAAGCGGAGCCAGTGAATACATGCCTCCGAAGTCCGTAGCACGGATGGAGGAGATGTATGCTCATGTGCCTATGTTTGTGGCAGATGAGGATGATGTGGCGGTCAGTCCTCAGGAACTATGTACTCATGATGGTTTCAGTGAACTATGTTGCAGGTTGAAGGAACCGATCACCGAAATATGTCCCTGGGGATGGAGCAAACCGATCCGTAACAGACTTCTCCGTTTCGGAGTGCCGGAAACGATGCTCCCTGACGAACAGCATCTGGAAACGCTGCGAAATCTCTCGAGCCGTGAGTTCGGTGTATGCTTTGCAGAACTGTTCTATGCAGAAGATATGCTGTCTGCAATTCAGGATTCTCTGGTCGGAAACCATATGCGTTTCATCGGTTCGGAGGATGAAATGAACCTGACTGCAGGAACATATATTGCCAAGATTCCTTGGTCATCAAGCGGCAGGGGCAACAGGATATTCACTTTCCGGCAAGGTGATTCTGTGCCTGTCAGCAAGTACCCCGTACTCATTGACCGATTTTATGATAAGGTGTTGGATTTCGCTATGGAGTTCTATGTCGGAACCGACGCGACGGAATATCTCGGCCTTTCTGTTTTCAAGGCTGACAGGGAAGGAAGGTACGAACAGAATTATGTTGAAAGTCAGATTCAGCTGGCTGAACGAATCAGGCAGGCTCTTGGATATTCGTCTGATGAAACAGAAACACTTCTCTCTCGAATCCGTGAAATCCATCAGACTGTTCTCAACAGCAAGATTGTCGGCAGGTACAAAGGTCCGTTAGGCATCGACATGATGGTAGTCAACGACGGAGGCTCCATGAAGGTCCATCCCGTCGTCGAACTCAATTTCCGTATGAACATGGGAATCATGGCATTGAAGACCTACGAGAAATATGGCGACAGATTTCCTGTTGTCTCTTTGGAAGTCTTGGCAGCGAAACAGAACTGAGCCGTCTTTATCTCTTCTTCTTTTTCTTTCCCTTGGTATTGGTGGCTGGCTGTGAGTAATGCCGTTGGATGGCCGACTTTATCTCGTCAGACATGACGGCTCCGCCGTGCTGTATGTCTGGGAATTCCTGACATGCCGGACTTTCAATGCCGAAACGGTTCATTGTCGTTACGGCATAGAATAACGTAGTGTCGGGCATATTGATGTAGTAGTCTTTCACACGTGCAGCTATGAGGTTCTCGCCTTTTGTGATATCCACCGGAGAGGTGAACGACGCATAGACATTATAGTAGTAGTCCTTGTCGTCATATGTGCTCCATGTCATGTACTGGCCTTGCCGCATCGCCACTTCGGGTGCCGGTGGCAGTTCGGCTTCTCCCATCCATGTCATCGGCTGAGGCAGTGACGGATGTGAATAGAACTCGTTGCATGCAGTCGGGTAGAGATTCTTGAAGTTCTTGACGAAGTACCATGCTCTGTAGAAGCATATTCCTCCCATCTGACTGTTACGTGCTGCGTGCATCTGGGCCCTTATGTCGTTCAGACTCCAGTTCTTGCCCTCTTTGGGGTCGAGGAAATAGATTCCCAATCCTGCCGATACGGGATGTCCGCTGCTGATTTCCTTCCAGTTGAATACGAAGGGATAGAAGAAATTGCCCTGATAGTACATCATAGGGAACAACTCGTCCTGCCATCCTTCCTTCAGCCATAACTTAGGGTCCTGATAGCCTGTATTGTAACAATCCCATCCGCTTGCAGAATAGCGTGGCAGGTTGTTGTATCTGCCCAGAGGACTGCTGCTCAGCTTCACCCAAGGCTTGATCGGTTTCACTGTGTCGTAAACGGCCTTGACAATACGAGTTATGTTGGCCCTCTTCCAATCGGCCTTCGGGATGCTTGTGTCGGAATAGAGGTTGTCATCGGTGAAGCCGTGGTCCTTCTCCGGGTAGCGGATGTAATCAAGCGATATTCCGTCGATGTCGTATCTCTCTACGAGTTCCTTGCAGAGCGATGCCACATAGTCAGCAGTGCCGGGTTTGCCGGGAATCATGAATACCTCTCCCTTTACCGTCTTGCAGAGTTCCGGATGGGTGTTGCTTACGGCCTTGCTTCCGAGTCTTGACTGTTTCGATGAGGTGCCGACAGGTATTGTAACCATCCACGCATGTATCTCCATCCCCCTTTTGTGGCATTCTTCAATGGCAAATGCCAATGGGTCATAGCCGGGATCCCTGCCGCAATAGCCGGTAAGTCCGTCGTCCCATGGCTCTATGTCCGAAGGATAGATGACGCTTCCGCGCACCCTCGTCTGGAGAAGGACGGTATTGATGTTTGCTCGTTCAAGTGCATCGAGCATGTCAATGAGTTCCTGTTTCTGCCGTTCGATGTTCTTGGCGCTTGTAGCCTTGATACGAGGCCAGTCAATTCCTCCGATTGTGCCTATCCATACGGCTCGTGTTTCATATTTGGGAGATGTGGCTAATCTGTTCCATGGATTGAAACTGTTCTGCGCATTGGCTGTAATAGCCAACAGGAGCATGGCAAAAATGGCGTATATTGTATGTTTTATTGGCTTCATTATGAAAAAAAAGTCTAATTCGTTTGCAAAGATACGAAATATTGTGTACTTTTGCCTAATCAAACGGGATTATTATTATTTTTTTTGAATTATGGTGACATTCGTAGTCAGTGTTGTACTGTTGATCTTGGGATATATCCTCTATGGAAAGGTCGTGGAAAAGGTGTTCTCGCCTTCTGCCGAACGTAAGACTCCGGCTTATTCCATGCGTGATGATGTTGACTATCTTCCTATGCAGACATGGCGTGTGTTCCTGATTCAGTTCCTCAATATCGCGGGAACCGGACCTATCTTCGGTGCCATCCTCGGAATACTCTACGGCCCTGCTGCCTTCATCTGGATCGTACTCGGATGTATCTTCGCTGGGTCTGTCCATGACTACTTCACGGGAATGATATCCATCCGTAAGGGTGGGGCGAGTATTCCTGAAATAGTGGGTGACGAACTCGGCATGACAGCCCGTCATGTGATGAGGGCTGTATCGCTCGTTTTGCTCATCCTTGTGGGGGCTGTGTTCACGAGGACTCCTGCCGACCTTATAGCTGGCCTGACCCCCACATCAGGCTTCTGGGGTGGGGGCTTGTTCTGGCTGATAGTCATCATAATCTACTATATCCTCGCAACTCTTCTTCCTATTGATAAACTCATCGGACGAATATATCCGGTTTTCGGTGCGGTGTTCATCTTTATGGCAATATGTCTGTGCTATGGTATCTTTTTTGAAGAAGGACACGTTCCAGAGGTATCGGGGGCTTTTACCAATCACTATCCGGGCGGCACTTCCCCTGTGTTCCCTTGCCTCTGCATAACGATTGCCTGTGGAGCGATCAGTGGGTTTCATGCGACACAGAGTCCTTTGATGGCTCGCTGCCTGAAGGACGAGAGGCATGGTCGTAGAGTGTTCTACGGAGCTATGATAACCGAAGGCCTCGTGGCACTCATCTGGGCTGCGGCATCGATAAAGTTTGCAAGTTCTCTCGGTGTTGCCGGTGATACTCCTTACGAACAGCTTCTGAACCTGATGACGGAGAATGGTAAACATTCTGCCAATCCGGCAATACTCGTCAACGAAATATGCCGTTCATGGTTGGGGATCGTGGGTGCTGTGCTTGCAGTGCTCGGAGTGGTGATTGCACCGATTACGAGTGGCGATACCGCCTTCCGGAGTGCAAGGCTCATCATAGCTGAGGCCATCCACTTCAAGCAGGACAAGGTGGCGAAGCGCCTTGCCTTGACCCTTCCTCTTTTCGCGGTGACCGTATTCCTCTTCTTCATCGACTTCCAGGTCTTGTGGCGCTACTTCGCCTGGACCAACGAGACTCTTGCCTGTATTGCCTTGTGGGCATATACGGTATGGTTGGTGAAATCCAAGCGTTGCCATCTGGTCACCCTTGTTCCTTCCCTATTCATGACGATGGTATGTACTACATATATCTGTATTGCCAAGGAGGGTTTCCAGATTGATGAGGACATCGCTTATATTGTTGGCTCCGTAGTCACAGTGGCACTCGGTATAATTTTCTTTTGTTGGTATGCGAAGAGTAAAAAAGTATAAGTGGCTCCCGCCGTTGCTTGCCCTTATGGGTATTGGCTTTTATGTCTGGGACGGTCTGCAGATGAATTCATGGCAGAAAAACCTGCCGAACCTCATCATCTATGCCGTCATCATCATCGCACTCTGGTGGGCTTTGAGAAAGAAAGAATCGTTTAATGATAAAAAATAATTTAGTAACATGAAAAAGATTTTTGTATTGGCGCTGTTCCTTTTGACAGCAACAAGTGCATTCGCACAGTTTGAAAAGGGTAAGAAGTATGTAGGTGCATCTCTTACTGGTCTTGATCTCTCTTACGATGATGCTCAGAAGTTCCATTTCGGACTCGATGCATCAGCTGGCTATTTCCTCTTCGACGATGTGATGATCGCCAGTCAGATCGGTATGAACTACGGAAACAAGGCTTGGCAGGAATTCTCTGCTTCGCTGAAGGGTAAGTACTACATCGAGCAGAACGGCATAACTCTCGGTGCCGGCTTCAAATATACTCACCTCTTCAATAGCTACAATGACCTTGCATTCACTCCTGAAATCGGTTATTGCTATTTCCTGAACCATTACATCACGGTTGAGCCAAGTCTCTACTACGATATGTCTCTGACTTCTTTCTCCGAGCACAGCAAGGTCGGTTTCAAAGTGGGAATCGGTATATATTTCTAAATCCGTGTTTTAATATCAGGTTGTTATGAAATCTTCAATCAGACATTTCTTGTTCCTTCTGGCATTCGTGCCGATGGCTCTTTCGGCTCAGGTCGACCCAAATTTCCATATCTATCTGTGTTTCGGTCAGTCGAACATGGAGG
>DCGE01000152.1 GCA_002314525.1 Prevotellaceae bacterium UBA1786 | reverse complement strand
TTCTTTTCTTTTGACGAGAAAGAATATCAGGTGGGAGAACATGTCAGCCTCCAGACCAGAATAAAGGAAGATAAATATGGTGTTCCAAGGTTGTTTTTTTATGTTGATGATCAGGAATTCGATGCTTTCTCCCCTGAAACTGTCTTCTCTGCAATCTCTCATGGAAACCTGTATGAAAAATACCTGAAGGAATTTGAACCTATGACCAATAATATGGCAGTGATTCAGGAAGAAATGCAGGAAAAGATTGAAACCGGGAACAGGTTATGGATTTTCGATTATCTGAAATTGCTCAAGCATTGGTCCACTTTCCGCACGGAGGAAAACATCCAGACGGCTATTGATTGCAATATACTAATAGCAGAGATTGAAGAGTGGTTCCTCAAATCAGGAATGCTTTCCAAGTTTAGTTCAGCGGCCAGGGAAGAAACCCGTCTAAAGGCTGAAACCTCAATGGCAAAAGCACTGGTGGATATAGAAGTTTTGAAGGTTATCCGAGATGGTTGTCAGGATTCTTTCATTTCAGAGCTTACAGAAAAGGCAAGGAAAGGTGAGCATGATAAGATGGAGGATGTGTATCTTAAACTTCTAGGCTTGATATCCGCAGACCAAGACATAATAGATACACGACTTCCTGAGATTGCTGAGATAATTGCAATCTGTGCTGATTATATCAAGGATGCAGGAACACTGCTACTTATCATTCAGCTCTTCAAAAGAAAGATTGTTGCACTTAAGAAACAGATAAGCACCAGTATTCATTATACTCGATCTTCTGAGGTGAACAAGGAGATGTTGGCAGATATGACTGTCGGTCTTGGTACCTTGTTACTTATTTCGGGGAAGTTAGGTGATGGGCTCGAAAGATTTGACACAAAGAGTGCGTTCTCTGAACTATGCAAGTACCTGTCCTTCTTAACAACACCTCAGAGAGCGACAGCACTGGTAAACAAGGCTTTAGAGCTTATTATGGGTTCCTGCAGCCTATTCAACTTCGATGTCAACCGGATGATAGCGGTTTCAACTAATCCAGAGCCTTTCATTGATGATGTGCTTGGCGTAGTCATAACACACGATGATATGATACGGTGTTCTTCTTCGGACGTGTGCCAGATGCAATATAAAGACGGACGTTTGGTTATTCTTCCTATGCATTCTCATGTCAAGAGTATGCGGTCTCAGTACCCAGTCTATGATATACCTGGCACAGCTATTTCAGTTGCTGCCGGGGTTGATTCCGAATCCGAATGGGATTTGGAAAGGGATATTACATACTATAAAAGTAAATGGGAAAATCTCGCTTCATGGAAGCCAGGTCACGGGATTCCGGATCGCAGTGGGCAAGTTACAGTAAAAGTCAAGAGCCACAACACTCTGCCAAACTTCGTTTTCTGCTCAATTGAAGGTCTTCCCGACAAGGCTGATGCGGTCTTTACTCATCAGGAGTATCTTGCGCAGAAATACACAGGGGCTTTGACTGAAGTATTTGAAGAAGGCATGTGTTTCAGAGTGCCTTGTCTTGAGCAAAATGGGAAGTTGTTTTTATCCATTAAGGACCAGATACGCAAATTGTCCAGTTCAATTGCGGAAAAGCAGAGTCATGACATACACACGGCTGTGTGCATGGAGATAATTAATAATTGGGGGTATATGGTAACGGCATCTGGAGCCATATGTGCTGTAAAAGCAAAAACATCTACAAGGTTTTTAGTTGAAGTCGGCACTGCATACTTGGTTGTTCTCCATCCGGAAAAAGAACATTGTGGGGTTCCATTTGCCACTGTTCTTGGCCAGACATCATGCGATAAGACTGCCCAAGAACTTCTTAAGGATCAACTACGTATGCTAACAGTGGATGTTTCGGAGGTTGGGGAGAGTTCAGCCAATGCGCCAGAGTTGTTCAAACCGATGCCGTATGTCCTTTTGACAGTGGACCAGTATCTGCGTTTTTCACGGAACGATATTGCCAGATATAACCTGTATCATGCTCTAATGATGATTGCCCGTTCTGAAAACAGCCAGTTATTTGGTTATTATTCGTCGAAAATCAAGTATATGGAAGCTCTCTCCTCGTTTGCAGCAGGAGAAACTGTCACTTTCGAGGAAGATGAGGACATGATATCCAACTTCCCTTCACTTAAAGAGCAAGATGAAATAATATCAATTCTTCGTTTACTGGGGAATGATAATGCATCCGACTACCTGTTGGAGACTGCAAGCCGAAAGGATAAGAGTTCTGGACCGGCCAAAATGGCGGGGCTTGTCCTCGCATCAAATATCATTAGCAGATACGGTGGCCCTGAAAATCTGATTTCTGAACTGAGGACTTTTATTGCATCCGAACTTGGTGTCACTCCATTGGTGGAAGACATTCATGACGATGAGGAAAATGTTAGCTCTAAAGATAATTCAGCCATTTCCGAGATTTATTATTACGGTTCGGAAAATCAGACTCAGGAGTTCATGACATCCATTATATTCGACCATGATACTTCAAATTCTGATATTGATAATCAGATGATGATTGTAATAAAGACCGTATGTGGATTTCTTAACGCCTTAGGCGGAATTCTGTGGATCGGTGTGGATGATGATGGAAAAGCATCAGGCATCGAGAAGGATTTGAAAGAACTGGATTGTGGCGTCGATAGGTATGAAAGAATTATCCGCCAGAATATTGTCGCCCAATTGGGGAAGGATGTAAACGGTACTATCAGTTTCGAATTCCATGATGATGGTGACAAAAAGGTGTGTAAAGTAATTATTCCGGCATATTTCAGGCCAGTTTCCATCAATAATGATTTTTTCCAGAGGCAGGGAAATGAGACGCGAGTTCTGAAAGGAAACGATCTTGTCCTGTTCGTAGAGAGGAAGATGATGGAGAAGAAATCTGCAGGTAACCCGGCGATTCATGTTCCGGATGCCCCAGCTATTCCATTATCTCTATCTAGTGCTGAAAGTGATACCAGTACCATATGGCTTAACACATATATAGACGGGACGTATATGGTGTCAGACCATAAGGTTATGGACGATAGGATTCTGTTCAGCCAGGCCATTAAGGGCGGGGCAACGGATGGCAAGGCAGTGCTACTTTGCTATGATGATGGGACAGTCGGTAAAATTCCGTCATCAATCATTGTCGGCAGAAAACGCGATACTTATTATAACAACGGGATATATAAAGGGGCATCTTTAATGGCGTCCTTCTTATCAGAAGATACAAACATATTGGTAGTAAAACACTCTGCTGACAATACTCAAATCAAACAGATTAAAGTATCTGACATAGGTCAGCAGAAAATGTTCAGCGTGAGGGGTACTCAGGTTGTTTCTGCCTCCGATGCGCAATACAGTTGGGAACTTGTAGCGGGTGATGAAATACTGGTTCAGAATGAAAAAGGGTTGCATGGAAAAGAACCCGCTGAATCTTCGTCCGAGTCAATAGGAAGTACCGATCCTGAGAGTGTTTTGTGTTACTGGTATGGCGATGGGAAGGAGGAGCAGATGAGAGAATGGCTCAGAAACTGTGCCGGAAGGGAAATTCCTGGAGTCCGGATGGCAATATCAAAAGTGTTCGGTAATCGTCTCATTAACAATGAAGAGTTCTGGGACATTGTCACTATAATTTTAGAATCCAATGCGCTGCTGTTTAGGAAACCGTTGGCTGATGCCGTCAAGGAATATGCTGATATTTCCAGTCTTGATTGTCATGACCAGGTGCTAAATCATGTTGTCGAATTGCTTCTACAGGATGAAGACAAAGTTCAACAGGGATTAGACTTCCTCCTGCCGTTCCGTTCGCTACTTACCAAAGAATCAAAAGCTCTTCTAGCATCCAAGGCATGTCATATCACAATGCCGGAAGGATTTAATGTCCTGTTTGGAATTTTAGAACCAGACTATGATCGTAAGCTGGAGATACTTGGGGACGCCGGAGATAATCCTGCCGCATATTATTCCCTATTCGAGACCCTTGCTCAGGATGAAGAAGAGAATGGAATCTGGCATGTCAGGAAAAACAGCAGCCTAAATGGAATCCTTGATAGGATGAGACAGTCCTACGCCGGGAATATCGTGTGGGAACTTATTAGGAAGATTGTATTCCATGAAGATGATGCAATGTCGGATGAAGATGCTGCAATATATCAATCTGAGGGCTTCCCCAAGTTACTCGAGGTGATGAACACCCGGAAGAACCAACAGATGCAAAAAAAACAGTTGGATGACATGTATGCCATGATAGGAATGAATAAGACCTACAAGGTTCAGGCAATATACAGCAATCACTATGTTCTTTCAGGATCTGGATTTCGTGCTCTTCTACCAAAGAAATTCGCCAATCGGGAATACCGTGAAGGAGACTCCGCCACAGTCATGCTTAGAAAAGCATACAAAAAAGAGAAGTTGTTTCTGGTAACACAACTGGGAGCCAAGACGGAAAGCCTGGAAAAGATTGACCTTGTGAACATCGGTGAGATTGTAGAAGTAAAATTCTCAAAGTTCAATGATAAACTTTTTATGGATATTCCAGGGATGAGTCCGTTGACTGGTACTGTGGTAGATTACCCAAGGTTTTTTGATTATAAGAAAAGGTATCAGGCCGAAGTTATCAGTGCCAAGTTTATGAAATGTGAACTTGCATTAATAGCACCAATAGATAAATAAAAAAGCATACTTATATGGGAAAAATTGATGTATTCAAGCTTAGTTACGGGATCGGAGACAAGGTTGTCATATATCGTACAGCAGGAAGAGAGGATATCCGAGGAATCGTTGATGACATAGGAGATGGCTATATACTTCTCCGTCGCCCCGGGGCTCGCAAGCCGGATGCCATTTTTGAAGAGATGGTTTCCGGTTGGGGAGATGACGATACTCCAGATTCGCCTCAGGCGTGCACAACCGTTCAGAACAGTTCCTCGTTAGATGCTGAACAACCAAATAGGGTTGCCGATAACGTTTCTCTGGTTGTTGCGGAACCCGAATCTGAGCCAGAAATTTCTCAAGATAGTATCTTGGTCCCGGTCAAAGATGCAGTTCTGGAATATACTCCCGAACTGAAGATGGCTGAGGAGCCGATAGAGTCAGTCAAGAAGATAGAATCTGAAAAAACTGACTATAGTTCTGAACTGCCGAGTATAGGAATCAAGGTCGTTGGTCATATAGATCTTTCCAAAATAGAACCGAAACCTAAGAAGCGAATTAAAACGTGTACTGAATCACTGTCTGAGACAGAACCGGCTATGGATGCCGAAAATAAGGAACAGGAGATGCCTGATATTATTAGGCTTAAAGATATTGTAGGGGAATTAGGAATATCTTTGGGAGGAGCTGTTGACTGTCTGAAACGAAAAGGGTATTCCATAGCGGAGGACGGAAACGTCATTATCCCAGAGGAAGCTGTTTCTGCTCTCAGGAGCTATTTTGCAGGAACTATGGATGCTTCTGATGTTACTCCATCTTCTTCATTGTTTCCTGCTCCTGGCTCGGATAATAATGAAGAGAAACAACTCGCAACAAACGAGGAGGAATCCTCCCTATCTCCGAAAGCTCTTGAGCAGTTCAGTGAATATATTAACGGTGTATTGAAAGAGTTAAACTCCCGTTTCGACCTAGGAAATGATGATATATGTAGTGCCATTGACAATGTGGCCAAAGACATGTTTCAGGAGAAAGGCAAGGTAGCCGAGAATGCATATATTACTGCAGTCAAATCTACTTACTGTCAGATTGAGAAACTTGATGGCACTCCATTAAAGTGTTATTTCAGCAGGATTCCAGACCCGCAACTTCTATATAATTTAAAAAGGGACTGGACAGGGATGCGAGTCCCTGTACTTATCTTCACTTTCGCTCTAAAAAATGGACAAGAGATAGTCAATGTCCTCAATGGCATCAACTCTCTTTCTGGATACTTGTCCATGCTTGTACAGTTCCTGTATGACAAAAACTATGTATTCGCGAAGCTGCTATTCGATAATCTGCAGCACAATAAACTCCTGAAGACGTCAAACAAGGAAACAAAGAATGATATTACATATATCAGGAGTGAACTGAGGTCTGTTACTTTTACACAGTACGACCTTCCGATTCTCAGACTTGACGGCATATCCAACAGCGAGGATTCCGATAAGATGGCGTACAAGCGAATAGATGGTAAAATTAAGAGATTTGTTCAGTCAGGTGATATTGTTTCTGCCGTAGATCAGATAGACGAGGCAATTGATGCAGGAGATTTGTCGGATAAGTACATAAGTTCTCTTCTTCTTACAAAGGCTCAGATTTATTCTGGAGAGGATGATGTGCCAAATGCGTGCGCAGCATATCGTGAACTCATATCTTTCAACGAAGGGTGTGGCGCAAGTAAGAATAATCTCAGCCATTTGTATTGTGAACTTGCAAGGTTGCTTAATCTCAGTGGGAACAACCCTGAAGAGGCAGTAAAGGCTCTAGATATGGCTATTCAGTACAATCCCGGCAATAAGCTCGCTGCTGATATGAAGAGAATTGTCAAGCAAGCCATGGACTCTCCACAGGATGAATCTTCAGATCGCGACGATTCGCTCATCATTGCTTCGACATCTAGAAGTGGAGCCATCAGTAAGATGCTGGATGGTGACATCCGGGAATTCCGTTTTACTCATAAGGAAGTCCTGGAGAACAATGGTGTACCTACAGTGGGAATTGCCCAGCTCCTCTATGATGAGGCAGTCAAGTCAACTGATCCGGAGACCTATCCGAAATATCTCGAAGCCGCCAAGGCATATAGTTGTCTGAAGGTCGGCAGCTACAATCTTCAGAATTATCAATACATGATTGCCAGCTATTCCCGTCTGAAAGGAAATCACCTTATGGGAACTATTAGACGTGTACTTTTATCTGACAGCGCAAAGAACCTTGAGGCCACGAGAACTTTGATATGCAGGCTGAAGGATTCGGCTCAGAGTTATTACATTGAGACTCTGGATTTATGGTCTTCCATTTCGGCTGGAGTATTTGATTATGCTTCAATAGACAGTAAGAACAAGCCAAATGAAGAATCGAATGAGGTCGTGCTGGAAATTCTAGCGAATTACCTGAAACTTGATGTCGCATACTACTACTATGTAAAGGGTGTTGATGTTGACTATTCAGCAATCTTTGCATCAAATTTCAAGGAAATTTTCAGCCAATGTATATCAAGCCGTAATACTGAACTTGAGAAAGTAGCATATAAGACTATCATTCACATTGGATCCAACAGTATAGATGTATGGAACCGACTGGCAAGGATGCAGAACGGCACAAGCATCCTTTATGGAATCCTTAAAACTCCAGCAAAGCGTGCCCATGTGTATGAACTTGTGAATGACTTGCTCAATTCGAATATCGATTCCTCTTTGTCGCCAGGATCATTCTTCAAGGAATGCTTCCAGATACAGTCAACCATACGAAAGAATTTTGAAGAAACGGCAAAGAATGTACAGATCTGTACTTTGGAACCTCATTCGATTGAATCTATTTCCGAAAAATGGGGAACAATGAGCGATTTCTGGCGGTTGCTGTCCGAAACGGAGGCAGAGAGCAAACACAAGATTGATGAAATACTGACCATACTCAAGCCGTACCTTTCAAGGAAGGAAGTGGAACGTACGAATTTGCTCATCCAGGCTCAGAACAAAATGGATGAACAGCTCATATTTATTGGCGATAATACCACGTATTACGGCAGGACATTCTTTTTCTCCCTCTTGTCAAAATGGAGGCAGGAAATAAAAGGGATGCTGGATGAAAGAATCAAAAGGACATATCCGGTTTTGAATGTTCACGCAGACCCCCAGTATATTCTAAGAACAGATGACAAGAGAATTATCAATCTCCTCATATCAAACGATGGAGAATCATCGGCTGATAAATTTCTGATGGAGGTTTGTATGCAGGCCGGAGGATATAACGACATCCGCCGTTTGGAGATTAATCAAGTACTTTCCGCTGGTGACAGGTTCACCAGCCAGATTGATATTTCTGACTCAATGGTAGCCGGTCTTCCTTCCATCAACATACAGGTCAAGGTTACCGCATACTATCTGTCTAACCCTGTTGAGCCTATAGTCCACGATTTTACGGTTGAAAATGAACCTGATGGTGAAGAACTTCAGATAGAAGACATTCTGTGGAGTGAGTCCAAAACTCCAACTTCTCAACTCTTCGTTGGTCGAGAAGAAATTTTGGAACGATTAGTACGTCATTATAAATCAATCGATAGACACGAACCGTATATCTTGTATGGACTTACAAGAACCGGAAAGAGTTCCATCCTTAGTTTTCTGGCCGAAAAAGTTGTTGGCGCAGATTTAATAAGCGAAGGGGGAAAATATATCATAGTTCCATTCTTCATTGACTTCTCAACTGGTGCAGCATACGGCAAAGCATCAGATTTCTGGGACTATGTAATCAATGAATGTGTATGCGAACAGATGTTGGATAGCCTTAATATTGAGCCCACATGCTGGCATTTCAGCAGAACGAATGCACGTTTCAAAGATTTCAGCATTCTGTTAAATGATATGAAGGCAATTGGTCTTTATCCTTTCTTCTTCATCGACGAGTTCTCTTACATCAAAACACTTATTGATAAGGATATTGTAAATACGGCCTTCCTTCATTCTCTCCGTCAGAACTCCCTTAACGGTCTCGCAAGCTTCATTTATGCTGGAACATATGATGTAAAATCATTGTTGAAAGATTCAAAATACGGTTTCACAGGAGCTTTGGTAACTGCACATGACGAGCAGATAGATAAGATTGATAATATATCCGCTGAACGTCTGATGGATGTAATGGAAGATAAAGGGGTGATATTTACTGATGAAGCAAAGGCTGCAATTCATTCTCTTTCTGGAGACATACCATATTTCATCCAGATATTGTGCAAAAATTCTGCATTCTATGCCGTTGAGAACAGAAGAAAATATATAGGCTA
>DCGE01000107.1:9360-10837 GCA_002314525.1 Prevotellaceae bacterium UBA1786 | reverse complement strand
CATCGACACCGACCCCGACGAACACAACCCCGAGAACGACGTCATCTGGCGCCGCCTCCGCGAACTCCGCAAGTCCAACATCAACTGGGGAGCAATAAGCTGAGACTCATCATTTTTCCTTGTAGATCATCTTCACAGGCCTGAAGCAGACATTATCGTGTTTTTCGAGAATTCTTCCGTCGTCCGTGTTCACCAACCATACGGAACCATTCTTGCCACTCTGTGCCGGACTGTAGAAACTCACATACATACTCTGCTGATCATCGCTCAGTAGGAGTCCAGTGATGACATCCCCCGACTTGCCCACGGAAACAAGTGCCGTTGACTTTGCCAACATATCCGTGATATAGTTCCATTTCATGATACTGTTTCCCGAACCATAGAACAAGGCATTGTATGTCTTGCTGACAGTCATAGGGGTATTGATGTCAATCGGAAGTGACTGACCTGGAGTCGCTGTGGCACAAACCTTCGTCGGACTTGACACCGACAGCACATTCTCCCCCTCATCGTTCCTAACCCAGAAGGCATAGTTCAAGACTGTCCGCTTGAGATTGACTAGAGGACCTACCGCACGTTTTGTAAGTACAACGATTTCTGGGTCTTGGTTTGCACTTTTGTCCTTAGTGACGAAGGTGCGGGCCATAGTGACGAACTCATCACCGCTGAAGTAGTTGTATTTCGACGGATTCATCACTACACTATCACGCGAGCAGTTATACACCGAACTTGCATAGAAAGGTCCATAACCAGTATAGAGCATACCGAGACCTCCAGCCTCAGTGTCCCAGAATATGGAATAGTAATAGTAGTTGGTACGTGAGTCGAACATCAGGGCCTTCCTTGCGTAGGTTGATTTGAGTTTTGTAGGAAGTCCCACCACGTTCTCACTGCCGAAATCATATGTGCGTCCATTTTCGCATATAATCGGATAGTGATTGCCGGGATACGGTCTGGCTGGAAGCATGAATGACGAAGGGACGAAACCATCAAAAGATGTAACATTGATATAGTTCTTCATCTTCAAGGTCTTGTGCTGAAGGTTATAGATGGCAGGAGGTTCAGTCTCGGAGCCTTTGCACAAAATGTAGAGGCTGTTCTCGGTATGAACCATATCCACAGCTCCCGGAGCAAAAGGAATGTCGGGGTTGTTGCGCGAAAAACATTCCTCATCATAGAACTCAGAAGCACTACCGTCGGTATTGGTAAGCATAAAACTCAGACAGCTACTGCCATCGGTTGCCTGACTCAGTACCGTAAGACCTTCCTCGTAGGCCGTATTGACATTGATAACAAAGGGAAAGAACGACTTACCATCCTCGTTTGACACGATAAACCTGCACTGGAACGAGCCAAGTTCATCAGCCACATAGTGAAATTCCTTCTCGGTCGATACAACCTTCTGATCCACCTCCCACTCGTACTTGAGCAATTTCTCCCCACCCGTTTGTGTAACCTTCGGAGATATGACGAGGCT
>DCGE01000107.1:8397-9339 GCA_002314525.1 Prevotellaceae bacterium UBA1786 | reverse complement strand
TGTGCCAAGTATGTTATACACAGAATCTACGCTCGCTGGATCTATCTTGATCTCCGTCAGCACAGACAGATTGCCATCTGTGGTCTCGTCCTTAAAGCAACCAGTTAAGCACACACACAGAAACAGGAAGATATAGCTGTATTTCTTATTCATAGTCAAAACGGATTAGGCATGTCAAACGGAAAGTCAGGATACATACTGACAATAGTCTCACGATTCGCCGGATCGGAGAAATAGTCGTACATCGGCTTATATACATAGTTGTTGAATGTCGTGGCATACGAATGGGTGTCGCCAGCTTCGATATGCTCAAGATTCTCACCGTACAGTTCCACCATCTCCTTGTAGATTGCAGGTACTATCGTCTTGCACGAATGGAAGTACTCAACCATCTTGATGAGTTTGAACGGATGCCACACACCAAGACGCTCGACAGGCCATTTCTTGTTCTCTTCCGTGTGTTTCTGCCCATCTACATACCAATCAGGCCGGTCTACAGCATTGCTGAAACGGAGTTTGAACACTTGTTCTGCAAGTGACAATGTCGGACGGAAACTGGCATTCTCCTTAAGTCGTATGTAAAGCTGGTAATATATGTAGCCCTCCGAATAAGAGCCCCGGAGTTCATCACGATTAATCGTGACTGGAATATATCCTCGTACCGAGTCGGCTGGAATCACCGTGCGTCCTATGGAATACTGAACCCCTTCTGTGGCATTTGAGCTGTCGCCAATCACCTCAATCGCGAAATCGCGGTCGACATGAGGAACAGTACCGAGTATATACACCGGAATCTCTATCAAATGGGTTTTAATTTCCACAGGTGTCACTCCGAAACCATAGTACATGCTGTCAGACTTGAAATAAGTCCCGTCGGCCTGAGGCTCATAGGTCATGTATTCTTCACTGCACGAACACACTGAGACGAGAGATAGTATCAGT
>DCGE01000107.1:0-8374 GCA_002314525.1 Prevotellaceae bacterium UBA1786 | reverse complement strand
TCAATGTTTTTCCATAATTATATGGTTAATATCTGTATTCATATTCTATCTCAGGGATTGGCAGCACATAGACAGCATCTGATGCCGTGTATTCTGTCTGTCCGTCCCATGACTTGATATCCATGTTCTGACGTTTGTAGTTAAACCATATCTGTCCTTCGCCTACGAATTCCTTATAGAACTCATGATTGATCAAGTCCTGAGTCAGTTGAAGGCCAATAGAAGCATCTGATGTAGGTGTTATACCACGACTGGCGAGCAGTGAGTCGAAGGTCTGCTGGGCCTCCTCTGCCCTACCCTTTCCGAGCAGGCACTCAGCAGCAATGAGATACATCTCAGGCAGCCTTATAAGATTGATGCCGAGGATATCTGAAGAAGGTCGTTTTGACGTCGCACTATTCTCTTCGTAAGGGTCAGTCAGTTTTGAGAGTCTGAGCACCGAACTTCCGCCATTATCCGAATAGGAGAAATACGATGCCCAACGGAAGTCCTGTCCGCCGATCATGTCCTTCAGCGAAGGGTCATAACAGTTATATATCTCCTCTGCATTGGCCTTCGGATTAAGTGAGTAGAACGATGTCATCTTTTGAAGCGTGGCACTTACCACACTGAAGAAACCGCCGTAATAGATGCCGAAGACAGTCTCGTTTGGCGACAGCCTGCCGGCAACGTCTCCATACATCTCGGTTTTTGCATTCAGTTTCCTGCCACTCCCCCGAATTACCTGTTGTGCATATTCCAGTGCCTTGTCGGTGTTGCCCATATTCAGATAAACACGGGCCAGAGTGGCCTTCACAGCATATTGGTTAAAGTGTGTCTGCTGATCACGCATGTAGTTACGGGTGTCAGTCCTCAGCTTGTCCTTACATAAATCAAGCAGACTGTCTGCCTTGAGCAGGTCGGCAAGTACATGAGTGTAGTTGGCTTCAAGACTCTCAAATTCAGGAGTTTTGAGGGAGAACTCCGTAGCATATGGAATGCCATCAGCCTTTTTGTCAAGGGTGTATTGCTTACAGAACAGACGCATGAGGTCGAAGTGCATGAATGCCCTCAGTCCGAGAGCCTCACCTTTATACAGGGTATATGGATAATCTTTGGCATTGGATATCAATCCACAGTCAAGCACACTGTTTACATTGCTGATATTGTGATACATATCGGTCCATATACTTTCCATCAGACTTTCCACGTCTGAATGCTTGTAATCGTATTCAGCAAGGGCAGAAATACCCTTTCCGTCTTTGACGAAGAGAGTCTGTGCCATGATTTCCAGACTGGCTATGCTGAGTTCACGTCCGTACAGGTTACTGCCCCGCATGGAAGCATATGCCCCATACATGGCATCTTCTATTCCGTCTTTAGTCTGAAGTAGTTCGTCGCGCTTCTGCTGACCGTCTGGAGTGATATCGAGAAAGTCATCACACGAGCAGAAAAGTGCACAGAACACCAAACATATAATCGAGTATTTCATATTTTCCATTGTCATGTCAAAAAGTTGCATTTAACGTAATCTCGAATCCCTTGCTGTAGAGGTATGAAGTACCTCGTTCTATCTTCACCGTCGACAGACGGAACAGGTCTGAGAAGTTTATACCAGCCCGGAGCTGCTTCAGGTGGAGAGGTTCTATCATTTTCTTCGGAAACTCATAACTGAAGTTCAGGGTGGAGAGTGCGAGTTCATTCTCTTCCTCTGCGAAACGGTCTGTCTGCTTCGGGGTACTCGTATCGGCTATATCCTTGTAGATGGCGATGTCACCTGGTTGCTTCCAACGGTCGCTGAACACACGCTCATCAGCGTTATACTTCGGATTGGTTCCCTCCACCTTGCTGGCACGAGTGGTGTTGTACACCCACGCACCCATGCGGTAGCTCAGGAGTGCATAGACCATGAAGCCCTTCCACTGCACCGAGGTGTTGAAAGTACCATAGAACCTCGGATCGGTATCACCGATATATACCTTGTCGCTGCTGTCGTAGTCGAAAGTCAGGGTTCCGTCACGCTTGATGTAGATCTCCTGACCCGTCGCTGGGTCAATTCCTGCTGATTTAACCAGTTTGAGTGCCGTCACACTCTCGCCCTCAGCATACTGAGGAAGCGGAGTCAACTGGGCCGACGACATCTGTTCGTTCTTCTTGTTCAGTTCTTTCAGAGCCTCACTGATCTTGGTAATCTTATTGGTGTTGCTATATCCCGTCGCACCTAGTTTCCAGAAGAAGTTCTGTTTTTGGATCACGTAACCGTTGACGGAGATCTCGAAACCCTTGTTCTGGAGTTCACCGAGGTTCTGTGTGGCACTCGTCACACCTGTACTCGGTGCCAATGAGCGGTCGAGCAACAGGTCGGAAGTGTTCTTGATATAATAGTCGAAGGTGAGGTTCAGTCGGCGTCCGAACATACTGAGATCAAGACCGAAGTCGGTTGTACGGGTACGTTCCCAACACAGGTCCACATCACCTATCGTCATCGGAGTAGCACCGATTCCGTTCCTGTATTCCAGTTCGTTGCTGTACTGATACATAGTCATGGCCTGATATGCGCTGAAAGTCGCCTTGCCGGTATAGCCTACCGACCCACGGATCTTGAAGATATCGAAGTGGCGTTTGATTTCTTCCATAAACTTCTCATTCATCACGCTCCAGCCTAAACCGGCACTCCAGAAGTTACCCCAGCGGTTGTTCTCGCCGAACAGACTGCTTCCAGTCACCCTCCAGGTACCGTCAACGAAATACCTGTTGCGGAACGAGTAGTTGGCTGATATGAACCCACCGACATCCGTAGCTCGGGCTGTACTGCCTGAAGGTTTACCGGTCGTAGGATAGCCTACGGCATTGTTGATGTTCGACATCTTGTCACTGAAGAAGCCAGTGGCAGCAAAATAGTCGGAACTGCTGTTGCTGGAGTTGAGTTCCCACCCTACCGACGTACTGATAAGCGACTCATCTTCGAGCATCTTATTGAATGACCCTACGATATTAGCATTGAGAGCCGTACTCTTTTCGGTAGTCTTGTAGTAGGCACCTCGTTTCGTAAGGTCTTCCTCATAGCGGTACGTGAGTGAGTTCGGACTCACGAACTGGTTGCCCTCGCCGGTAGTGCTCGTGATGTTGAAGTGACCGGTGAGCCTGAACAGGTTGCTTATCTCCCAACGGGCATCAGTACTGTTGCTGAACGAGTTGGTACCTGTTTTCTTGTAGCTCCCCAGACTTGCTTCATACAGAGGATTGACGATATCCCAGCTGAGATCTGTGTTAGGAGTGCCGTCATCGTTGTACATACGGTCGTACGGATTCATCTGGGTATACTGTGAGAAAGCCCCGTATGGTGATTCCACGGTAGAGACCTCGCTGTATGTGGATCTGTTGGAGAGAAGTATCTTGTTGTTTATGAAATAGTCTAGTTTGTATCCGATATTGTACCTGCGACGGTTGTCGCCCTTCATCACACCCTTCGTATCCGAGAAGCGACCGTTGAGTTCGTAGCGCAGGTTGTTTGCACCTCCGTATATCCTGACCGAGTGGTCGTGGGAAAAGGAAGTACGGGCTGGTTGTGACAGCCAGTCACTGTTCTGTCCCGACTTCACTGCCTTGTAGCGCTGGTTGTAGAGTTCGTCAAGTTCATACTGCTGAGGAAGTCCCGTACTCGGGTCTATTGCGCCATTGGCATTGTAGAGTCCCGCCAGACGCTCATACTCCAGTTTCTGTGCAGCATCCAGGACCTGGTAGTCACCAAGTTGTGGAAACTGAACGTTACCAGTGAAACTGTATGCTATGCGAGGCTTACCCTCAGTCAGCGGTTTTCGTGTGATTACTATCACACCGTTTGCGGCCTTGCTACCATACAAAGCCGTTGCAGAAGCGTCTTTCAAGACGTTTATGCTCTCTATCTCGTTCATGTCGAGGTCGTAGAGTTCCGTCATGGATATCTCTGTTCCGTCGAGGATGATGGTAGGCTGATTTACGTCCTGACCATCGTTTGAGAACGAACTCATACCTCGCATGACCAGTTCCGGCACATGGTTGGGATTCGAGCCTTGTTCGTTGTTGATCACCATCTCCAGACCTGGGGTCAGTGATGATATTGCACTTACCACATCCACTCCACTGACGAGTTTCAGGTCCTCGCCCGAGAGTTGTGTGACAGCACCGGTAAAGGTATTCTTGTTCTTGTTGAAGAAACCTGTTACAACACATTCATCCAATTTGGTCGCATCCTCTATCATGTAGGTCTTCATATTGTTGGCCTGCACCTTATTGCCGGGAACCACCATGTTCCGGAAACCCATGTACGAGAAACGCAGTTCGTACTCGCCCTGCGGAACCTTGAGGCTGTACTTACCGTTCAGGTCTGTCGCCACACCATATTTGAATTCTCCACCCTGCCAAACAGCCACGTTGACACCCAACAGCTGCTCGCCTGTGGCTTTTTCATAGACCGTTCCGGTTATGGTCCGGCCGGCGACACGCTCCTGTTTTGTCTTGGTGGAAGTCTGTGCAGCCGCTCCGCCATCCCATACCATCAGCAATCCCGCTGCTACGACGGCAACCTTGATGAATCTGTTGTATGTTATCATTATTTTTCTAAATAAAAAAAAGGATTATTGGAAGGAAGAGCAACAAGCCCTTCCGACCAATAAATCCTAAAGGATTCTGCATTATTTCACGAAGTAAAGTTTACCGCCGCGGATCAGGAGACCCTTGCCGTTCTTCACCTTGCGACCTGTCAGGTCGTATGTGTCATTACTTGTAGCACGTTCTGGAGTCTTGACTTCCTCAACTGATGTAGGAACATACTTTCCACGAGTCATGCTGATAGAACCATCGGCATACCAGCCAACGATATTGCCTACCGAGAATGTTTCGTAGCTGTATTCGTTGATTGCGAAGCCCCACATTGAACAGGTGCCATCCTCGTTGAATGTAATCTGGAAGGCATCCTTTGCAGTAACGTCATATACATCATAGAGACCCTGGTAAACAGGATACTCACCACCTACGAGTGTACCGGCCTTGATTGTTGCCGTTACAGGCCATACACCTTCCTCTGAAGTGATGTTGAGGTCAACACCGCCGTATGAGAGATAGTAGATATTGTCTCCGTCAAACTGTGTCACGATATACTTGCTACCGCCATACTGCTCGTAATAAGGGCTGTCCTCGATCTTGATGCCGAAGCTTTTCTCCACACCTGTAGGGTTCTCCATAGTGCAGTACAGACCAGTGACTGTGTAGTCATCAGCAATGCTTGGCTTGTCACTCTTCTTTGTCACGCTCTTGATTTCGTTGTAATACTTGGTGAAGGTCAGTGCACCTGCCTCTCCCCATACGTCAGTACCGAGAGCGAATGAGTCGAATGAATAAGTACCGTCGGCAGCCAGTGTCAGACCGATCGGTGAATACTGACCGTTCATATCAGTGAGGGTGGCGTACTTATATGTACCGGCATTCAGTTCCTCTTCGGTTGATATCAGTTCGAGATAGCCCGGAGTGATAAGCAGACAACTTGCATTCTCAGGATCTACTGCAGCACCAAGACCGCCGTAAGGAATGTTCTCATAACCGGCAAATGAACTTACGAAGTAGCCGTAGTCGTCTTTTTCTACCGTGAAGGTCACCTTATCGTCCTTCACTACTTCCCAATCGTGGGTTGCGTCCATGTAGTTGGCAACGATGGTGTAGGTGCCTGTGAAGTCAACCTCCTTCTCTGGTTCCTTCTTTGTTGGGTCTTCAGCCTTACCGTTGAAGAACCACTGGATAGTTCCGCCTGGCACTTCAGCACTGATGCTGTCCTGAACAATCTTCAGACCGCTGTATGCACTCAGCACTCCCATCTTCACGAAACTGAAACTGATGTCACCAGCCTTCTTTCCGTATGTGTTTCCGAGACGGATGCTGTCGTTGATGTCACCGAAATATACGTTCTCGTAAGGAGCTGACATCTTCACGCCGTCGAAAGTTGCAGCAAGGGTAGTTGTGTAGCCCTTGTCGAAAGTAAACACGGCTGTGTAGTTCTTGTTTGACTCGTCAGTCTTGGTAAGGGTGAATGTGTAGTCAGGACTAAACGCAGATTCAGGGTCGTAGTCGTATGAACCTGCTCCGTGAGTGTAGGTATAGTTGCCTGAGATGTCAGCGATGTCGGTCTTCTCCCTCTCAACGAGAGTCAGCTTTGCATCTGTGAACTCAGCCACGATGGTAGCTAAGGAGTCGGCATAGTTGCTTACCGTCACAACAACGAAGTCTGTGATGGTGATGTTGCCTGTAGCCTGATCTACAGTCATGAGCCAGTCATTCATCTGTACGCCGCTGAAAGGATTGTAGCCCTTTGTGGCATCCGATGCTGCCTTCACACTGAAATACAGCGGACCGTCGAAGTTACCGGTGTTGTTGTCATTCATGTTGCGGATCACCAGCTGGCTGTTTTCGTAGTCGCTGACTGCATGACCTCCCTTGGTGCTTCCTGCGATGCCGTCGATGTAGGCAAGGTAGATGTTGGCCATATCCTTGCTGATTACTACCTCACAGTTGTCGCTCAACTTCGAGGCATCCTGACCTTCAGCAACCTTCATGGTGGCTGTGAATGTGTATTTGCCATACACGTCTGTAATACTTTCTGCCATAGCACTGCCGGCAAACATGCTCAGCAGGAGGCAAACTAATGAAACGAAGTAATTTTTCTTCATACTCACTTGATTTTTAAGAATTANNAACAAAAGTGTTGCGGAATTAAGGAGAATTAATAAATATTGACCATTATTTTAGCATATTCAATATGTTCTTCAGCTTCTCTCCCGAACTTGGTCTGTCGGCATCATAGACCATAAGCTTTCCTTCCTTGTTATATATTACGAAGTGAGGGATGCTGTTGATGTTCAGCGCCTGACACACCTTGCCGTCTGTGTTTATCCACTGATTGCCGTGCATCTTCAGCTGATCCATCTTTTTCAGCCAAGGTTCCTTGGTGATGTCGATCGATATGGAGAGGAACACCACATCCTTGTTGTCCAATTCCCTCTCGAGTTGCTGCAGGTGAGGAACCTCCCTGCAACAAGGTCCGCACCAGCTGGCCCAGAAGTCAACATACACATACTTTCCCCTGAACTGTCCGAAGTCCATCTTGCTGCCGTCCTTATCCACCAGGTCGATAGGTTCTGGGAATGCTGCCCCGCTGACGGTGGAACTGCGCTTCATGAACTCGTTGAGATAAGTGTCTGGGAGATTGTACTTGCTTGTCAGTTCACCGATGGCAGTCAACCCGTCGGTGTAGTGGTTCTGATAGTCGAAGTTCTGGATGAAACTCTCCATCAGACTCTTCTCCGCCTTCTCTCTCACCGCCTGCGTCTTGTAGTCATTCCTCAGTTTTGCCAGTCTCTCGTCAATAGTCGGCAACCGCCTGAGGTCGTCACAGATGATGTACATTGACGAACTCATGTTCAGAGCCAGTCCGTCATCCATCACCTCCGAGGCACTCGGCATCACGTCAGCAGGTCTGAGTGATATCTCGCTTGCCTTCTTCCCGAGCACATTAGGAAGATTGCTTATGTTCACGTAGTTCGTGGTGTATGCCCACAGGTCTATATATTTCTTCACAACATCCGAAGCCTTGTGCTTGGGGTCGGCCTGAGCAATCAGGGCTTTGTAGTCCTGCAGCATTGTCTTGGCCTCGTCCTCAGTCTTCACTTCTGTCCAGAGTCTACGTGTCTGCATTCCCTGCAGATGACCGAACTCCGACAGGGCTTTGCAGTCAGCGTCATTTGTGATCACCACGAAACTCCCATCCTGGATTTCGGCCTTGAGTTTCTTTTCGTTCGTACCCGACGGTATGTAGAGCGGTATGTTCACCTGTCCTCCCTCCCTGATACTCATCAGGTTGTAGAACCCCGACACCGACTCATTGAGGTCGGCGGATATCGTCAGGTCTTCACACTCCATCCTGACTGCATCTCTTGAGCCATCGTCATCACTACCCACATAGAACTCAAACCCCGTAAGGTCCGTTCCTTTCTTGAATGAAATCTCAATATGAACCTCACTTGCCCATGTGCCAACGAAACCAATCATGGCCAACAGTGCAATACAGCAAAATCTACGAACTGTCATGGCGAAACCAAGTCTCTTTTTACCTTTCTGATAAATACACTTTCTTTATAAGGCAGCTCATTGAAACGATGGCAATACAACACAAGACCAACTGAATAAGCTACCCAAATGCAAAGTTACAAAAAAAACAGCAAATCGCATAAATAAATCAAGCAAAAGTGAGAAAAATCAAGCAAAAAAGCAAAAAACCATACAAAGTGTTTTCTTCTTAAGATAAATAAGCACCTACGGCTAAAAAAACATGTACTGATATTTCCATTTCCACCGCGCCAGCCCTTTT
>DCGE01000122.1:3733-9911 GCA_002314525.1 Prevotellaceae bacterium UBA1786 | reverse complement strand
GGGTGTGTCAAAAGTAACTGACACACCCTCTCGATTCTTTTGTTGTCCTTTGACAAACCAAAAGAATGGTGGGAGACAGTAGCTATCTCAGGAGCTGCTTCTTGCCATTCCGTATGACGATGCCCTTGTAGTCTGCACCGACCTTCATGCCCGAGAGGTTGTAGATTGCGTCGTCAGTCGTACTTCTCTTCTGGCCATTTACAGTGATGTCAGGATCGGAGATGGCTGTTGCAGGAGTCCATCCCTTGTTGTCGCCCGTCTGGAGGAGCGTCAGCGTGAAATTGTCAGCCGAGAACCATGCACACGTCGACGGAACGCATGGGTTGCCCTCCGTGTCGTCGTGTCCGAGCGTGAGGGTTGAGTCGCATGTCACTCCGAGTGTGAGAGTGTGGTTACGGACTTCAATCTGCAGTGAGTTGCAGAACCATCCGTAGCCGCGTTCGTTATTGGCGGCAAAGATCTGGTAGCGGATGTCGCTCTCGTCAATCTCCTTGTCCTCGTTTTCAATCATCCAGTCACATGCCTCAGCCCATACCGGACCGTAGGTGTTGGTCACGTATGCCTGAAGAACAGGCTCGCCGTTTTCGTCAGTAGGGAGCGAAGGTATGTATCCTGCATCATAGTATTTTCCGTAGTCGAAGAGCTGCGAGTGCATCGGAGCGAACGCCGAGTTGGAAGTGTCGTTGTCAGCGATGGCAAAGAGGTATGCACCTTCCTCGCCAGGAGTGGCAGACAGGCGGTTGAGAGCCTTGAGCAGGTATGTACCGTTAGGTATGTTCTCGATGGTCTGGTATGCAGTGTAGAGGATCTTGCCCTTAGTGCCGCTGACATCGAGGTAGTATCCGCTTCCACCGTCATAATGTGCCCCCTTGTTGACTCCACCGTTTCCGGCGGTCTTGACAAGTGTCCATCCCTTGGCTGCAGAATCATCGACATTCGAATTGCTGATGAGCGGAGTGTAGTCGTCACCTCCCAGGTTGTAGAGGTCGGCAGCCTTGCCCATCTGCACGGCTTTTGACATCTGTGCCATATATTGCTCGAGGACGACAGTCTCAGGGAGTGAGGTGATTGTCTCGAGTGCGTCAACCTGCTGTGTGTATGTATCTTGCAGAGCCTGGCGCGCGGTCTCGTCCTTGACATCGCAGTTCACTGCAGCCTGGAGGGCTGGTATGTATGAGTTGAGGTAGTAGCGGAGGATGGTCGTCATGGCACCTGTCTCGGTGTAGGTGGCCGCATCTGATCCGAGGTAGTTCATCATGACGTTCACTGCCTGCTGTGCCACGCGTGTCTCGTATTCGCCGTAGCTGGTGGCAATCGAGTCTTTGAGTGAGGAGAGCGTGCCGGAAAGGATGTTCTGATACTCCGTCTCCGATTTCAGTGCTATTGTCAGAGCCTCGTTGACGGCAGCCATGCAAGTGTTGATTTCGTCGGCGGTGCCGGCATTGCTGTTAGCATCGATTGCAGCCTGGAATGCCGCCTTGTCGGCAGCGAGGTGCATGGAGTCGCAGAGAGCCTGTGCGTCGGCTATCGACTGGCTGTAGATCTCCTTGAGGTCTTCGAACCGAGCTTCTCCGTAGTAGAGTAGTTTGAAGTTGGTGACAAGGAACCATCCGCGCCGGTAGTCAGTGTTCTGTCCCCCGTCAAATTCGGCAGGGGTGTGCTCGCTGTCGCCGGTAGAGTATGCTCCGACGGTGAGTTTGCCGTCAGTGACGATGACCTTCCGGGTGGTGAGAGTCTCCCACGTGCCGTCGTACGGGCTGTCCCACTGCCATACGCAGTTGGCAAGGGTGTCGGAGGAAGTGGTCTGTATGGTGGACTTGGCATAGAGGTGCTGATCGGTGAAACATCCCTGCTGCGTCATCATCTCGGCACTAATCGTGTAGTAGCCGTTTGGCAGACCGGTGATATCCTGGTTGATTGACATGTTGGTGAACTTGGTGTTCCAGGCGTTCCAGCATACGCGTCCCTCCTTGTAGTTGAGTCGCTGGTCGCCGCCGGAAGTGCCGATGTACCATCCTGTTGAGATTGCATCCGAAGGAGTTTTTCCGTCGGAATAGTTAGCAGCGTTAGGATAGCTGATGTTGCCTTCCTCGTCGAATGTCGGAGTTGCTTCAGCAGTAGTGAAACAAGGTGACTGCATCAGGAAGGTATAGTCAGCAGGGTTGTCGAAACTTCCCCCCTGGGAATATCGGTAGTCATCGATGGCCTTATTGAGGTCAGCATAAGTTTCCTCAAACTGCTCGAGAAGATAATACNNGGAGCATAGTTGACTGCACTGACATCCGGACTGGGACTGTAATACCCGTTTGCTACGTAATCGGACATCTCCTCATAAACTTCCACAAAAGCATCAATGCCCTTGTATGAGGTAGTATTGATGAGGTTCTCGGCCTGTGTCATGACGGTCATGAGTGATGACAATGTTGTTGCGGCAGAAGAATACGAAGCCATGGTTTCGTTAATCGCTTTGATTTCGGCATTGATTTCCTCGATGGTTTCGCCTTCACACTCCTGATGATCGCCCAGATAATCATAGAACTCATAGTACAGGGCCTCGAAATTGACAAGATTGTCCTGACACCAAGTTTCCGCCTTGTTTATAGAAGATGCATATTCAAGTTTTGCGATATCTTCAGGTTCAGTCACGTCTGGATCATAGAGCTTTGAAAGATAAAACCCATCGAAGCACGTCGTTGCCTTAAGCCAGCGCGCATTAAACTGCAGGTATGTATATTCCTCGGAGTTAAAGAAAATAGCAGTACGGCACCATGTGTCTTCGCTGTTGTATTCCACAAGTCCGAAGCTGGATTCGGACTTGTCGTCACCGTTTTTTCCGATGAGAGTCTTTCCGACTTCGGTAGCACTCTTCTCATATTCGTTCTGTCCGCCTTTTTCGGAATTGTTGGATGTGAGCGATGCGATGATATATCGCAGATTTCCGTTCGTTTCCCCCTTCGTGCCCTGTAGCCAAAAACAGAAGAAATACTTAGAATCCTGCTCTACGTTCCACCTCATGGCCATAGCGTTGTCTGATGCTGCTCCGCCACTTCCCTTCGACTGGATATATGGGCCTCCGTCGAACCCGCCTTCTGGATACCAAGTCACATTGTCGGTAGTCCATTGGTTGTAATAGTTGCCTCCTGTCCATCCGGTGATAACTCCACCGGCACTTTCAGGGTTTTCGTCGAAACTGGCATTGGTGACGAGATTCGTACCTACAATCCAGTACTTGCCATCAAGAAGGACACTGTCGCCCACCTGCAGGCTGCGATCGGTCTTCTGTGCCGAAACTTGCATGTTGCAGAGCAATGCAAGGATGATGATAACGTTAAGATGTTTCATAAAATCTAATATTGAGTTTTAGTTGAAAAATTTCGGTCGCAAAGTTACAGAATAACGGCATGATGCAAGGGAACACATCTTCCGAACATGGGAACGTAATGACCAAAGTACACTTTTTGATTGATTTGTGTTTTGCCATGCTCTAAAAAATACTTAACTTTGCAATATGGAAAAATCGAAAACCAATTTTATCGCAATCGTACTGCTGCTGTCATTGAACATGATGCCGGCGTTTTCGCAGTCGGGGCCTCTTATGCGCATCGAAAGCATCACGAACACGAATGTCAACGTCGTCACAAGCGGCTCCAATGGCAGTATGTGGGTAGGAACATCGAATGGGCTGTGTATGTTTGACGGCAACTCCTCCCGTGAATACAACAACAGGAATTCGTGTCTGAAGTCGAACTATATAGAAAGCCTGCTGTACGATTCGGAACGCAATGAGCTGTGGGTAGGTACTCACAATGGATTGTACATCATGGACTGTTCCTCTCAGACTCTGGAACAAATCGAGATTGAGGGCATCTTCAATGTTTTCGACATAAAATACAGCATTGACAGGCAATCCGTATGGATAGTCAATGTCAACTGGACTATAGTATGCGTGCGCCTGTCCGATCGCAGTGTGCGTGCCAGGATCAGGATAAAGGACTATGAGGATATCCCATACACATTTGTCGCGATGGAAGAGATTTCCGACGGACACATACTTGTAGGTCATCCAGAAGATGGCGTCAGCGTCATCGACTATTCTCTTGGCGAGGCTGTCAACTATGTCCACTCGTCGGACGATAGCAGAAGTATATGCTCCAATGAGGTGACTTGCATATACAAAGATGATGCTGGCAGGATATGGATAGGCACAAAAAACGGAGTGTCGCGATATGATGTCAACTCAGGCAGTTTCGTGAACTTCAACTCGGATGCCGGTGGGAACCGCCGTGCCGGCGCCACCCAGTCAATCGGAAACTATGTGTCCGACATCAAATGGGCAGGTGATGACCGTCTGTGGATTGCGACGTATGGCAACGGAATCAACATATTGAATCTCAACAGCCGTACCGTCGAACGTTTCGATGTCGTAAACAGCCATTCGTCAGGAGGTGACTGGAACAGAGGTATGCCGTCGGGAAAGATCAACTGTATCTATAAGGACTTCTATGGAAACATGTGGATAGGACATGCTGGTGGTGGACTGTTTTTATCGAGTCATGTGAAAAACATGTTCACTTCTGTCGGAGAAAATGTGTACGGTATTACGTCAATGCCTTGCGGTGATGTGATTTTCGGAGAAGAGGAGCGTCTGAGCGTGTGGCGTAACGGCAACTGCATTGAAACGCACGACCTGTCGCACCTTGCATTCCCCGACAAACCTGTCATAAAACTCATTTATCCGACTGACAACGAACATCTTTTGATATGTCCAGACCAGAATGGACTTTACTATTATTCCCTCAAGACTCGCGAGGCCAGGTACATCCCACTCTTCGGAGAGCGATACGATGTAGATTGTATTACTCCCGACCCATTCTCTCCGGCGGGTACCGATTCGCTGTTAGTGGGAACAAACAACGGGGTATTCCGCATCAGCTCGGCAGGAACAGGTGCCTACAGATTGCACGGCTCCTCTTCGTTCCTCAACCATATCATCACCGACATTGTGCCCACTGACAACGGCTGCCTGTGGATAAGTACAGGAGGCTCCGGTATATACATCGTTGACCGTGAGTTCAACAAGGTTGACCAGGTGAACGCTGAGAAAGACATAAAATCCAATTCTGTCAACTGCATGGTTGCGGACGGCCACGGAGGCATCTGGTTCGGTACGTCACTTGAACTATGCCATGTACGCTCCGCATCGAAACCACACGAACTTGAGGAATTCTATCTGGAAGACAGCAAAAACAACGTCATTACTCATTCCATCTGTATCGATCGTTATGATAATGTATGGGTAAGCAACACGAATGCCATCGGACTGCTGAAGAAGGGTGAAAACTTCGTTTACAAATTCGATGTCCAAGGTTTGCACCACGAAGTGCATGGTGGATTCTATCCCCGTTCCGCATACTGCCATCCTTCGGGAGAAAGTGTCATGTTAGGTTCCATCTATGGTGCGGCAATATTGGATGCAAAGGCTATCCTATACCAATCACACGAAGGTGGCGTGAAAGACTTTCAGATTCATGGTGTATATCTCATTACGCCAGATGAACACGATTCGTTGTTATATGCGCCGAACGGCAAACCCAGCGATGAAGTCACCCTGCGCCTCCACTACGACTCCAACTCCTTGCGCATAGTATTTGGTGTAGGTGATTATGGATATGCCGATGTCGTGGAGTATAGTTACTCCTTCGGTAAGGACGGACATTGGGTTTCTCTGAACAGTGAGACCAGCATGATATTGCGAAATCTATCCCCAGGCGACTATGACATAACATTCCGTGCCCGAATTCGCGGAAAAAACTGGAGTGATGCCGAGACAAGGACTCTGCACATACACATAGGACATCCTATATGGTCATCGTGGTATGCTATCCTATTCTACGTCATCCTGTTCCTTGCAATATGCATCTACTTCGTCCGGTCATACACACGCCGGACCTTCCTTGAAGGGTCGCTCCGCCTGGAGAGGATACGGCGTCAGACAGCCGACGAGATAAAGGAAGACCGCCTGCGTTTCTTCACCAACATAACACACGAGCTGCGTACACCACTCACACTTATCATAGGTCCGCTCGAAGACCTTGCCTCATCACTTAGCGATCTGCCGGGCGATGCCTTAACCCGGCTAAAATCAATAAACGAGAGTGCGCGCCGCCTGCTCACGCTG
>DCGE01000122.1:0-3696 GCA_002314525.1 Prevotellaceae bacterium UBA1786 | reverse complement strand
TGAACCAGATACTGGAATTCCGCACCATCGAAACCGGCAACAAGCAACTGGTAGTGGCGGAAGCCAATCTCTCTGCCGACATCTAGGAACAGTGTCTGCATTTCGTCGAATTAAGCAAGGATGCCGGATGTACTGTCAGTTTTGATATCGAAAGTGGAATAGTCATTCTCTACGACCAAGATGTAATTTCCACCATTCTCAGCAACTTCGTCTCCAACGCCTTAAAGTACACGCCGCACGGCGAAGTCCGTATCTCTCTCCGCCGTTCGGACAAACGAGTGGAACTGAGCGTCAGCGATACCGGCTATGGCATCGCTCCAGAGGAGCAGCAACGCATTTTCAGCAGCTACTATCAGGTGAAGAACAAGTATCAGGCTTCGGGCACTGGTATTGGGCTGGCACTGGTGAAATCGCTCTGCGCATTGCACAAGCTCGACTTGGGAGTCAGCAGCGAGGTTGGGAAAGGCAGCCGTTTCTGGATTGCGTTCGACACGGAATGCACTTATCCCGATGCCATCCATACCTCAGAGAGGGAAGAACCGGAAACGATACAGCCGTCCATTGCCGAAGGAAGCGATGCAGGCAGTGGATCCATGACCGGTGGAGAGCGTCCGCTGGTGCTGATAGTAGAAGACAATACGGGAATACGTGACTATATAGCCCAATCTCTGTCGGCTGACTACAACACCCTGACTGCGTCAAACGGCCGGGAAGGCTGGGAGATGACCCAGACCGACATCCCGGACATCATCATATCAGATATTATGATGCCCGAAATGGATGGTCTGGAGCTGTGCCGTATCGTGAAAAGTGATGTACGTACTTCTCATATACCGATATTACTTCTCACAGCCCGCAGTTCCATGGCTGACCGAGAGGCTGGATACGCATGCGGAGCTGATTCCTACATACCTAAGCCATTCAGCTCACAGCTCATTCTTTCCCGGCTGGCAAACCTCATACAGAACCGTCGCCGGCTGATGGAACTCAGTCTGCCGCTGCCGAACCTGACAATACACAAGATGCCGGCAACAGCTGAAGATGCCGACTACAGTATTGACACCGACGCCACTTCACCAGCCGGAACAGAGGCATCACATGAAATGACATTCCCGGAAACATTCACCGACGAGAATAACGATGTACCTGCTGTCAGGGTGAGCACACTGGACAAGCGTTTTATCGAGAAACTTAATGAAGTGATAAACGCAAACATTGATAACGACGGAATCGATGCGGCATTCTTTACCGACAAGATGGCCATGAGCTATTCTACCCTCTACCGTAAGGTGAAGAGCCTGACGGGATGCAGCCTGACGGAATATATCCGCCGTATCCGTCTGGCGAAGAGCGTGGAGATGATGCGTGACGACACCAACAACATTACCGACATTACGTATGCCTGCGGATTCGGCACTCAGCGTTACTTCCGTGCCTGTTTCAAGAAAGAGTTCGGCATGTCGCCATCCCAATACATGAAGAAACTGTGGGAACAAAGTTGACGCGGGGTCTTTCATGATGACCAAAAGAGGGCTGTATCATCACGACACGGCCCTCATCATTAAACACTTTTCTTATTAACCTTAACAAATTTTCTATGAAAAAAATTACTTCATTTATACTTCGCAATCTTAATGTGAGTTCTATAAAGTCGGCCTCTGCCGACGTATCGTAGGGGCAATGCCCCGTATCGTTCTCCGCCTTCGGTGATTCATTGGCAGGTTTCCGTCTGCCTGGTCACGTAGGCTACTTTACAAGATATTTCGTGTTATTATGTATATATATCCCAGTATCGTTCCTTAAGGCTACACGGGCAATCCCAGACAGGTTATACATTCTGTCTGTTCCTGCTACGTTCTGCACACGTGCCTGAATATTGTCGGCCGGCTGGGTGCCGACGGCTCTGAGTTCAGTGATGCTGTTCCAGTTGGCACCACCCTGACTGTTGCCGTTGCATATGATGCGGACGAATCGTGCCGACGGACTGCCGGACATGTAATATCGCTCCATTTCATTGGTCTGCCCACTGCTCTGCTGACCAGTCAGCACATCTTCGAACGACCATCCGTCGTCCGACACCTGCACGTCGAAGTAGCTGTTCCGCACTGTGCCGTTGTAGAAGGCTATATCAACGGCCGACAACGTCACCGGCGCTTCCAGCTCTACTTGTATCCACTGTCTCAGTCCATCCTGGCTCCACCGGGAAGACAGATGGTTGTCAACGGCATTTTCAGGGGTGTTGCCCGTCTGGTTGCCGATAGCAGAAACAGACTTTATGTTGGTGGCCGGATAGAGTGGAACGGTCAGGACCACCTTTTGGCGGTATTCATTCAGCATCGTTCCACCGTGAATACTCCTGATTCCATCAATCAGAATGTCGTATCTGCCGTAGTCGAGTACCTGTGCGGGAATGAGCCTCACACAGGAGCCGCTGATCTCTACACTGCACACCACACGTTTCTCACCATCGTTACTGCTCACACATCCGGCAAGCGCCGTCGCGGACGACTCCTCAACAGTGTCGCTGAATTCAACCAGTATCTCATTCGCAGAGACATCCACAGATAGCACACTGAGCGGATGCCCATCGTCATCTTCTGCCATCTTGTATATCTCGCTGGCTGCCATGAGGAATGCTCCGACACCGAAATCTGCAGTCTGATTCCGCGACACAGTAGTGCCCGGCGAGGCATTAGAACCGATAGGCTGCACATAGCCCACCAGTCCGTTCTCCTGCAAGGCCGTCTTCGAAAGATATTCCCATGCCTTCAGAACCACCTGCTCGAAGTCGTCCTCGGGCAGCAGCCCATTGTTCATTCCCCATGCTATGGCATAGGTCATCAGTGCCGTCCCACTGGTTTCGCATCCAGGTGCATAGTCGGGGTCCATGATGCTTCGAGTCCAGTAGCCATCGGCCTGCTGCTGACGCTTCAGGGCATAGGCCATGTTTACCAGACGACTGACATAAAACTTCCGGTGCACATGATCCTCGGGAATGTCGTGGAGCACACGGGCCAAAGCTGCTATAGCCCAGCCGTCACCGCGAGCCCAGAAGTCTTTCTTTCCGGAATCCGTCTGATGCTTAGGATAAACATAGTTACGGTCACGGTAGTACAGGCATTCCTCGCTGTCGTACATCACCGAATCGGTATATTGCCAATATTCATACATACGTTTCAGATACAGTTCGTCGCCAGTGTGCCTATACAGTTTCGACAGCACCGGCATCACCATGAACAGACCATCGACCCACCACACATATCCCTTGTAGTCAGTATTGATCTGATAGTTCATCACTTCCAGTGCACGGGCCAGCTTGTATTCAGACGGTTCAAGCTGGTACAGATCATAATATACCTGAAAGCAAATCTGGCAGTCGCCGAACAATACGTTGGTCTCCCCGTACGAGTTCGACCACTCACCCCTGGCACCCGACCAACCGTTGTGCCCGGCCCATTCACACGAAAAATCACTGAAGGTACGATTGCCCGTTACTGCGAAAGCCTCCATGTTCCCCACGTGATAGACCGCACGGTTCCAAAAATAGTTCCCATGGGACGAGTGAGACTTCTGCCAGTACTGGTTCGCCAGATAAAGACAATGCGACACCTCATAGCGGCTGGGCTTTCCCGCGGCATTCACCCCGCAGGCCGGTAGCAACATGCAGACAAACAATGTCAGCAGGATAGTCCATAA
>DCGE01000029.1 GCA_002314525.1 Prevotellaceae bacterium UBA1786 | reverse complement strand
CGTAATAGCAACTTAAATTCTGCACGTTTTTGTGTTTTTTGTTGGTTATATAAGGTTAAAAATGTTAAATTTTCGACTTTATTATCAATTGCAAATTTTTCGATTTCACTTTTCTACCTTTTAAAGTGTATGTCGTTGATATAAAGAAACTTGCAAATACTCTGGTTGTTCAAGCCTTACTACCATAACTATTCCAAATACTGTGACAGCCATAGAATCTGCGACATTTTATAATTGCCAAAAACTTCAACATATCACTATTCCAGATTCATTAACTTCAATTGAAGGATATGCGTTTGGTAATTGTTATAGCCTTACAAGTATTACTGTTCCTAAGACTGTAAAAACAATTGGCAATTCAGCTTTTTGCGATTGCTTAAAATTAGAAAAAGTAGTTATTACGGACATCTCATCTTGGGCTGGAATTGAATTTGGAGAATACACGACTTCAAACCCATTATATTATGCTCATAATCTTTTTATTTCAGAATCTCCTGTGACAGACATAGTCCTTAATGATATAAGTAAAATTAGGCGTCATGCGTTTGTTGGATGTACTGGACTAAAGAGTGTAGTAATAACAAATTCAGTTGACAGTATTGAAACTTGTGCTTTTAATGGGTGTTCTGGATTATCAGAAATGGTGATTCCTAATTCAGTCACTTATATTGGAAGCAGCGCTTTCGCAGGTTGCAGTGGATTAACCCAAGTCAACATTCCAAATTCTGTAACGGAAATAGGCGGTTATGCATTTAATGGTTGTAGCAAAATAACAGAAGTTGTATTGCCCAACTCTATTAAAATAATTAACGCGAATACTTTTAGCGGTTGTGTGGGACTTGCCAAGCTAACGATTCCTAATACCGTCACTGAAATCAGCACTAGCGCTTTTTATGGGTGTAACAATTTGAATTATATATCCAATTTGTCATTAATACCACAAACAATATCAAGCAATTCGTTCTCAAAATGTGGTGAATTGCATGTTTATGAAGGTTTGAAAGATGTTTATTCAGCTTCCGCATGGAAGGCTTTCACAATCATTGATGATATTCCAATTGTAAAAGCTACATCTATTGCCATTGACAAGTCAGAATTCCATTGTAATATAGGAGAAAAAATACAGGCTTCAGCTATAATAGCACCCGAAAATGCTACTTCTAATGCAGTAACATGGAGCAGCGATGACATATCGATAGTAATAATCAATCCTAACACGGGAGAATTTGCTGGAATATCAGAAGGCAATGCAACTATCACAGCTACAACTCTTGACGGTTCAAATCTGACAGCATCTGCTATTGTCTATGTAGGTGAAATTCCTCCTACCTACATTCGTGGTGATGCCAATGGAGACTCATCTATTGACGTAGCTGATATCTCTGCTACCGCTTCATACATCCTCGGCAGTTCACCTGCTGGATTTGTCATTGAAGCAGCGGATGTGAATGAGGATAAGGAAATAGACGTGGCTGATATTTCGGGTATTGCGAATATCATCCTAAATGGATCTGGAGTAAAGTCAAGAGCTGGTGCTGACGGTATCGGTGTTTCCGTTGCTGACTTTGAAATCAAGCCTGGAGAGACTAAGGAGGTGGCAATCAATCTGAACAATCCAAAAGATGAGTTCACTGGTCTTCAACTTGACCTCTACCTTCCAGAGGGCATTTCGATTCCAAAGGAAGACGGTGAATACAAAATCAACTTCGGTTCTCGTACCACATACAAGAAGCATAGTCTCGAATCCGCTCTTCAGGAGGATGGTGCAATCCGCCTGCTGATGTATTCCGCAAAGAACAACACCTTCAGCGGTGAAAGCGGCGATGTTGTCATCCTCACATTGAAGGCTGATGACAACCTCACTGCTGGTACCAAGACCATCAACTTGAAGAACACAGTTCTCTCAAGAGCAGATGGCAGCAAGGCCGAGCCAGAAGACAGCAAATGCAACGTAACCGTTAAGAGTGAAGATCCTCAACCTTCTGATATTGCTGTATTTGTTTCCGACTTCGAAATGCTTGCAGGAGAAACAAAGGAAGTTACAGTCAATCTGAACAACTCTGGCGACGAGTTCACTGGTCTTCAGCTTGACCTTTATCTGCCAGAAGGAATCTCTATTCCTAAGGAAGAGGATGAATACAAAATCGACTTCGGTTCTCGTACCACATACAAGAAGCATAGTCTTGAATCCGCTCTTCAAGAAGATGGCGCCATTCGTCTCTTGATGTATTCTGCAAAGAACAACACATTCAGCGGTGAAAGCGGAGATGTAATTATCCTCACACTGAAAGCCGATGACAATCTCTCTGCAGGTGCCAAGACTATCGACTTGAAGAACATCGTGCTTTCAAGGGCTGACGGCAGCAAAGCTGAGCCAAAGGATAGCAAGGCAACTGTGACAATTTCAGTATTTGATGATATCGAAACAATAGATGTCACCGCAGAAAGCAATATCAGCATTTACACCATCACCGGCACTAAGCTCTCAACACCTCAGAAGGGCATCAATATAATCGGTGGTAAGAAAGTGTTTGTCAAGTAATACAAAGTTACAACCAATACCTTTTCTCCCAGCCGCCATGCACCCTCAGCGCATCGGCAGCTGGGTTTGTTTGGTGGGGGTGTGAAAAACTTTTGGAGGATAAGGGATTTTGTTGCATATCACCACTGTCCCGTTAAAGTGGACTAATCGTTCTTTGAAATAATTGAAATATAGTCTTTCGCAAGACTTTTTGAAGGCGCGATGATTTAAGGTGAGTTCTTCGCTAGGCTCAGGTGCTAAAGCGGAGCTATAAATTCACCGAATAAATAAGGATTACTGGTAAAAACCTGTGGCTTTTATGTAGTTATCTTCCGAGTAGGATCAGTCGGTTCGTATGCTCGGGTATGTTCCTCACCATGCGGCGTGAGAGGTTCTGGCGCCTGTCTTCGCGGAATGTTGGAATCATCTGCCAGAAGGCCTTCATGGCTTTAAGTACAGCTGCTGCATTTCCGGTATCTCCTGTGAGCAGGTATTTCAGCGAAGCTGCGAGATCAAGGAAGAATCTGACAGACAAGATCCACCATAACTGGTCGGAAGGTAGGTTTTTGTAAAGCATGAGCAGGTTGTTGCGGAAGTTGAGGAAGGTCTTCCGTGGGTTGCCTTGGTTGAGGGTTGCCCCACCGAGATGGTAGGCTGTGCTTTGTGGGATGCACACGACCTGACGACCTAATGAGCGCATGCGCCAGCAGAGGTCAATCTCTTCCATGTGGGCGAAGAACCGTGAGTCAAGTCCGTCGGCAAACCAATAGTCCTCTGCACGTACGAGTAGGGCTGCTCCTGTGGCCCAGAGTAGTGGAACTATGTCGTCGTACTGGCCATGGTCTTTCTCCACCTTATTTAATACACGCCCGCGACAATAGGGATAGCCGAACATATCGACATAGCCTCCGGCCGCACCTGCGTACTCGAAGTATTCGGGTTGGCGCAGTGAGAGGAGTTTCGGTTGACAGGCTCCAGTGTCGGGGTGTGAATCCATGTAGTCGAGCATAGGTTTGATCCAGTCTTTCTGGCGGATCTCGACATCGGAATTCAGGAGCAGGTAGTATTCAGAGTCAATCTCGGAGAGGGCACGGTTGTAGCCTTCGGCAAATCCGTAGTTCTCTTCAAGAAGGATGAGTCCTACGGAAGGGAACTGTCGGCGTAGCATCTGAACGGAATCGTCAGTTGAGCCGTTGTCTGCAACAACGACTTCCACACCTTCCATCTGTGAGTTCTCAATCACAGACGGAAGGTATTTCTGCATCATGGCAGAGCCGTTCCAGTTGAGTATGACTATCGACAGTTTCACTTATTACTGAAACAGTGCGGAAACCTTTGCTACCATATCCTCACCGCGGAGGTCCTTGTAGAGAACTCGGCCTTCCTTGTCGAAGAGGATGATCATAGGAATGCCTTTGAAGTCGTATGCCTCAGAACTGATTGACTGTGCATTGATGATCTGAGGATAGGTGATGCCGAGTTCATCAATAGCCTTCATTGTGTCTTCGGGTTTGTCCCATGTGGCAACGCCGAGAACTGTGAGTCCTTTGTCGCCGAACTGTTCATGGAGCTTCTTGAGGTTCGGAATCTCACCCTTGCAAGGACCGCACCAACTTGCCCAGAAGTCAACGAGGGTATAGTTTCCCTTGCCTACGTAGTCGGACAATTTCTGGACTTTGCCATCGTATTCAACCTCGAAATCTGTGAACATATCACCTTCCTTCACCTTGTCAACATGGTAGAACTCTTCCTTCGGAACCGATGTGAAAACTTTAGCTTGCAGTTCAGGTGAAAGCATTTCAAGGAACGGAACGCACTTCGAGATAGGTAGGTAGTCTGTAGTTCCCAGTACACCGACCACACCTGCGAGATTGTCTTTGTTGGCAGAAATGTATTCTGTGAATATCTTCACACATTCGTCTTCGTCTTTGGCTGACTGAATACTCTGCAGGAATTGATGGTACGCATCGTTGAGCGGGGTGCCAGAAACATAGCCTTCGCTGTGGAGAACAACATTGCCGGGCTCGATGAAATACATCCAGAGATGTCCGTCGGTAGTCTGGACAATACGGAAACCGACAGAGTCAGCAGTGCTTTCCAGAGTGAACTTACCGTCCTTGACCTCGACGGAGTCAACACCATCGGAATTGAAGTAGTCAACGCTGTAGTAGGCTGTTGTCACTGAGTCGCCACATTCGCCTGTAGCAACGCATGTGTTGTTGGTACATGAAGCCATGTACATCATTACGAATACCATGGCAAGAACCATAATCGCCAGGACCATGGTGCTCCATAGGAACTGGCGATTGGATTTCTGAAGTCTGCTTTTGTGCATAAAATTGTCGAGCTATGCTCGGATTTAGGAGTTAAAAATTAGGAGTGGTATTAATCTGAGATAAGATTCTTGCCTGTCATGTCAGATGGCTGTTCAAGTCCCATGATATGGAGGATTGAAGGTGCAACATCAGCGAGCACACCGTCAGCAACCTTGGCATTCTTGTTTTCTGTGACGTAGATGCAAGGAACAGGGTTGAGTGAATGAGCAGTGTTAGGACTTCCGTCGGCATTGACTGCATTGTCGGCATTTCCATGGTCGGCGATGATGATTGTCTCATAACCTGCTGCATTTGCTGCTTCAATAACATCCTTCACGCAGGAATCAACAGCCTTGACTGCCTTTTCGATAGCTTTGTAAACACCTGTATGACCAACCATGTCACCGTTTGCAAAGTTGATGACGATGAAGTCGTAGTAGTTGCGGTGGAGCTGTTCAACGAGTTTGTCCTTTACCTCGAAGGCACTCATCTCTGGCTTGAGGTCGTAGGTGGCAACCTTCGGAGAATTGACGAGGATACGGTCTTCGCCTTCGTATGGAGTCTCGCGTCCGCCGTTGAAGAAGAATGT
>DCGE01000063.1:4530-7320 GCA_002314525.1 Prevotellaceae bacterium UBA1786 | reverse complement strand
CAGCTGGATTGAGCAACAGCCTTCTAAGCTGTGGGTCAAGAGTTCGAATCTCTTCCGAATCACAAAGACGGTTTTATACCGTCTTTTTTTTGCGGTGCTGTTTCCCTAACAGGTTTAGGGATTTTCCCTCAACGGATATGTGATTTCCTAATGCGGGAGTGGTTTTTAATGTGTAACTTTGCAGCGTCAAAATAAAAAGATAGTCTAACAATTAAAAAACTAAAAGACATGAAAAGGTATTTATCTTCTTTCGCACTCTACCTCAGTTTAGGTGCTGCTTCTCTGCTCATGTCGTGTATGCGCGAGGATGTAGAGGAATCAATGTGTCTGTCGGGTCAGTGGACAGGCGACTTCGGTATGTATTATGACTACGAATGGCGTGGTGATATCTATACATTCAATTCCTATGACTCTGACGTGGTTTTTTATCCTGACTATGACTATGCTACTCATGGATATGGCTATGAGGTTGACTACTACTACGAGGGACCTTACGACAGGATGAGTCTGCGCTTTGACTGGGAGATAAGGAACGGCCGCATATATCTGTATTATCCAGGCAATTCATGCTATGATGCTGTGATATCGAACTACAGTCTGTCGAACAACTACTTCTCGGGCTATTTCAGCGAGGGTGGCGATAGGTTCAGTCTCAGGAAACTGACTGACTATTACAACTGGGGATATTACTCCAATTATGGAAATTGCTACTGTTGGACGAACACAGGCTGGAGCTGGGGTTACTACGCTAAGACCCGTGGGGCTGAGGCTGGAGATTCTCTGTCGGCTGACAGTTGTGACGAGGGTAGGATAGTAGGCTATGGCAGAAAGATGAACAGGGAGTGAAGAATTTCCGACAAATATTTACTCAATTCAAATATTTGTATTACCTTTGCACCGGTTTAGAAAAATTATTACCCATAAAAACAACAAACATCATGAAAAAGTATTTTCTTATTTCCATGGCCATGTTGCTGGCCGTAGGTTTCGTAAGTTGCAGCAAGGATGACGACGAAAAAGATCCTGATCCAACACCGACGCCTAGTGTCACAAAGTACACGAACCTTGACATTGACTACTATTGCTTTATGGATCTGTACAGCTTGAATTACGGTTCATTGGAGTTCACCCTGACTGGTCCTGACGGGAAAACCATTGAAACCAAGACTATATCAAAGTCAACTGACGGCACTAAGATTACGAAGGCCGACCTGCTCAATAAATGGTTCCCGCTTGAAGAAGCCTATCTCAATCAACGCGCTGCAATTATTGTAAACGACTCACTCTGTCCTGGTTGCCACGACAATATGAAGGAGTACAAACTGTCATACAGCATTGCCAAACCAGACACGGGTTCATATAGTATTAAATGTACATACAATATGTTGGATGGTGTCACTCTGCCGTCGGCAGATCTCAAAGTCAATTACCCTATTGGCTTCCGCTACGATGTATTTGCTTTAGACACCGACAATGAGAAGCATACTTACAACGGTAAATCAAATTACATTTTCTATAAGCAAGCACAGGCTGACAAGTTTATCACTACCGGAATGCCAAAGATCGCAAATATAATCAAGCTTAGTTTCAAGCTATAAGAGCATGAGCCTTAGTTGATGATATTGTGTAATCAAAATACACAAAGTGAAAAAAGGGCTGACTCCTCTTGTGGGAATCAGCCCTTTTGTTGGACGAAAACTTTAGTTATGNNNNAAAAGTTTTACCGGACAGTAATAAAAAAAATAAATTCCCTTATTTCATAGTCTTTTTGTTTGTTCCAGCTTTGCCTTATCTTTTGGCTATTCGGAATATTATTTGTATATTTGCATCGCGTAAGCATACATATCAAGATGGACAACATGGATCTCTACATATACCTCGGTGGAATAGCTGCCAGCATCTACTTTGCCGTCTGCCTCTTAGGCGGGCTGCTGCTTTGTACAAATCTGCTACCTATCAAGTCTTCCTATAACGTCATCCTCTCACGCCTCGTTGGCATCATCCTGCTGCTGTTGTCCTGCAGTACCGTCATGTACATAATTGCATATATCGATATCCTGTTCTTTTCGGATGCATTTGTACCAGATCTGTATAATGTAGGCAAGTCGATAGATGCCGTAGCTTTTTGCTTAATAACATGCGTCGGTTATCTTCTCTATTCCAACAACCAGCCTAAGAAACCTGTACTGGCTCTTCTTTCCATGCCTTTTCTTCTGCTTCTCATTGCTGGTCTCATCTTCCAAGTCCCGTACATCCTGCTCCAGAGAATCGCCGACGCGTTGATGATAGCCCTGTTCATCTTCTTCTGTTACAAGTTTCATCTTCGTGAAAAGACACTCGAACATATATATTCCGATCCCGACTCCCATTCGCTCAAGTGGCTAAGTGCCATCCTCGCACTTTTCGTCGTATGGGTCGTATTGCGTGAGGTTTTGTTCTCGTCTTTCTCCGTCTGGTACGACATCGTCCTCTATATCTACATGACATGTATTAACTTTCTTGCCGTTGTCATGGTGCTTCGCCATTCTGCGCCGGTTAGCATCAGGACTCAGGAGGAGATTGAACAATTAGATTCAGCGAATAATTTCGATGGTAGTTCCGAAGCGAGCCAGCTACAGAAGGAACTTCTTCAGCTGTTTGCCGAGCAACGTCTCTTTCTCGACCATGACCTTACAGTCGAGACTATGTCACGATGTCTTGGCACTTCTGTGTCAACTCTCTCGTCCATCATCCGCTATGAGATGAAGACCACCTTCACCAAGCTCGTCAACGGCTACCGCATAGAATATT
>DCGE01000063.1:524-4516 GCA_002314525.1 Prevotellaceae bacterium UBA1786 | reverse complement strand
CCAAGGAACTCCTCCAGAACACCGACTACAAGATAGACTTCATTGCCCTTACCTGCGGCTTCAACTCCCGTCAGGTCTTCAACCGTACCTTCATCAAGTACACAGGCAAAAAGCCTTCAGAATGGCGTGAGGAGCTGTTTTAGCACTGATGTAACTTTTTCTACACGAAAAAAGTTAATCGAAAATACGAAAAAAGTTAATAGATTTTCATGAAATAGCAATTATGTTACGCTATTTTTCTGTATTTTTGCGCACTTTTTTACCTTTAGATTTATAGCTATGGCAAAGAAATCTATGGCAAAGAACCAGTATGAAGTTCCCTTCATGTGATAATCGAGAGACCGAAACAACAGTAACCGAAGACATTTTTTACTCGGTGGTCTGAGTCCCTCCCCCTCTCTCTGAAGGGTACTTTAAAAAGTTTATTTGATAATAGTGTTGCGGAATTAAGGATAAATAGTATATATGAATACAAATCTACTTTTGCGGGTGAAGGCAACAAGGTTGCTAAGCCTCTTGACGTGCCTTGCGGTATCGTTGTTTGCGAGTGTTAATGCTCTGTCACAACAGACACAGACGGTTTATTCCGAAGATTTCAATTACTCTGTTGGTTCCAAACCAACTGGCTGGGAATCTTATGGCTCAGTTGGCAGCAATGGTTACGTATTTAAAGTTGTACAAAGTGGAAGTGAGAAATATCTCGAATGCAATATTAATCAAATTGGTAGTGGTAAATATTGTGTTGTGACAACAAACTCCATCACGTTACCAGATGCCGATTGTAAGCTCAAGCTTAAAGGAAAAACTATAAATAGTACTTACGGCAAATTTACAGTGTCGATTCGTAAACAAACAGGTTCGTCAACTTGGTCGTCATGGACTCAAATTGGTGCGATTAGTAGCACTTATTTAGTAACTGGCTCATCATCAAAAGTTGAAGAATTCGATTTGAAAGACTACAAGAATGCGACTATCCAAATTCAATTTTATGCTCAACAATCCACTTCATCAGCTAGTGGATTCAAGTTTCAACTTGATAAAATCCGCATAGAGGCCACATCCAACCCTATCCCTGAACTTAAAGTCACGACTCACAAGGGTGCTACCGCATGGTACAAGAACGGCGAAGACGTGACTATCGGAGGTACATATAAGCCAAGTGGCACCCTGAAGTCTTTCGTAGTTCAGGTCAACGGCGGAACTGCACAGAACGTTACCACTAACACTACAGAAGGTACATGGAGCTACACCTATGCTGGTAACGACGTCAAGAAAGCCAATTTCAAGTTCACAATCACCAACACAAGTGATAAGTCGAAAGATACGACTATTGTCGTCAATGTTGACAAGACTGCACCGACATTGAATAAATTCGAATTCTCGTTCGCCCAGGGCGAGGACCCGACAAAACGCTATCAGAAAAACGCGACGTCAATGCTCTTTGTCAGATATGGGTACGGCAAGCTGCAAGGTAACTGGCTCTTCAATAGTGATACGTCAGGATTCCCAGTTGTGAATGCATATTCCTATTACAATAACGGAACGACGGTGACGAAGAGTTCATCACAGGGAATCTCGCTCGACACTTCTGTTCCCGGATTATATGCAGTGTCAATGGCTGCGACTGACAGTGCCGGCAATACGTCAGCCTATCAGCCTACCCCGGCAAAGCAATACTATGTCGATGGAACTGCTCCGACAATCACAGATGTGGCTTTCAAGGGTACGGATACAGCAAAGATGTATGTGGCTAAGTCCGACGGAATGCAGTGGTACGGTGCCACGACCCCAAGCCTCTATGCGAAGATTGGTGACGGCGACGGCTCTGGACTGAAGTCTGCCAAGTATCTTGAGGTAGCATACGATACCCTGACCCGTAAGTTCAACAATCTTCCAAATACGGAAGGACTGCATAGTGGTTCCATCACGGCCACCGACAACGTGACCAACCAGGCGCAAAGCATGGAATACGAGTACCGCGTTGACCTTACAGGCCCTGTATTTGAAGGTTGTGAGTTCCTGACTGATAATCCTGCCTACATGTACGCGATTGCATCCCCTTATAAACTTGTATGGTACAACCAGAAAGACGAGTCTGCACGCATCACGTCAGAAGGTGCTCACGACAATGACGGCGGTGTAGGTTTGTGGAAATCGACAATCAAGGTAGGAGACGGTCCTGAACAGGACCTCCCTGCCACTGCGGGCCAGTGCTTCTATCTCGACCGCACGAAGGAAGGCGAACTCCATTGTGAGATAAGTCTCCTCGACAGTGTGAGCAACTCAACCATCGGAAACGTGGCATACGGAATCGACGGCACGAAGCCTCGTATCCTCACCAACTACCAAAAGCACGTTCTCTATGCCGACGACTACTCCGAGGCAGTCGGAGAAACATTGAGCGGACTGAAGAGCTTCCAATACTCCTTCGACCTCGAGAACTGGGAGGACTACGACGAATCAAAGATCAACGACCTCCTCGTAGTGGGCAACGTTTATCTGAAGGCAGTCGATAACGTAGGCAACGCCGACACACTCGCACTCTATACTGTCGATGCCAAGAACCTCGTGACCGTAGAGGGCAACAAGGTCGTCTATGCACTCCTCGACGCGGCTGGTATGCCATACTTCAACCAGTATAAGGAAGCAGTCGATGACAACATCTATCTCGACAGGACCGACATCGTCAACCTCGTACTTCCGGAATATATCACGAAGATCGGTGAGAGTGCATTCAAGAACGATGTAAACCTCAGCACTCTGTTCTCTTTCGCCAAGGTGCCTCCTACGGTCCAAAGCTCATCTTTCGAAAACATCGCTCCGGGTGCATGCCTCTACGTTCTCCCTGACGCTGAACAGGCATACGAGGCATCGTCATGGAATCTGTTCTTCGATGACGACCACATCCTCCCTCTGTTGCCTCCGAACGACGAAATCTGGTACATCTCGACTGACGGCAAGAAAATCGACCTCGCTCAGGCTAAGCAGATGTTCAATACTCAAGTCGATGAAGCTCAGTCAACGTACGTGGGCTTCGGAAGGATCAAGTTCGTCAGCGAAATCGACCGCATCAGTCGCTTTGCATTCCAGGATAACCAGAAGCTCCGCATGCTATTCATTCCAAGAAGCATCGACAACATCCAACCTTATTCATTCCAGAACTGCAAGAACCTTGAGGTCGTTACCATGACAAAGGAACTCGAGGAGATTAACGAGTATGCATTCGACGGCTGCGAAGAGCTCCGCATGGCATACATAGAGTCCGTGGGCAATACCTCTGAACTTGCTGAAATCGATGCATTCGCATTCCAGAACTGCAAGAGCCTTGCTTCGTTCACCCTGCCAGCAAGCATCGAGTACGTAGGCTCACGCGCATTCTGGGGCTGCGACGGCATGGAGAGCATCACGCTCCTCGGTACAGATCCTGAGAAGATCAATATGACCCACGAGACATTCAAGGGTCTTCCAAAGGATATGTCGGTGCTTGTTCCAGTTAACCAGTTCCTCCAGTATGAGGCATACAACTACGGAAAGGGAATTAACTTCCAGATAAAGGAGAATCTCTATAGTTACAGTTCATGCAGTCCTTTCTTCATCCATCACAATTTCATTGTTCCAGAAGGAGTAGTAGTATATGGCGCTACATGGAATGGCTTTAATAATTTCGAGATCGGCAATACTTTCGCCAAAGCAGGTGATATTCTCGAAGGAGGCAAGGGCTATGTCTTTTATTATGAGATTCCATACAAACCAGTCCAACTTGAAACTACTTCCAAACTACCTACTGTTTCTTTGGAGTCGGAGTTGGTGGGAACTATGGAGACTGTATCCGTGAAGTCTCTCCATGACCAAGGCTACAAGATATATTATACCTGGGATGGAACTTTCGAAGAATTAGGTAGAGAATATGATAGTGTGGATCTCACTATGTGTGTTGGCTTCGGCCTCTTCAAGGCTGGTGAAACTTCACCTGCAGTGAAGTACTTCGACTT
>DCGE01000063.1:0-404 GCA_002314525.1 Prevotellaceae bacterium UBA1786 | reverse complement strand
ATAAGGGTGTCGTTATCAAGAACGGCAAGAAGTATCTGATTCGAAATTAAGGTGGGCAGTCCGGCTTTCTGGCTTTCTGGAGGAACGCCAGAAAGCCAGAAGCCGGAAACTTTGTAATTTCGCTCAGCGGTGGCAATAGGCCCTGNNAACGGTGCCTCTGACATCTGTGAAACCGGGGTGGTGACTCTACAGTGCTGCCAGGCCGCCGAGGGATGTTTCTTTGTAGAGGCTCGGCAGGTCCTTGCCGGTGCGTTTCATGGTCTCGACGACCTTGTCGAAGGAGATGATGTGGCGGCCGTCGGAAAGGAGTGAATAGAAACTTACGTCGAGTGCACGGAGTGCTGCGATAGGGTTGCGTTCGATGCACGGAATCTGCACAAGGCCGCATACGGGGTCGCAGGTGA
>DCGE01000167.1:484-3432 GCA_002314525.1 Prevotellaceae bacterium UBA1786 | reverse complement strand
AACCTTCGTGACAACGGTTTCAACGTTATCGTAGGTCAGCGTCAAGGCAAGACCTATGAAAAAGCAATCGCTGACGGTTGGGTACCAGGAGAAACATTATTCTCCATCGAGGAGGCTGCTGAAAAGGCTTCTATCGTAATGTGTCTCCTTTCAGATGCTGCTGTTATGTCAGTATGGCCTTTACTCAAGCAGCACCTAAAACCAGGCAACGCACTTTATTTCTCTCACGGATTCGCAATAACATGGAACGACCGCACAGGCTGTGTTCCTGAGAAGGACATCGACGTCATAATGGTTGCGCCAAAGGGTTCTGGTACAAGTCTTCGCACCATGTTCCTTGAAGGCCGCGGACTCAATTCATCATTTGCCGTTTATCAGGATGCAACAGGCAAGGCACTCGACCGCACTCTCGCACTCGGAATCGGTATCGGTTCCGGATACATGTTCGAGACAACATTCCTTCGCGAGGCAACAAGTGACCTCACTGGAGAAAGAGGTTCACTCATGGGTGCCATTCAGGGACTTCTCCTTGCTCAGTACGAGACACTTCGCGAGAATGGTCACACTCCATCCGAAGCATTCAACGAAACTGTCGAGGAGCTCACACAGTCACTCATGCCGCTGTTTGCAGCAAAGGGTATGGACTGGATGTACGCAAACTGTTCAACCACAGCACAAAGAGGTGCACTTGACTGGATGGGACCATTCCACGATGCCATCAAACCAGTTATGCAGAAACTCTATGCAAGCGTGAAATGTGGCGAACAGGCTCAGATAAGCATTGACAGCAATAGCCAGCCTGATTATCGCGAAAAGCTCAACAAGGAACTCGCAGCACTTCACGACAGTGAGATGTGGAGAACAGCAGAAGTAGTACGCAAACTCAGACCTGAAAACAACTAATTCAGACAATGTACACATTTATACTGAGTCTTGTCATACTGATACTAGGATATATCTTCTACGGAAAATTCGTGGAAAAGGTTGTTGACGCAGATAACAGCCGTACAACACCTGCTTTTACGAAAAAAGACGGGGTTGACTTCATCCCGATGCCATCGTGGAAAGTATTCCTAATCCAGTTCCTCAACATAGCAGGAACAGGACCTATATTCGGTGCAATACTCGGCATACTATACGGACCTGCTGCATATCTCTGGATAGTGTTTGGCAGCGTATTCGGTGGAGCAGTACATGACTATATGGCAGGCATGATATCGTTGAGAAAAAATGGTGCCAGCCTACCTGAGATAGTCGGTGACGAACTAGGAAAGGGAGCACGCATGTCAATGCGTGCACTTTCATTGTTGCTGATGATTCTCGTCGGTGCAGTCTTCACTTCAACACCTGCCGGTCTGCTATCCAGTTTTACATCTGATTGGGGAGTTTGTGGTTCAGTCACCTTCTGGACTATCATCATACTCGCCTATTATCTGCTCGCCACCCTTCTACCTATCAGTAAACTCATCGGAAGGATCTATCCGATATTCGGATTTGCCCTACTCGTGATGGGTGTGGGAGTTCTGATAGGGATATTTACCCACCCAGGCTATCTTCCAGAAATCACTGAAGCATTCTCGAATCATCATCCCAACACAGCCATGCCACTGTATCCTGGGATTTGTATAACCATTGCATGTGGTGCGGTGAGCGGATTTCATGCCACTCAGAGTCCGCTGATGGCCAGATGCCTGAAAAAAGAGAAGACCGGAAGACCGATTTTCTACGGGGCAATGATTGCAGAAGGCATAATCGCACTAATATGGGCAGTTGCGTCAATCCGTTTTGTAAGTTCATTGGGGACGGAAGGTAACACCCCATACGAGCAACTGCTCAATTTCCTGACAAACAACGGTCAGCACTCTGCCAACCCAGCACTTCTGGTCAATGCCCTATGCCATTCATGGATTGGTTCCTTCGGAGCAATACTGGCTATACTTGGAGTGGTATTTGCACCAATTTCCACAGGAGATACAGCCATGAGAAGCGGAAGACTGATTGCAGCAGATATTCTGAAAATCCGTCAGGACAAACTACTGCCACGCATTTTGATTACACTTCCAATTTTTGCATGTTCCATTATCGTGATGCTGATTGATTTCCAAGTATTATGGAGATATTTCGCATGGTTCAACCAAAGCCTGTCAATATTCTCCTTCTGGGCAATCGCAATATGGCTGGCAAAAAACGGAAAGCAGTACATCATAGCTGTTGTTCCCGCAATGTGGATGAGCATGGTATGTATGACATACATCCTGGTCGCACCCGAGGGCTTCAGTCTGCCGTCATCAGTCAGCAACATCGTCGGCATTCTGTTTGCTGTCGTGCTGCTGGGAATATTTATCAACGGAAAGAGAATCATAAAAAAGAAATACACTAAATGAATACACTCTTCGACAAGATCTGGGACAGTCACGTCATAATGAATGTGGATGACGGTCCTACACAATTGTATATCGATCGCCTATATTGCCATGAGGTCACAAGTCCTCAAGCATTCGACGCTCTTCGTGATAAGGGCATCAAAGTACTGCGACCGAAACAGGTCTACGCCATGCCTGACCACAACACCCCTTCCGACCAACAGGAATTCATCAATGACCCTGTCGGACGGAATCAGGTCGAGACGATGAAACGAAATTGTGAGGAGTTCGGTGTCAACCACTTTCCTATGGGAAGCAAGGATAACGGCATCATCCACGTGGTAGGTCCCGAGAAAGGACTTTCACTCCCTGGAATGACAATCGTATGCGGAGACTCCCATACATCAACGCATGGTGCATTAGGTGCTCTTGCAATGGGAATAGGTACCAGTGAAGTGGCTGAGGTGCTTGCATCCCAGTGCATCCTCCAGCAGAAGCCGAAGTCCATGCGAATCAACATCGAAGGACAATTGCAGGATGGTGTAACGGCAAAGGACATTGCCCTCTACATCATGGCTCAGATGA
>DCGE01000167.1:0-459 GCA_002314525.1 Prevotellaceae bacterium UBA1786 | reverse complement strand
GTCAGGTGCCACCGGCTATGTTGTCGAATACGCAGGTTCTGCCATCAGGTCTCTGTCTATGGAAGGACGCCTCACTCTATCCAATCTCTCCATCGAGATGGGTTCAAGAGCCGGCATCATCGCCCCTGACGACATAACATTTGAATATCTCAAGGGACGCGAATATGCACCGAAGGGTGAAGCATGGGACAAGGCCGTAGAATTCTGGAAGACGCTCCGCAGTGATGACGATGCCGTGTTCGACTGCGAAGTGACTTATCGTGCTGAGGACATCATCCCACGAATCACATACGGAACCAACCCAGGAGCCGGCATTCCGATTGACGGAACCATCCCAACCCTCGATGAAATTCCAGAGGATGAAAGAGCAGGATTCCTCGCCCAACTTGACTACATGCAGTTCTCCCCAGGAGAGAAACTCGAAGGTCACCCTGTCGACTATGTATTCCTCGGAGCATG
>DCGE01000233.1 GCA_002314525.1 Prevotellaceae bacterium UBA1786 | reverse complement strand
GAACTACTGGCCGGCAGAGGTCTGTGGTATCAGCGAATGTGCCGAACCTTTGTTCACGATGATTCGCGACTTGAGCGAAACAGGTGCTGTCACTGCCCGTGAGATGTATGGATGCGGCGGGTGGATGGCTCATCACAATACCGACATCTGGCGCATTGCAGGACCTATCGATGGCGCTGAATGGGGTATGTTCCCTAACGGAGGAGCATGGCTCACTACCCATCTTTGGGAACATTATCTTTTCACTCTTGATCGAGATTTCCTCAAGTCCTATTACCCTGTCATCAAGGGTGCAGCTGAGTTCTACCTCGACTATATGGTGAAAGATCCTCGTACGGGATATATGTCGGTAGTGCCTTCCGTAAGTCCGGAACACGGACCTGTCGGCAAGCGTACAGCCATCACTTCAGGTTGTACTATGGATACCCAGATTGCCCGCGATGCACTTAACCAGGCACTTCAGTCAGCAAAGATCCTCGGTGTTGATGCCGACTTCCAGAAAAAGGTCGAGACACTCATCTCCCAGCTTCCTCCTATGAAGGTGGGCCAGTACGGTCAACTCCAGGAATGGCAGCAGGACGGTGACGATCCGAATGATCAGCATCGCCATATTTCGCATCTCTATGGACTCTATCCATCGAACCAGATAACGCCTCGCACTCCCGACCTCTTCAATGCTGCCCGTACCACCCTTGAACAGAGAGGTGATCAGGCAACAGGCTGGAGTCTTGGTTGGAAAACCAATTTCTGGGCTCGTATGCAGGACGGCAATCATGCCTTCAAGATTCTGTCGAACATGTTGATGCTCCTGCCTGATGATCGTTCACAGTTCCGTTACAGGGACGGAAGAACCTATCCAAACCTCTTCGATGCCCATCCACCATTCCAGATTGACGGTAACTTCGGAGCCTGTGCGGGTGTTGCCGAGATGCTTCTGCAGAGTCATGATGGAGCCGTTCATATTCTCCCTGCACTTCCTGATGAATGGAAGGAGGGTTGTGTGAAGGGTCTGAGAGCCCGTGGAGGTTTCGTGGTTGATATTGCATGGAATCACAATTCAGGCAAGTTGGCAGTAGATGTGACTGTAACGTCACTCCTTGGACAGCCGCTTACTATCCGTCTGCTCGGATATGACTACAAGTATGCCGCAACCAAGAAGGGTCAGACTATCCACTTGAACAAGTAATTTTTATTCATCTAATTAAATAATAACGCTTTATGATTAACTCAAAACAACTCAATGCCATCTGTGCAGTCCTGTTCGGATTCTTCGTAATGGGATTCTGTGACATCGTGGGCATTTCTTCCGACTATGCAAAAGATGCATTCGGATGGTCTGATACCATGGCTGGTTTCGTACCTTCTATGGTATTTATCTGGTTCCTTTTCCTTGGTGTACCTGTAGGTATCCAGATGAACAAATGGGGCCGTAAGAACACAGTTCTCATCAGTATGGCCGTTACAGTAATCGGTATGTTCGTGCCACTCATCTTCAAGGAGAGCTGGGCTTGTATTATCGGCTATGCACTTCTCGGAATTGGCAATGCCATCCTTCAGGTTTCACTCAATCCTCTGCTCGGTAATGTGGTGACTGATCAGAAACTTTTGACCAGTAGTCTTACTGCAGGTCAGGTGGTGAAGGCTATCAGTTCATTTGTCGGTCCGTTTATTATGTTGTTTGCTGTCAATGTCCTCGGTGGCGGTGACAAGAACAACTGGTATCTGGCATTCCCTGTTCTTGGAGCGATTACGTTGGTTTCAGGTCTTTGGCTGATGTTCTCTCCGATAAAGGACGAGAGACAGGAAACGGGTGTGGAGAGCAATAGTGCTGGCGTAGGTGCTACTTTCGCACTTCTCAAGAATCCGTTCATCCTCATGATGTTCTTCGGCATCTTCTTCGTTGTCGGAATTGATGTTGCTACTAACTTCGTAAGCAGTAAGGTCCTCATCCAGCGTTTCGGTTGGGAGACAGTCGATGCAGGTGTCGCTCCGCAGGTATATTTCATCTGTCGTACTATCGGTGCGTTCCTCGGAGTATTCCTCATGACTAAGATCAAGGAGATGACCTATTTCCGCTGGAACATCATTATCTGTATTGTGATGATTCTCATTCTTGCCTTCTCACCAGTTCAGAACGCAACACTCGATCTCATCTGCGTAGGTGCCATCGGTTTTCTCTGCAGTTGCATATTCCCAATCATCTACAGCATGGCACTTCAGGCAGAACCGGATAAGGGTAACCTTATCTCAGGTCTTATGATCACAGCCATTGCAGGTGGTGCTGCAGTGACTCCTGTCATCGGTTGGGCAACAGAAACATTCCAGACTATCACAGCCGGAGTATGTGTGCTTCTCATCTGTGCAATCTACCTCACTATCTGCTCATTCAAGAAAGTAAAGTAGCCCCTCTATCTCCCCCGAGGTGGAGAATGATTAGCAGAATGGTTAAATAGTAAATAACTAAATTAATTCTAATAGTAAATCGTCAAATAGTAATAAAAATATGTATTCATTAGGTATGGATATCGGCGGTACCAACAGTGTGTTCGGTATCGTGACAGAAGACGGCAAGATCATCAAGTCGGGTTCCGTCAAGACAAAAGAATATAGTGATTTCAACGATTATGTAGAAGCCGTATGTAATGGCATCCGTCCACTTATTGAAGAGGTCGGTGGTACAGGCAATATCAAGTCTTTCGGAATAGGTGCACCTAACGGGAACTTCTATAACGGAACAATCGAACTCGCTCCGAACCTTCCTTGGAAGGGCATCCTTCCGTTGGCTCAGGCTTTCCGCGATCGTCTCGGAGTTCCTGTAGCAGTTACCAACGATGCCAATGCAGCAGCTGTTGGTGAGATGACTTACGGAGCAGCACGTGGGATGAAGCACTTCATCGAGATCACTCTCGGAACAGGTGTGGGTTCGGGTATCATCATCGACGGCAAACTCGTTTACGGTTATGACGGCTTCGCAGGTGAACTCGGTCATGTTGTCGTAGAGCGTGGAGGCCGCTCATGTGGTTGTGGCAACAAAGGTTGTCTGGAGACATATTGTTCTGCAACAGGAGTTGCGCGCACTGCCAAGGAACGTCTTGAGGCAAGTAAGGAGGACAGTCTTCTCCGTAGCATCACAGACCGTCCTATTGAATCAAAGGATGTGTATGATGCAGCAGTTAAGGGTGACAAGATCGCACTTGAAATCTTTGAATTCACAGGCCGTGTCCTCGGCGAGGCACTTGCCAACTTTGTTGCCTTCTCGGCACCTGAGGCAATCGTACTCTTCGGCGGACTCACAAAGGCAGGTGACTAC
>DCGE01000051.1:15721-15862 GCA_002314525.1 Prevotellaceae bacterium UBA1786 | reverse complement strand
AGCACTGAGATTCATAATAGAAATAGGTGTAATACTTGGCATGATGCTTCTCAACGGTAACATGATAGACCATTTCCACGGGCTTTTCGGACTTGAAGAAATATCTCCATATGTTGCATATCCACTTTCAGTCATTGCAGG
>DCGE01000051.1:8201-15683 GCA_002314525.1 Prevotellaceae bacterium UBA1786 | reverse complement strand
ATTATCAACGCCATCAACCTCATTGACGGAGTGGATGGCTACTCATCGGGATTTATGGCACTGGCATGTATATTGTTTGCTGTCATCTTCTACGAAGCAAGAATCTTCGGAATGGCTATTATGTGTCTCATCTGTACAGGTGCAGTCGTGCCGTTCTTCATACATAATGTTTTCGGGAAACGCACCAAGATGTTTATCGGCGACGGAGGAACACTGATGATGGGAACACTGATGACCGCATTCGTATTCTCGGTTCTCAGAAAGGAATCGATGTGCGGTGCTCTTGAATATCATAACATCGGATTGGTTCCGACATGTATTGCAATACTGTCAATTCCGATTGCGGATACGTTACGGGTAATGACTACACGAATTGCAAGAGGTCATTCACCTTTCCATCCTGACAAGACACACCTGCACCATCTGTTCATTGACTTTGGTTTTTCACATGTAGGAACGGCATTCACATGCCTGCTGCTGAACTGCATTGTGGTACTTTCGCAACTCATCGCATGGATTCTTGGAGCAAGCATTGATATTCAGATGATCGTTGTATGCGGGATGGGGCTGCTCCTGACATTTGCATTATATCCTTTTATGCGCCATCAACAGGTCCGGCACACAAAAATCAACGAGACCATGCGGAGGATTGGTGACAAAACACATTTTGAAAACACACCATTCTGGCACTGGATGCAAAAACTTACAGACGACGATCTGTTCAGTGAAGGAAAAGAGGAGAAGACAAAATTCCCGAGGCCATGAGCTTCGGGAATTTTTGTTATGGTCGAACCGTCTTGGTTATTTTCTCAGGTCCTGCTGTCATTTCCATGTCCTTCTGGAATAACGTTGAATAACGTCCAGCCGGCAGGTCAGAAAGAACATAATTGTTACATATCCGTCCAGCCTCAACCTTATCTGTTGCAGCCGTCACAGCAGCCGTTGCAGCAAGATTTACAAGAGCACCCAACAAACCGCCTCCAGCACTGGATGAATGTACACTCATGTCCACAGTAACGTCGCCTTCACGTCTGTAGAGCGTCTTTCCGGTTTTGGTTGAACGCAGGATATACTCAACATTGGCACGAATCGTTCCAACGGCATTAGCACGGCGCCAGTCCTTGATGATGGTGAACATGGCAGCATCAGCACCGAGGAAAGACTTGAAGGTAGAGAGGTCCTGCTCAAGGAAGAGTTCTGCATCGTATGCACTTTCCTGCTGGAAGAGTTCCATGGTCAGATATGGTGAGAATACATAATAGCCCTTCTCGCAGAGTGGCATGTAGAGAGTAGTGAAGAAATAGTCTTTTGCCTCTGCATGTGTTGTCTGATTGATAGGAGGCATTATTGCGATAGCCTGAGGCTGTTCCTCATATACAAGTGGATAAAGTTCGCCACGTGTGGTTACAGTCTTTGAGGTTGAACAAGACACGAACAGCAAGCCAACTGCAAATAGTGATAATAATGTCTTTTTCATTTTTCGAGTTGTTTGATGATTCGTGAAATATATTGTTCTGATTCAGGATACAGGCGGATTTCCTCCTTCAGGAAATCCATGCCCTCTTTTTGTTTTCCCACCTTACAGAGAAGATAACCATATTCTGCATACAGTCCTGGAGGTACGACTTCACGTGTGCCTTTCTTGCCGTCAACCATCGTCTTGTATTCTGCAAGAAGTTTATCACGCAGTTCATCGGTCTGTTTCTTACTGTACTGATAAGTGGCATCCTCATAGCCATGCCAAGTATAAAGAGGCTGTACTGTCTTTGTTGTCTCGCAGGAGATAAGCAGTACAACCGAAGATGCTAAAATCAATAGTTTTTTCATGGTGCAGGGAGAATTATCTGTTTGGTTTCCTGTGCTGAAAGGAATACCTTCTTATTATATACTTCCTTGCCGTTGCAAGTCACCTTCACGGAACGTGTACCTGTTGCGACTCCGTATTGAGTACCACGACGTGTTGCACGTTTCTGCCAAACCACGTTGGCTGTAAACGGAGCATTGTCATCAACGGTCACCTCAACGGTCTTACCCTTGTAGTCAGACTTGTTGGTACCGACAAACAGCAAGTATGCCATATCGGCCTTGCCTGTTTCCTGAGCGACAGGGAACTGAGTCTTGCAGCCAATGAAAGCAAGACACATGAGCGAAAGAATGAATACTTTTTTCATAGCTACTATTTCTTTTCCTGAATAATGTAATTACCCATTGATTCTTCAGTCACCTTCTCAGAAGAAGAGACTTCAACTATTGAATATTCAGTTTCCTGAGTGTCACCGCCTGTTGAAAGAATCTTCACCGTTCCGACTTCCTTACCCGGGAGAGTTATCATGATGCCTGTCTGAGGATTCTTGACCTGCTTGCCTTTCGTAGTCAAAGAAAGGACCATTCCTTCCTTGAGTCCCTGACTTGCACCACCGGCAATCAGAGAACCGTCAGCATCGCATGAAAGGAAATAGGTCTTCCAAGGAGAGTCAGTACACTTGTTTATGATGTTCTCAACCAACTGGCCGATAGCCTCAGAAATAGCTTTGTCAGAAAGAGTGGCATCGTAACTCGACTGACCTCCGAGACCGAGGTTCGTCTTCGTGGTGAGTTCTGCTTCACCCTTACCTTCATCGGAATAGATGATGAGTCCTGTAGATACATCCACGATGCGGATTGAGACAGCAGCCTCTACGATCTGGCTTTTCTCTGATGAGAACATACGGTTCTTTCCGACGTTCTTGCGTCCGAATTCTGTAATGGAGCCAATGATCATATAATCGGCACCGATAGTCTGTGCTGATGAACCGTTCTTCTGAGACTCCTCAAGAAGTGATGCCAGGTCATTGCGCTCAAGAAGAAGGAACTTGCCTGAAGCAGCCAATTTTGCAGAGAGAATGTCGAGAGCCTGCTTGCCCATCGGATCATTCTCCTTGTTGTAGAATACGCCTTTCGCATATTGTGTTTCATTGGAAAAGCGTCCGATTGCCACCTTGCGTTTCAATGTCAGACCGTCGTTCTGAACAGTTTTTTCAGATTCAACAACAACAGTTTTACGTTGTGCATATGCAGAGCCACAAATAGCCAGCATAAGTAATAAAACAAATCCTTTTTTCATAATTATTTCATTGAGTAAACGATATCCATTATTTCTTTTCCTATTGCATCTGCCTCTTCCATGGTCTGAGCCTCAGAATATACACGGATGATAGGTTCTGTGTTACTCTTGCGGAGGTGTACCCACTTCTCAGGGAAGTCGATTTTCACTCCGTCGATGTCATTAACGGCAATTCCTTCCTTGCCTGAATACAGAGCCTTGACCTTTGCAAGAATTGCATCAACATCAGTTGAAGGTTCAAGATCAATGCGGTTCTTTGCAATCTGGTAGTCAGGATATGTCTTGCGGAGTTCGCTGACCTTCATCTTTTCGTGAGCGAGATGAGAAAGGAACAATGCAATTCCCACCAAAGCATCACGACCATAATGAGCTGCTGGATAGATTACACCGCCATTGCCTTCACCGCCGATTACGGCACCTGTCTCCTTCATTTTTGTGACAACATTCACCTCACCTACAGCAGCAGCGTTGTACTGACCGCCATAACGTTGAGTGACATCACGCAAAGCACGTGTGGAGGAGAGATTTGAGCAAGTATTGCCCGGTGTGTGACGGAGGATATAATCAGCCACAGTCACAAGTGTATATTCCTCACCATACATCTTCCCGTCTTCCTGAATGAACGCGAGTCGGTCAACATCAGGATCTACGACGAAAGCAACATCATGACATCCTTCTGACATCAAAGACATGATATCGGAGAGGTTCTTTTCCAGAGGTTCCGGATTGTGCTGGAAATCGCCTGTAGGTTCTGCATAGAGAGGAGTGATCTTCTCCACCCCAAGTTGTTCAAGCAACATCGGCAGAATGATTCCACCTACGGAATTCACGCTGTCGAAAGCTACTCGGAAATGGGAGTTACGTATGGCACTGACATCTACAAGTTCCAGTCCTAGGACCAAGTCAATATGGCGTTGGTTGAAACTGTTGTCTTCACGATAATGTCCGACATGATCAACATCTGCGTATTCAAAAGCTTCTGCCTCGGCAATTCTAAGCACTTCGTTTCCTTCTTCTGCATTGAGGAATTCACCTTCATTATTCAGAAGTTTCAGTGCATTCCAATGACGGGGATTATGACTTGCCGTGATGATGATACCACCATCGGCCTTCTCCATAGTAACAGCAAGTTCTGTAGTAGGGGTTGATGCAAGACCGATATTCACCACATCGAATCCCATGCCCATAAGAGTTCCGCAAACCACATTCTTCACCATTTCACCGGAAATACGGGCATCGCGTCCTACAACAATCTTCGGACGCTCTGATGAAGTACGGGACTTGATGAGAGTGGCATATGCACTTGTGAACTTTACAATATCCAAAGGATTCAGGCCATCACCCGAATGGCCTCCAATGGTTCCTCTGATACCAGAGATAGATTTAATTAAACTCATGCGTTATTTTTTTACACTCCTAATTGGTATGTTATTTCATAATACATCGGGAGAACATATCCCGATGCGTTTGATGTACCTGATGTATGTGGGACAATAAGACGTACCTTGGCTGTACAAGGGTCGGATTTCCTTGTCAGACGAATGAAATCCATCGGTTTCAGCCATCCAGTAGGCACTACCGAAGAACTGTACTGCGTAAGCATGAAACCTTCAGTATATGATGCGGTGTATGAACGACCCTGATGAGTGTATTTAACCTGCATCTTATCAACTATACTGGATACCGTCTGATTTGATATCGTAGTATCTCCGGATTCAATGTCATACTCCATGAAACGACATAAGACGACTTTTGTTATTGTACTGTCAGGATCCGATTTAGCCATCTCAATCATTGACTGGCCTTCGCCCCGACGAACTATCTGCATATATATTCCGGAGCTACTGAAGCATACAAACTCGTTTTCATCAACATCAGTCAACGAATCCTGTGCATAGAACTCAGCTTCCGTAATGACCTTGATAGGCCCCACGATGTCATTATCGTTAATGAATGAGTTGATTGCAGACTTTTCCTTTTCCTTCATATCTGCGTATGTTTCACCATCGTCACATGAAGAAAAAGCCGAAGAGCAGAAAGCCAAAGCAATAATTATTGAATACAGTTTTGATAGTCTATTCATTGTTCTGTTTGTATTTTGAATTTGCAAAGATAATAAAAAATTCCGATTACTGAGCTAAGTAATAAGTAAAATAATATTATTCCGCATAAATTTGGGTGCCATTCGACAGTTGCCCACGGAATGGCAGCTATAAAATCCACAGTATCGTTCATAGCATGAACCGAAGACAGCAGAGCAGAAGTGACATAGTGCTGAACCGGAATAATCAGGAAGGAAAGCCACCACACAAAGGCAAGGAGGAGTATCAAAGGCACAAGTATTGTCAATATAAGATTGGTAAATACAGACAGAAGCGGTAACTGACCGAAATAGTATGCAACAAGCGGTGCTGTAAATACCGAACAAGTCATCGTAATGATTACGACAGGAACAATCTTGTCTGCAAGCCAATGTATATCGTAAAACCTACCTGTCAACGGTACTCCGACAACCAGAATACCCAGCATGGATACATACGAAAGCTGAAAACCTATATCAAACAGACACAAAGGATCTGATACTAACATCACAATGGCTGAAATCGCCAGAGAATTCAAAGACAACCCATTTCGGTAGAATATCCCGGATACTATCATCACGGATAGCATTATCGTTGCACGCAACAAGGATGGAGGCATGCCTGCAAGCCATGCAAAAGCCCAGAGGAATGCAAGGACAAAGAGGCGCGAAATCCATCTCCAACGAAGTGCTACGAAGCGCCCAAGAAACATCAGTTCCAGCAGTGCATAGATGAGTGACAGATGATAGCCTGACAACGCAAGTACATGACTTACTCCCGCCCGAGAATACTTATCCTTCAGAGAATAGGACAAACCTGTCTTGTTTCCTGTAGTGACAGCCTCAACAACAGCGCCCTCATCGCCAATCACACCACCTTCCTTGTATAATTCGGAAAGCTGTCGGCGAATGATATTCGCATAATCCGAAAGACTGAAAGAAGAAGATGGAGAAATAATGCAATTAGCTGAATCAGAATAGATAGTTGCTGAAACGCCGGAATAGAAAAGATACCTCATATAGGAAATGTATTCCTTATCCTCCACATCGGGAGGACACGTCCTGTTTACAGAAAGCGGACGCACTATCAGTGTATCACCGATTTTAGGAGATTCTTCTTTTTTCAGGTACACAATGAATTTTGTGTCGCTTTGAGTCTTTATCTTCACCGCCCAGGTATGAGGTTTCCGGACAGGATACTCCATTACGGTTCCGACGACGACATCACCTTTTACAGGCACCGAAAACCTGATCTCGTCGTATCTGAATGAGAAATAGGTCCACCCCGCAAACATGAAAAACAAAGCCATGGAAACATAGGCAGTCAGTCTCAGCATTTTCCAGTGGGCATACACGAAAAAAGCCAGAAAAAGGCAAGATGAAACAAGCAATAAGAACGTGTCAGGATGAATGACTCCGACCAACCCGTCGGATATCAGCATTCCAAGTATGAAAAAAATGCAGATATGGACGAGCGGACATTTCATTATCAAAGTGATTTCAGATAGTCAATCCTGTCAGTAGGACTTTCTGCTCCGAACACATAACTGCCGGCTACAAGACAGTCAACACCAACCTTGGCTGCTTTGGCTCCGGTCTCGGTATTTACCCCGCCGTCAATCTGAATAATTGGTGCCGCACCTGAAAGGGCCATCATTTCACGCAGCTTTTCTATCTTCTTATATGAGTATTCAATGAATGGCTGCCCTCCATAACCTGGGTTCACTGTCATGATGAGTACCATATCCACATCGGATATTATACTCTCGAGAGCAGTGTATGGTGTTGCCGGATTGATTGCCACACCGACCTTCATTCCGGATTCGCGGATCTCGCGTATGACCTGATGAAGATGAGGACAGGCTTCATAATGCACAGTCATCATATATGTACCTAACTTTGCCAGACGGTTTATGAATTTTTCCGGCTGTTCAATCATCAGATGAACATCAAGCGGTTTCTTACATATCGGAGCAATGGAATCAAGGACAGAAAAGCCAAAACTGATATTCGGAACGAACACTCCGTCCATAATATCAAGGTGAAGCCAATCGGCATTACTGCGATTTATCATATCGATTTCACGGTCCAGATGACAGAAATCGGCTGCTAACAGAGATGGTGATACTAGCATAATCAAATTTATTTCTGCAAAAGTACAAAAAAGTTATGACTCAGCAGCCAAAAGTTCGACTTTTTTTTCTAACTTTGCACTTGGATGTGATTTAAGGTGAGTTCTATAAATTCACCGAATAAATAATATTTTTAAAATATGGGTGATATCGTTCTTTTCAGCACT
>DCGE01000051.1:7907-8097 GCA_002314525.1 Prevotellaceae bacterium UBA1786 | reverse complement strand
ATTTATAGAACCCACCTTAAACTTTGTACTAACTGGAAGAACAATGCTAAGCAACAAGATATCTAGCAAGGAAATAGATGAAATAGGTAAGATGTTCGATGCCTGCAGGAATGTCGTGATCGTGACACACACATCGCCCGACGGTGATGCTATCGGCTCTTCACTGGGATTGTACGAATATCTTACGAAG
>DCGE01000051.1:0-7875 GCA_002314525.1 Prevotellaceae bacterium UBA1786 | reverse complement strand
ACTGTAATCGTACCGAACTACTTTCCGGATTTCCTGAAGTGGATGAAGGATGCAGATAAAATCATCATGTACAATCACCACGTGAAGACGGCAAAGACATACATCGACCATGCTGACCTGATCTGTGTACTCGACCTTAATGAAACAAGCCGCATGGAGGAACTCGGCAAACTCGTCAAGGCTGCATCTGCAAAAAAAGTGATGATTGATCATCATCTATTTCCGGAGAAGTTCTGTGACCTGACCATATCCTACCCTACAGCCAGCAGTACCTGCGAACTTGTGTTCAGAATCATCAATGCCCTCAGCAGCACAAAACTGATCACTCTGGCTGGGGCTGAGGATTTATTTGCCGGAATATGTACCGACACAGGTAAGCTAAGCTATAATTCTAACGACCCGGACCTGTACCAGATTATCGGAGAACTCCTGAAAAAGGGAGTCAACAAAGACCAGATCATACGTAATATATACAGCAACTACACAGAGGGACGGTTCCGTCTTTTGGGATATATTCTTTATGAGAAGATGAAGATCTATCCTAAACTGCATACGTCGCTCTATACCCTTACCAGGGAGGAACTTACCAATTTCAACTACCTGAAAGGTGATGCTGAGGGAATTGTCAACATGCCTTTAGATATAAAAGGTATGAAGCTGTCAATCACACTCAGAGAAGATACCGAAAAGCCAAGGGTTCTCGTCTCAATGCGCAGTGTAGGTGATTTCCCTGCAAACAAGATGGCTGAGGATTTCTTCAACGGAGGAGGACACAAGAATGCGGCAGGCGGCATGTTGTCCTGTTCAATGGACGAGGCCGTCGCCATCACTGAAAAAGCAATCGAAGCATATATAGAACAATTATCATAAACCTATTAATTTCAATCAACATGAAGAGAGTATTTTTATTAGCAGCCGCATTGTTTTCATTAAGTGCAATGGCTGAGAACGACGCAACCATCAAGAGTCCCGACGGCAAGTTGGAAGTCAAGGTAGGTATTAATGGTGGAAAACTATCATACAATATTCTCTATGATGGCAAGCAGATGTTGGAGAACAGTCCTCTTGGTTTCACGGCAAACATGGGTGACTACTTCAACGGACTTGTATATGAGGCTCACAAGGAATCCACATATTCTGACAACTACACGTTGAACAAGGGTAAGGTCGCAAACGTCAGCTACAATGCAAACACACTTACATATTCCGTTAAGAACGCAAGGGGTCAGAAGATGGATGTTGAATTCTATGTAAGTGATAACGACATCGCATTCAGATATAACGTATCCCGCCACAGAGACACTGGCAGCATCCGCATCATGAAGGAAGAGACTGGCTTTGATTTTCCTTCACAGACAACGACATTCATGTGTCCTCAGAGTGATGCTATGGTAGGTTGGAAACGTACCAAACCAAGCTATGAAGAGACTTACAGATACGACGCTCCTGTAGCTGAGGCCAACGCACGACATGGCTACACCTTCCCTTGCCTTTTCAAGGTCGGAGAAGATGGATGGGTGCTGATCGGTGAGACCGGAAACGACCGCAACTACTGCGGCTGCCGTCTGAGCAATGTCAAGGACAACGGACTCTTCACTGTTGAGTTCCCTATGCCGGAGGAGAACAACGGCAACGGCACGATAGAACCTGCATTTGCACTTCCGGGAGCCACTCCTTGGAGAACCATCACCGTGGGTTCATCACTGAAGCCTATAGTGGAGACTACTGCCGCATGGAACACGGTGAAGCCTCTCTACGAAAGCGAGCACGATTATAAGTTCGGCAAGAGTACTTGGAGCTGGATTGTATGGCAGGATGCAAGCATGAACTGGAAAGACCAGTGTGCTTATATCGATCTGGCAAACACTCTCGGCTACAAATATATCCTCATCGATGCCGGCTGGGACGAGCAACTTGGCTACGACAAGATGGAGGAGCTCGTGAAATATGCTCACAGCAAGAATGTTGATGTATTCCTGTGGTTCAGTTCAAGCGGATACTGGAACGACATCGTCCAGAGTCCTATCAACAAGATGGACAATCCTATCGCACGAAAGCAAGTTATGCGCTGGATGCACAAGATAGGAGTCAAGGGAATAAAGGTTGACTTCTGGGGAGGTGACAAGCAGGAGACTTTCCGTCAGTACGACGACGTACTGAGTGATGCTGACGACAACGGTCTCATGGTTATCTTCCATGGTTGCACCATACCAAGAGGTTGGGAACGTATGTATCCAAACTATGTCGGAAGCGAGGCTGTCCTTGCATCCGAGAACCTTGTCTTCGGTCAGGGCAGTGCCGACCGTGAGGCTAAGGACACAGCAACACATCCTTTCATCCGCAACTCCTTGGGTTGCATGGAATGGGGTGGTTCATTCATGAACCGTCACCTGAGAAGGGGCAACAAGGGCGGTGTGGAACGCAAGACTACTGACTGTCACGAAATGGCACAGGCCGTTCTCTTCCAGAATCCAATCCAGAATTTTGCCGTCACACCTGAGAATCTCCTTCCTGAGTCAGAAGGCGGTGCACCTGCAGTAAGCATGGAATTCATGAAACTGGTTCCTACCACATGGACCGACACAAAGTTCATTGATGGCTATCCAGGCAGATACTGTGTACTGGCAAGGAAGAACGCTGATAACTGGTACATTGCAGGAACCAATGCTGAGGACGGAACAAAAACTCTCGTTCTCGACCTCTCACAGTTCGTAAAGAAGGGTGATGTAGTCACACTTTTCAGCGACATGGAGAACCGTGAGCCACAGAAGACAGAACTCAAAATCAAGAATCCTAATAAAGTAAAACTCAATTTATTGCACAATGGTGGATTTGTCATCATACGATAAAGTGTTCGTCCTATGCGACGAGAACACAGAAAAACTGTGTCTGGACATCTTCGTACAGGGTCTCAGCGACACTCCATATACTCTGATCACCATACCTGCCGGCGATGAGAACAAGAACATCGAAAACGTGAGCAAGGTATGGAGCGGACTCATGGAGGGTGGAGCAACTCGCTATTCTGTTCTGATCAATCTCGGAGGCGGAATGGTTACTGACCTCGGAGGCTTTGCTGCCAGCACATACAAAAGAGGTATTAAGTTCATCAACATCCCTACCACCCTACTCGGCATGGTCGATGCCAGCGCAGGAGGTAAGACTGGCTTCAATTTCGGTGGGCTGAAAAACGAGATAGGGGTATTCAGTCTCCCTGCCAGAGTATTGTTCGACTTCCGGTTCCTCAAGACTCTTGACTCAAGGAACTTCCTGTCGGGTTATGCAGAGATGCTCAAGCATGGCCTTCTGTCGAAATCCGACATGCTTGACGAACTCCTGTCTTTCGATGTCGACAATCCTGATTACGAATCACTGGACAGGATGATTCGCAGAAGTGTGGGAGTCAAGAAGATGTTTGTAGAAAAAGATCCGAAGGAGAAGGACATGAGGAAGGCTCTGAATTTCGGCCATACCTTCGGGCATGCTCTTGAGAGTTTCTCGATGGAAACAGGCCGTCCCGTACTTCATGGATACGCAGTGGCATGGGGCATGATTTGTGAACTCTACCTCAGCACAAAATACTTCGACTTCCCGGAAAGTCTGATGCACTCTGTCGTGACATTTATCCGCGAGAACTATGGCACGATGGAATTAAGCTGCGACGACTACGACAAGCTGTTCGGCTACGTCAGCCACGACAAGAAGAACTTCGGCGATAACATCCTATGTACCTTGCTCAGCGGTCAAGGATGCGTGAGGATCAATCGTCCAATCGACAAGGAACAATTCATCGAAGCACTCGACTTCTTCAGAGACGGAATATGATTGAAGTAATCAACACTGAGATAGAGGATGTAAAGATCATCATCCCGAGAATCTTCAACGACTCCCGCGGATATTTCTTTGAGTCATTCTCCGAAAGGGATTTCAGGGAGAACGTGTCGGATGTGCATTTTGTTCAGGACAACGAAAGCAAATCTGTGGCAGGAGTGGTGAGAGGACTGCATTTTCAGAAACCCCCATTCACTCAGGCCAAACTGGTTCGCGTCGTGAAAGGTCGTGTACTTGATGTTGCTGTCGATATCCGAAAGGGAAGTGCCACCTATGGTCAGCATGTAGCAGTGGAACTCTCTGAAGACAACAAACGCCAACTCTTCGTTCCGCATGGATTTGCACATGGCTTCGCAGTTCTCAGCGAGGAAGCAGTATTCCAGTACAAGTGCGACAATTTCTATGCTCCACAGAGCGAAGGTGGAATTGCACTGGATGACCCGGACCTGAACATCGACTGGCGTATTCCTGCCGAGGAACGCATACTTAGCGACAAAGACAAAAAACACGAGAGATTCAAGGATTTCAACAGTCCGTTTTCCTTCTAAACAGTCATAAAATCATATGGATAATTACATTGTATCAGCCAGAAAATACAGACCTGTAACCTTCGACTCCGTCGTGGGGCAAGGTGCTCTGACAGTCACGCTCAGGAATTCCATTATGAGCAACCATCTGGCTCATGCCTATCTTTTCTGTGGGCCGAGGGGCGTCGGAAAGACGACATGTGCTCGAATTTTCGCAAAGACAATCAACTGCCTCAACCCAAAAGAAAACGGGGAAGCCTGCGATGAATGTGAGTCTTGCATGGCATTCAACGAGAATCGTTCACTCAACATCCATGAACTTGATGCTGCATCCAACAACTCCGTTGATGACATTCGTGCCCTGATTGAACAGACACGCATCCCGCCTCAAGTAGGCAAATACAAGGTCTTCATCATCGACGAGGTTCACATGCTGTCACAAAGTGCTTTCAATGCTTTTCTGAAGACTCTCGAGGAACCTCCTCATTATGTGATTTTCATCCTGGCCACCACTGAGAAGCACAAGCTTCTGCCTACCATTCTGAGCAGATGCCAGATCTACGATTTCAGTCGCATGACCGTCAACGACATCGTCGGACATCTCACAAAAGTAGCTGAGAAGGAGAATGTACAGGCTGAACCTGCTGCTCTCAATGTCATTGCCCAGAAGGCTGATGGTGGAATGCGCGATGCGCTTTCCATCTTCGACCAGGTCAATGCATTCTGTCAGGGGAACATCACATACGAGAAGACGATTGCCAACCTCAACGTACTTGACTACGACTATTACTTCCGGCTGGTCGATTGCTTCCTTGACAACAAGGTAGGTGACATCATGATGACGTTCGATGAGATTCTCGGTAAAGGATTCGACGGAAACCATTTCATCATAGGACTCAACAGTCATCTCCGCAACCTTCTCATGAGCAAGGACTCTCAGACCGTCAGTCTCATAGAAGGCAACGACGAACTCCGTCAGCGATACGCCCAGCAGGCATCGAAGTGTCCTACACCTATGCTGTATTCGGCAATCAGAAGATGCACAGACTGCGACATCAACTACAAGATGAGCCAGAACAAACGTCTTCTCGTCGAAATCACTCTCATCGAGATTGCTCAGGACTCACAACCTGAAGGCCATCCCTGAACGAGCAAGGGCTTCCATAGGGAAATCAAAACGTCTGAGACCGGTTTTCACCAAACCAGACGCAGAACCGACGACTTCATCATCGGCCGCTTCCGCTATGGCTGTCCCACAAACGTCTCAAGCAGAGAAAAGAGACTTCTCACATCCTGCCACGCTGAACATCCCAAAGACGGAAAAGACGATTTCTCATTTTTCCGGATTCTCAATCAAACAGATGCACACATCCGGCAAACCGGAAGACACTTCTGCTGCAACATTGCCGGAGACTGAAAGCATTTCACTGAATGATGCACAACCGGCTGAAATCAATCCTACCGATTTAATCGTCGCATGGAGGACGTTTGCCCAGAACATGCCGCACGAGGAGAAAGCTATGTCTCAGAGGATGGATCAACTTGAACCGAAGATGATAAGCAAGGACGAGTTTGAAGTACTGGTCGAAAATCCTACCGTTCTCGACCAGATGAAAGGTCTGATGCACAGAATCATTCCTTCCATGAGGAAGCAACTGTCTCATCCTACACTGAAGATGAAGGTCAGCATGCGCGAACTGTCCGATGCGCCATTAGTGCTCAGCAGACAAGACCAAATCAAACTGATGAGGGAGCATAACAACGCTTTTGTCAGACTTGAAAGGGAATTTGCACTGACATTATGACTTTTTTATTAAAAAAAACTATTTTACTGGCTCTAACTGCATAAAAATTACTAACTTTGCACCATGAATAAATTCGATTGGCATCAACTGTTCAACTACAAGTACATTTTGGCAATGCTTGTATTTTTTGTTATGATCGGCTTCATCGGCGAAAGCAGCCTGATAAACAGGATTGCGCAGAAACGTGAAATTGCCGAATTGAAGCAGAAAATCAAGCAACAGCAAGATTTATTTGCAGAGCAGAAAGAAGAATTAAAGGATATTAGGACTAACCTCAAGACCGTCAAACGGATTGCCCGCGAGAAATATTACATGAAGGCTCAAGACGAGGATGTCTTTGTAATGAAGGATGAAGAATAAGTATTTAGAGATAATAGCCGGTCTGGGAGAGATCATGGTTTTAATCGGAACAGCCACATGGATAACGAACTGGGCTGCATCTGGGTATGTCTTTGCAGTCGGGTCACTGTTATTTACCGCAGGACGACTTCTGCAGAACCATCCCGACACTCAGAACATAGTACTAAGAAGACTGTATCGCCAACAAGCCATAGGGGCCATCATGTCTGTCATTTCCGCAGGTATGATGTTGTTCTATCCCTATTCACGTACCGGATGGCTTGTTCCGTTCATCATATTCGTAGTATTTGAAACTTACACTGCTTTCAGAATTCCGGCAGAACTGAAGAAGGAACAGAGATAACAACCATAGGCAGAGTTTGTCTGCTTTTTTATCATATTAACTAATATGCGACGTGTTTTCACGTTTTAGAATTATTTATTATTAAAAGTACAAAATTATGAGCGAAAACGAAGAATGGCAAAATCCGACAGGACAAGAGCCAGCAGGTAAACGCCAGCGCCCACGCTTCCAGCGTGCAGAGCGAATCAGCAATGCCCCATCAAGAGAGCAAGCATTCCGTCCTCAGGGATTTGAGACACAGAATGGCAGCAGGGACAATGGCTATCAAGGACGTAGCAGCTACGGCAACCAAGGTGGAGGCTACAGCAAAGGTGGCTACAATAACCGAGGAGGTTACGGCCAGGGTGGATACCAGAGACATGAAAACGGTTATCAGAGCCGAGGAGGCTATGGAAACCAAGGAGGCTATCAAAACCGCGAAGGTGGATACCAGAGCCGCGAAGGTGGATACCAGAGCCACGAAGGTGGATACCAGGACCGTCCACAGTCACAGAACCGTCCAAGACCTCAGGGCGGATACCAGAACCATAACAGCCAAGGCGGATACCAGAACCGCGGAAACCAGGGTGGTTATCAGGGTGGATATCAGGGTGGATATCAGGGACGTCCTTCACAGGGTGGCCCACGTACTCAAGGCGGCTACAACCGTCAGGGCGGTTACAACAACAACAACCGTCAGGGTGGTTACAACAACAACCGTCAGGGTGGCTACAACCAGAAGCGTAAAGGCAACTACAACCCAAATGACAAATACAGTCTCAAGAAGCAGATTGAATACAAAGAATACCTCGAGGACCCTAATGCACCGATCCGTCTGAACAAGTTCCTTGCCAACGCAGGAGTATGTTCACGTCGTGAAGCCGATGAATACATCCAGGCAGGTGTCGTAAAGGTCAACGGAGAAATCGTGACAGAACTCGGAACAAAAGTTCAGCGTACTGACGAAATCCATTTCCACGATCAGCTCGTAAGCCTTGAGAAGAAGGTCTATGTAATCCTCAACAAACCG
>DCGE01000141.1:6425-10738 GCA_002314525.1 Prevotellaceae bacterium UBA1786 | reverse complement strand
GGACGGATTGAGTACAACCCTGAGCTGTGTCAGTCGCTGAGCGGGAAAGAGTTTGACGAACTGATGAAGGTGGAGTGCATCCGCATACTACTGAAGCACCCTTACGACCGCCAGCCGCAGAACTGCTCAGACTTTGCCAAGACGGAGGGCAGCAATTGTGTGGTGGGTGAAAACTATAAGTTCAATGCCATAAAACTTATGTCAGCCAACAAGTTCGGACTGAAGGAGAATATGTACTATGAGTACTATGCTGAGATGATTGAGAAGATGCTGCCGAAGCAGAAGTTACCGAAGGACGAACAAGGAAGAGACGGCAAAGGACAGAACGGAGACTCGGATTCATCTACAGGGAACGATGTTGACGACAACGAAAGAAGAGGTCAGTCAGGACTCTGGAAGGAAGATCCGATGGCAGTGGCTGAGATCAACGAGATGATAGGCCAGTTGGAGGTGATGAACAAATGGGGGTCGCTGCCAGGAAACCTTGTGGAGCATATCATAGCCTCCACGAAGGTGAAGATAGATTTCAGAAAAGTCATGCAGTCGTTCCGTGCCGACGTGATGAGCAGCAAGAGACGACTGACTCGTATGAGACCCAACCGCAGGTCGGGATTCGAGAATATGGGCAGTGTATATGAACTGAAATCCCGTCTGTTGGTTGCTGTGGATGTGAGCGGTTCGATAACCAGTCAGATGATATGCAATTTCTTCGGTATTGTGAACAAATTCTTCAAATATGGAATAGAGACGATTGATGTGGTGCAGTTTGATACAGAGATTAAGGGCGAACCAGTGACAATGAAGAAAGCAGAGAAAGGTGTGATCAACGTAAGAGGCCGTGGAGGTACATGTTTCCAGCCAGTATTTGATTTTGCTGCGGAAAAGAAGAACTACTATCAAGGTCTGTTGATCTTCACCGATGGTGAGGCAAGACACCCCAAAAAGCCTCCTTTCTTCAGGATTCCGGTGCTGTGGGTGTTGCCGAATCAGAGCCAATATAACTTTCACAGCTATTGGATGAAGGATTATGGGAAGGCGTGTGCTATTGAAGGTGCGTAGTTGACGACTAGACAATTAGACGTTTGGACATTTAGGCATTTAGACAACTGAAGTTTCCCATATTTAAAGAGAAATCCTTGAGTTGTTATGAACTGGATAGACATTTTGGAACATATAGATCCCTTCCACATAATCCGTGATTACAGGAGGAAGAAGGAGAGTGAGAGGAAAGCCAACGAGGCCTTTCTCCGAGCTTACAATGAGCGAAAGGAGGCTGAGAAAAGGGAACAACTGAAGAGGGAGAAGATACGTGAGATGAAGGCGGTTGTGCATGATGCACGGATATGGGAGATACTCAATGAATCGGGACTGGAATACACGTCGAACGACAGGAGCGTGACATTCCCAATGCCATGTGGGATGCGAATCCTGCTTGAAATAAGGAAATTCATGCCTTTCATCGAGATAAACCATTACATAGAAGTCGTCAGGCGGTTTCGCGATGTCCTATCGAAATACAGCCAGTACATTATGAACGGTCAGATGGACTTAGGCAGGAAGGTAAAGGTAGAAAGACCGAAGGAGTTCTCGTGCCTGTCGTTTACATTGCCATACGGATATGACCTGGTTTTCGTGTTTCCGTCGGACGAACTGAAGACCTACCGGCCACTGGTCAACGACATTCTGCAGGACACAATGGATGTATTCAACACCATGATGCAGCGCCCTCCTAAAAGGTATTACGACTTTGCTTTGGTAAAATAAGGAAAAATTCTTTTGTTTCAAGAAAAAATCATATCTTTGCAATAAATTTCAAATACAATATTATGGGTAACGATTTTTCTATCACGATTGGTTCATATCTCAGCAGTCTGAATAATGCTGCAGATCACTCGTCCTTAATCTGGAAATTGATGACGAACTTCAGGAACAACACCGAAAATGCAGAATTGGTTAATTACCTATCCGAGCAGAATATTTTCGACATTCTCGGAAAGGGACGGGACGAATTAACACACAGCAGGATGTTAGCTGATATTTTCTGCGGTTCATTCTTTTCGGTTTCAGAGGACAGCGCAATCCACAGACTGCTTGACTTGCTGGTAGAGAGAGCCTTTGAGCAGGGCATCTCGATTGATGATGAAATAAAATCTTCAGTCTTGACCTCCTCGCTCCAAATCACTGACTGTGCAGATGTCAGGACAGAGTATCCCGTATCGAAATACCTGTCTGACTATGCTGGTAATACAAAGTCTGCATCGAAAGGAAGAATCGATCTTTTCATGCGCCTGAAAGCCAATGGGACCGAACCGAACGGCAAGCATGCAATAGAGTTGTTTGTTGAAAACAAGATAGGTAGCCGGGAACATAGTAATCAAACCCAACACTATCATGACCAGTGTTCCGATGGACGAAGAGCAGCACAGTTCTTTGTGTATTTAACTGTAGATGGAGACAATGAAAGTTCTGCGAGAACAAGAAAAAGAGCTCCTGCATATATCCATATTACTTATCAAGATATCATGGACAGGATATTGTGTCCTATGCTTAAAACGTCGTCTTTGAGTCAACGCGAGAAAATGATTCTGAAAGAATATATCAACTGCCTTGAGCTACCTTCCTTAAAGCAGGAAAATAATCCTTCTGCTATGATTATGGCTACGAGTGGGCATGAGAAGCAATTGATTGATTCGTTCTGGAGCAACAAGGATAATAGACAACTGGTGGAATTGGTAGTCAATTCAGTTGTACGAAAAAAAATGTATTCATGCTTCACGGAAGACCTCCTGTCGTTTGACGAGGCTGTTTCAAGATTGTTGGTTCGCAACCTTAATAGCAAAGGACTTTATTCCACTCTAAGGTCCTATTGTCCGGTTTGCGGAACACAGAACGAAGGCTTTCCGTTTGTGATAAACTGTGTGAAAACAACTGCCAGTACACTGTATTACCTACCGATAGATTTCTTTGAATACGATGGAGAGGTTTACCAATCAATACCGGCAGCTCTGATAAAAGCTCTGAGTGACTATTGTTCCCGCACTGGCGTATCGGATAAAAATGAACTGGTGGAATTGTTCAAGCCAATCTATGGAAGGCAGAAGGGTGGTAGAGCCGTGCTCGTGACATCGGAGGCGAAAGACTATATGGAATGTAGAGACTTTTACATACCGACAGAATTGGACGATCTGTTCGTCCGCTCGAGTATAAACCTTGATAAGCTGACGCTGATAAACGAGATTCTTGGCATAGGACACTACATAAAGAGAGTCACGGAAACCAGCTACAACAACTTGGCATGCTCGCAGAGTTCTTCCTTGCTTAGAGAAGCTAAGAAAAGCCTATACATCCATGTACCAGGGACAAGTCTTTGGTTCCGTAAAGGCCAAGAGGACAAGTTGGACAAGATAAACAACGCATCGGATCAGCATATTTCAGAATGTTCCCTTTCGGAATATGATGAGCAATTACTCCGTCGATTTTATGAAAAGCATAGGCAACTGATCATCTCCATTCATAGAATACTGATAGAGAACGAAACTGATGAATCAGCAAAGCAGAAACTTATGAGTCAACTTGCAATCCTACCAAAGGAAAGAACCCACCTTAATAATGAAAAAGAAAGAACGTGAAGAACTTGAGCGGCTCCGGGCAGAGCAGGAGCGGCTTGCCGAACAGGAACGAAGGGAGGAACTGAAACGGAGGAAAATCCGTGAGATCCGCCAGATAGTGCATGATGAACGGCTTTGGGAAATTGTTGGGAAATCAGGGCTGGAGTACGACATTGAGGCAGGAGGATTGCGTTTCATCATGCCTTGTGGGTACAACATCCATATCAAGATCAAGAAGAATATGCCTTTCGTTGAACTTGAACACATGATAGACATGGCAGGACGTTTCAAGATGTTCCTGCTGAAGTATTATGAACATTTCATCGAAGGACGCCTGGCACTCGGCTATGGAATGAAACTCAATAAACCACTGTTCCATTTGCGGATGGTATTCAATCTGCCGTTGCAACACAACCTGGTGTTTGTGTTTCCTCAGGAGGAGCTGGGACGTTACCAGTCTCTCATCGTGAAGATAGCGGATGATACCACCGAACTCTTCGTCGCCCTCATGGAACGCTGTCCCAAGAGTGCATATTCATTTGCCTTGAAACGGGGATAGTCAGTAAGCAACACTTACAGGAAGATGTCGGTGGGGTATTGGATGTCGGTGAGGAAGAGGGCGTGACCGGGGACGCTCATGCCGGCGGAGCAGCGGTCCTGGCGCTGGATGATATGGCAGAATTCGTCGACGGTTATCTGGCCTCC
>DCGE01000141.1:0-6327 GCA_002314525.1 Prevotellaceae bacterium UBA1786 | reverse complement strand
TGCATGATGCGGCAGTTGTTGGTCTTGGTGTCGGTATGGAGCTTGGAGAATGAGGTGAAGTCGGTATAGGAGAAGAGGTGTGCTGCGGCTTGGTTCATGAGTCGGAAATCGATGGGGTAGGTGACCCAGAAGGAGTACTGGCGGTTGAACGGGTCGCGGTCCTGATGTATGAAATATTGATAGGTGCGTGAGAGTGCGCTGAACCGTGCATGGGCATCGTCGCGTACGGGTACGACCCGGGACACTGCGATGTCCTGTGGCAGGATGCGGTTCATGCGTTCGACAACATTGTCGGGCATAGGGACGGCAGAGTCGAAGTGGGCTACCATGAGCCGGGCATTGACTCCTGTATCGGTGCGGCCGGCTCCGACAACTTCGGTGGGTTGTCCGCAGAGGATGGTGACGGCGCGGTTGAGTTCGGCCTGGATGCTGTTGCCGTTGGGTTGGACCTGCCACCCGTGGTATCGGGCTCCGTCGTAGGAGAGATAGATGAAATAGCGCATGGGGATTACCTTACTGTCAGATGGAAACAGGCTTGGCGTCGTTCGTACTTGACGTAGCATAGGCCTTGGAGCCGTAGGTCGCGCAGTACTTCGGAGAGGACGAGTTTCTGCTGGAAGTCGTATCGTGTGGGTTCGTATGAGAGTGTGCCATCGGCCTGCAGTGGCATGAAGCGGTTGTAGGTGATGTCAACGGTGGTTCCGTATCGGTGGGCTGAGCGTTCGACGGAGTTGCGGTTGCCTCGGCGGAGGCTGGTGATATCCTCGAGTGTGCGCAGGACGGATGTGACGATGGGTATGTGTGGCTGCATGCCTTTGGACTGAAGGGAGTCGAGGAAGTTGATGCAGATGGTGTTGACGAGGTGGTAGGCCTTGGGGGTGAGGTAGGGGATGGAGTGGGTGAGGTCATCGAGATGGAAATAGGGGGAGTTGCCTACGTAGACCAGTCTGCCTGTCTGGATGTAGTCGTCGATCTGGCTGCGTGAATCAAGTGGGATGACTCCGTTCTTCTGGGCTGCGTCGAGTTGGACGTCGTTCTGGTCGGGGAAGTCGTCAATGAAGCTTCTGACGCCTTCGACATTGTTCTTCTTCACAATCTGGAAGATGGTGTCGGTGAATGTGGTGTCGGCTGACGGAACGTCGTCTTCGGGACTGGTGTCGGCCATGGTCTCTTCGTTGTTGTCAGTATGGGACAGGATAACATGATTGAGCAAGGCCATCAAGCCGCTGAGAACCATGAACAAGAGAATGAACTTCAGCTTGCCAAATCTGCGATTGTTGTTCTGTGAATTGTATTCCATACCGAAACTGACTGCAAAGATAATAAAAAATCGGCGTCTCTCAAAATGGAAACGCCAATCTTAATGTTTTTTTTGTTTCGGGGGAATCAGAACTTGTAGGTGGCTTTGAGGAGGAGGGAGGTGGTCTGGGACGGGATGCCGTCGGCAATCTGGCCGCCGATGTAGTAGCGGGTGCCGAAGATGTTGTCGGCATCGAGTGAGACGGTCAGTCCGAACGGTGACACCCAGTCGGCCCCTGCACCGAAGATGGCTATGCTGGGCTGATGGCGGAAGAGACGATCGGGCGACATGATGGCATATTCTATCTGGTTGACCTGACATTCAACGGATGACTGGACGTGCATGTTGCCACGGATGCTGACTTTGCCAGCGGGCTTGTTGTCGATCAAAGTCCTGCTGCCTGTGAGGTTGAGGAGGAACTTAGGGACATTGGCAATCTTGTGGTCGGAGTACTTCAGGTCGTTGACCTTGAAGGGATACTGGTATGTGAGGTTGAGGTTGGCGAAGTACTTGGAATCCTTGTACTGGGCAGTCAGTTCTGCTCCTCCCACATCCATCTGACTGGAGTTGGTGAAGGTGTTTGTAGTAGTGATTTCTGAAGATGCTAAGTCATTAACCTGAGGTTTTGCTGCGAACGGATTGAAATAGACCATTTCGCTGGTGATGTTGTAGAAGAGGTTGCCTTCAAGTTGGAGGTTCATTTCGCGGAAGTTGAAATTGGTTCCCACCTGGAAGGCATCGGTAGTTTCAGGATTGAGGTCTGTTCCTCCTGAGAACAGTGTGAACTTGGATGAACGATAGAGGAGAGGTGCGTCGACGAATGCACGGGAATAGCCTCCCTTGAAGGAAACGGTTGGACCAGCAAGGTAGATAAGTGAGACTCGTGGTGAGAGTTTATCGAACCTCTTGGCATTCTGGCGTATCTTGTGGTCGTAGCGGAGTCCGCCATTGAGGATGAGTTTGTTGGTGAAGTTGTGCTTAAGCTGGAAGAAGGCGGAGAGTGTATGCTCCGGTCCGTAAGTAAAGGTCTGATCAGAATACTGACTGATATTGATATAGTCATAGCCGATGGTGAGATCGGCGTTTGACATGGAGTGGACTTCGTACTGTGCTCCAGCTATGACAGAGCCTTTCATCCCATTGGAAAGTTCGTATCTTGTAGTTCCGCTTACCGAACCTCCGCCTCCGTAATCATGCCAGTTGATAATCTCAAACAGTCCGGTAGTCTTCTCGAAGTAGAGTCCTGTTATGCTTGCCAGGTATTCGGCAATGAGCGGATAGACAGAATCGCCGAGAACGTTGTAGATCTGCATTTTCTCGCTCATGGCATAGGCGGATGTGGAGAGCGTGAAGTTGTTCCATGTGTGGCTGTAGTCAATATCGACTCTTGACAGTGTGGTGGAAAAACCCGGGCAGTCTCCGTTCTTGCGGGAATACCTGTCGTAGGAAAACATGTCTCCGATAGCGAGCAGGTTTGAGTATGGTACTTTCTTGCTGTGTTGGCCGATAACCTCGAAACGGATGTCGCCCCAGCGGATGTTGAGACCGAGGTCGTAGGTCGGGCGTGAGTTGTAGCCTCCGAGATGGCGCGTGGTGTTTCCGACTGTCATGCTTTCTCCCTGAGAGTTGTAGACAGATGCCCAGGCAGCATATTCGGTACGTAGGTTTCCGTTGCCGAACAGGATGCCTCCACCGTAGGTGTTGAAGTTGCCGAGTTGTGCACTGACCTGTCCGCCTTCGATGTCGGTTCCGCGCTTGGTGATGATATTGACCACCGCAGTGAGGGCGGCATTGCCGTAGAGTGACGAGGCCGGACCGCGGAGTACTTCAATCTGCTGTATCTTGGAAAGGTCGTAGCGGTAGTCGAGTGCAGCAGAGTTGGTGCTGAGGGCATTGATGCGGTGGCCGTCGACCATGACGAGCATGGTCTCCTGACTCATACCATAGACACCACGCATGGCCAGGTTGTCCTCGATACTTCCTACGAGCGACACTCCTGGTACATAGAGCATGAGGAGGTCGGACACGTTGCGTGCTCCTGATGCACGGATCATGTCCTCGGTGATGAGTGTCATGGGAACCGGTACTTCCTCGACTGTCTCTGCCATCTTCGATGCCGTGGTGATGGTTGTCTTGCCTTTCTTCAGACGTTCTATTATCTCGGCAAAGCGCGGTGTCTCGTTGATGGTGGTGAAATACGGGTCAATGGAAAGAAGACGGGATACATACAACTCGGCATCTTCGGGGCGGTCCTGATAGAGACTGCTCAGTGCAAGGAGACGATAGGAACGAAGTCTGTCGTTGGACGACATGGACTTGATTGATGTCTGGAGCATGGAGTCGACCTTGGTGAAGTGGCCGAGTTCAAATTCTGCCTCAGCTTCATCGAATAATGACTGTGCATGGATTGTGCATGCAACAGAAAGCAGTGTTATGATGAACAGGAGTATTCGTTTCATTATCGGATGATTTGTACTGGTATGGAGATGGTGAAGGTGGTGCCTTGACCTTGGACGGATGTGTACTCAAGTTGTCCGTGGTGGTTCTCGGTGATGAGCTTGTGTGTGATGCCCATGCCGAGACCTGTTCCGAGGCCTGCAGGCTTTGTGGTGAAGAAATCATCGAAAAGGTGCTGCTGGACTTCGGGCGACATACCTGTGCCGTTGTCCTGAATGGTTATGAGTACCGATGCGTGGGATGACTCAGTGAGGGTGTATGACATCTTGGCCTGTATGGTCGGTACGTAGTTGGGAGTCTCCGTGGCACTCCGTTCCTTGACTGCATAGCATGCGTTGTTGACCAGATTGAGTATGGCCCGGCTGAGGTCCTGCGGAATGACCATCACCTTTGGCATGTCATCCTGGTACTCTTCCTTGATGGTTATGTTGAACGACTTGTCATTGGCACGCTGTGCATGGTATGACAGCCATACGTACTCATGGATAAGGTGTGCTATGTCGGTAGGCAGACGTTCGCCTTCCTTGCCGCGTGAGATGNNCCATCATGCGAGGGGTGGACTCTGGGTATTCTTCATGGATGGAGATGTTGAATGTCTTGTCGTTGGCCCTCATGGAGTGGTAGCTGAGCCACACGTATTCGTGGATAAGTCCAGGGATGTCGGTAGGGATGAACTCGCCGCTCTTGCCCCGGCTCTGGAGCAGGATTCCGCGGATGATACTGATGGCACGTTCACCGTGCTCCTGGATTTTGGCCATGTTCTCGGAGAGATCGGCAGAGATATCCTTGAGGTCAGCAATGTCGTCTTCGGTGAGTTGTTCAGTACCGTCGTTGATTATCTCGGTGAGGTCTTTGGCAAGTCCAGCCGATAGTTTACTGAAGTTGATGACGAAGTTGAGCGGGTTCTGTACCTCGTGGGCAATGCCAGCAACGAGAAGTCCGAGAGATGCCATCTTCTCTTGTTTCTGGAGTTGTTCTTCAAGTTCGCTGATGCGCTGTTGTAAATCCATAGGGTATGTAGTGTCTTGTTATTTCGGGAGTGTGATAGTTACCTCAGTATGTGAGTCCTTGACGGATGAGATGGATATGGAGCCTCCTACATCCTGTATGACCTGCTGAGTGAAATAGAGTCCTACGCCAGGTGCTTCGGCTGTAGGTTTTGTTGTGAAGAACGGGTCAAAGACCTTATCGATGATGCTGTCCTCGATGCCGATGCCGTTGTCGTAGATGCCGATACGGGCAGGACTGTCGGAGGACCTGCCGAAAAGGCTTATCCTGATAGTAGGAGTGTAGGAACCTGCGGCTTCCCTTTCCGCTTTCTTCCTGACTGCATATATGCTGTTGGCAAGGATGGACAGAATGGCACGGCTCATGTTCTGAGCGGATATGTTGGAAATGAGTTCATCCTGTGAGTAGTTCTTCTCAATTCTGACGGAATACTGTGTGATGGTCTCGTTGTTGTACTTCCTGAACACCTCAAGCGCCTGATCGCAAAGCGTTACTATGTTGGCAGGTTCGAGTTTGCGCGAGCGGTCCTTCAGGAGTTCCTCCATGGCTTTGAGGATACGAGTGGTCGAAAGTCCGTGCTGTTGAATCTTCTCAAGATTGGTCTTGAGCATGTCGATGACATCGACGGAGTCTTCATAGATGTCGGGAGTGATGTTCTCCTTGTCGTCCTCAAGGTTTTCGGACAGGTCTTTTGCCAGTCCGATGGACAGGTGTGAGAAGTTGTTGATATAGTTCATCGGGTTGAGGATGCGGTCGATGAGTCCCTTGGTGAGTTTTCCGACGGTGGCTTCGCGTTCCTGACGCAGGAGCAGGTTCTGGGCTTCCTTCAGGTCGCGCGTGCGTTCTTTGACGACCTCCTCGAGCCTTTCCTTCTCGAGTTGGGTGCGGTAGGTCCTCCAGCGGAAGAAGAGGTAGGCCAGGAACAGGAAGAACAATACATAAACCACCAACATGTACCATCGGAAGAAGAACGGAATAGGAACTTCAAACAGGATTGGCTTAGATGTGGTGATGTTTCCGTAGGCATCGGAGAGACGAACGGATATCTGGTATGAGCCAGGTGCAATGTTGTTGAAGTTGAACATCTGGTCGGTTGTCCAGTATGACCATTCGTCATCATCGTGGAGACGGTAGCTGTATGTGGTCTTGCCTATCGGGTCGTGTTTGTCCTGAGCTACTGAAATGTGGATGTCAGCAGTACCGTACTTGATACTCCTTATATATATATTCGGCGAGTACATATCTATGGAGTTCATCAGGTTGAGGTTCATACGTATGAGTCCGAAGTTACCTCCTATCCATGCTATGCCGTCCTGGTTGATATCCATGGCCTGGATGCTGTAGTCAGACAGTGGCTTGCACCATTTGTTCTGTTTTTCGGAGAGTGCCGACGACACAAGCCCGTGACCATTCCGGGAGGTCTTCCATATATGCCCGTCCTTGTCGGTATAGTCAAAGAGGACGGAATAGTCTTTTGACTTGCCGCGAGCGAAGTGAGTGCCAGACTCAGGCCGATAATAGGTGGCGTTGTTGATGTCGACAGCCCAGACGCAACCTTTTTG
>DCGE01000137.1 GCA_002314525.1 Prevotellaceae bacterium UBA1786 | reverse complement strand
TCCCCCCCCCCCCAGCGAGCCGTACATGGCTCGTCTATTCCCATCGAGCCGTCCTTGGCTCATCCTCTCACAGCGAGCCGTCCTTGGCTCGCCCCCCTCTCATCTCAACTCCGCATTCAACTTCCCCTTCAGGTTTGCAATCAATTTGTTCATGATTGCATCTATCGCTTTGTCGTTCAGCGTCTTTGTCTCGTCCTGAAGTGTGAAGTTCACCGCATAGCTCTTCTTTCCCTCTGGAAGGTTCTTGCCTTCATATACATCAAAGAGTCTTACACTCTTGAGCAACTTCTTTTCCGTCTGGTAAGCCACTTCTTCCACCTGACCGAACGTTACGTTCTTGTCGATCAACAATGCAAGGTCACGGCTCACGGCAGGGAACTTCGAAATCTCGTAGTACGACACCTTATTATTTTTAGTAAGCTTCATCAGTGCGTTCCAGTTTATGTCGCCGTAGTACACCGGAGCTTCTATCTCGAACTTGCTCGTCTGTTTCTTGCTTACCAGTCCTATTACGGCAATCATCTTACCGCCTCTGTTGCTGATGGTCAAAGCTTTCGAGAACACGTCGTTCTTCAGTTCGCCGAACACCACCTGACCCATCGTCACTCCTACCCTCTTCAGGATATTCATCACGTAGGCCTTCATCTCATATACCGTACTCTCTTCGTCCTGGTGAGCCCAACTTCCGTTCACTCTCTTGCCTGTCTGCCACAATCCCAGATGGAAATCCTCTGAGTAGGCGTTCAGTACCTGCTTTGAGTTCTCGGCATTCGACATCTGACCTGCCATCNNTATCCAACTTCTTCTCTCCGTCATAATAATAGCAGTTGCCGAACTCAAAGAACCTGAGGTCATTCATACGTCGGTTGACATTATGGGCTATGCATTCCAGTCCGCCGAACAACAGGGTTTGTCTCATCACTCCGAGATCCTGACTCAGTGGGTTCATCAGCTTCACGCATCCGCTCAACTTGTATGTTGCCTCGTCATTATCCTCGTAGTAGCTCATCTTCGTGAGTGAGTTGTTCAGTATTTCGTTGAAGCCGCAGCCGATCAACTGCTCTGCAATCAGGTTCTGCTGTTTGTTGCTTTTGTCGAGTTCGCCCTTGATGGTGAGCGACGACTTCACCTGCGATGGTATCTCCACGTTGTTATATCCGTAAATCCTCAGCACTTCCTCCACTATGTCGCAAGGCTTCGTTACGTCAACCCTGAATGCCGGCACCTCGAGCACAATCTTCTCATCGTTCTTCTCCAATACCTTCATACCCAGGTTCACGCAGATGCTTTCTATCGTTTCTTTCTCGATCTTCTTTCCTGCAAGGTCCCAGCAGTACTGATAATCCATATCTACCACTGCGTTCTTTGGCAGATTGTCGTTCTTGATGTCTTTTATCTCCATGGCAATCTCACCTCCGGCCAGTTCCTTGGCCATCAGTGCTGCCATCTTCACTGCATATATCTGCCCTTCTGGGTCGATGCCTCTCTCAAATCTGAAACTGGCATCTGTCTGCAGACCGTGTCTTCTTGCACTCTTTCTTATCCATGTCGGATGGAAATAGGCCGATTCAAACAACACATCCTTCGTGGTGTCGTATGTTCCGCTTCCTTTTCCGCCGAACACTCCGGCAATACACATAGGCTCTTCGGCATTGCATATCGCTAGGTCTCTTTCCGACAGCTTGTGCTCCACTCCGTCCAGCGTCACGAATGGTGTGCCTTCCGGCATCGTCTTCACTACGACCTTACCTCCCTTTATCATGTCTGCATCGAAACAGTGCAACGGCTGACCATAGGCCATCATCACGTAGTTCGTGATATCTACTATGTTGTTTATCGGTCTCAGACCTATCGTGTTCAACTTGTCCTGCAGCCATTTCGGCGACTCCTTCACCTCGCAGCCCTTCACTGTCACACCCACATATCTTGGACATGCCTCCTGCTGCTCTACATCTATGTCAATGTTCAGACTGTTGCTGTCAACCTTGAACCCGTCAACCGACGGTCTGTGCAGACTTGTCTCATATCCATTCTGCTTCAGGTATGCATAGAAATCTCTTGCTACACCCCAGTGACTGCATGCATCGCTGTGGTTCGGTGTGATATCCACTTCAATCACATAGTCGCTCTCCAGTTTGAAGTACTTGGCAGCTTCCATTCCCACCTCTGTGTCTTCAGGAAGCACCATGATTCCTGCATGACTTGTACCGACACCTATCTCGTCTTCGGCACATATCATACCGTTGCTCTCCACTCCTCTGAGTTTCGATTTCTTTATCTTGAATTCCTTGTCACCATCATACAGGGTAGTGCCGAGGGTCGCAACAATGACCTTCTGACCGGCTGCAACGTTCGGAGCACCACATACAATCTGCTCTGCCTTGCCCTCGTTGTATTCAGGTCCCAGATCCACTGTGCATACATGCATGTGATCGCTGTCAGGATGCTGCTCACATGTCAGTACCTTACCTACAACCAAACCTTTCAGTCCACCTTTAATAGCCTGTACTTCTTCTATTCCAGCCACCTCAAGGCCAACACTCGTCAATGCCTCAGCAACCTTCTCCGGACACATGTCATAATCGACATACTCCTTCAACCATTTGTACGATACGTTCATCTTATTTCCTATATAGTATTTATTTATTATCCCTCACCTCTCACCGCGAGCCGTCCTTGGCTCGCTCATTCACCACGAGCCGTACA
>DCGE01000023.1:1494-6705 GCA_002314525.1 Prevotellaceae bacterium UBA1786 | reverse complement strand
ATACTTTTGCGTTACTAACTACATTATATGGAATGACATAAATCCCATTTTCTGTCGCAATCCACACATCTCCATTCGAGCGAGTCAGAAGTGTGTGGATATACTCGTTCTTACCACAAACATTAAGTATCTCAACCGTACTTATCTCATGGGAAATGATATTAAACACTTTGAATCCTGAATCTGTGGTACTGATTAGCAGACGGTTCCTATCAAACTCAGCAATTCCGGAAATACGTGTCATGGGATTTCTGCCATCTTTGGATAAGATATGATAGACTTGGAATGAATCAGTAGTTTCATCGTATCTGTATATATCGCCAGAAAATGACGCTATCCATAGTTCGTTGGTCGATGAGAAGATAATTCTTGATAATGAATTATCTCCGACTTCTGAATAATGTCTAACATCGTTGGTCGATGTGTCATAACGGTACAAACCAACAGCTGTAAACCACAGATTCCCATGGTTGTCGAAAACCATGCTGGATATATACGATTTTACGGGGATGTTGATTCCTTTACGGTATGAGAATATGCCGTTCTCGTAGTTGAACGCACAAATTCCTTTTGATGTGCCGATCCATATACTTCCATCAGGCGATTCCGCAATAGCTGAAACATACGCATCCGGAAGAGAATTGGGATCAGAAGGGTCTGGATAGAAAGACTTGACCTTCGAACCGTCATAGATATCCATCCCAAGCCTGGTGCCGAACCACATGTATCCTCTTCGGTCTTGCAGGCAACATGTTATGCTGAGATTCGACAGACCTTGTTCCCGTTCCAGATGGCGGAACGTGTACTGGGCCAGAACTGATGAAGATGACATGAGCACCAGAAGGCAGGATGCGAGTCTCAGGGAGAGAAATGACTTTGTCTTGCTGAACATAACGGTAAGGTTTGGTAATATGCGTATCACGGTGCAAAATTACAAAAATAGAACCAAACTCCTATACCAAAAACTGTTCATTGTTTGTAAAAAACAGTTCAAACAGCTTCTTTCACCATCAATTATCCTCAGAATAAATTCGGATTGTGTCATTTTGGACAGTCAGAGGAAGAGGAATATGGCAGTTCTTGGTGGTAGGAGTTAACATTGTGTAAGGTTGGTGGGGGATGGTGAAACAGGTGGGAGTGCTTACTCGCATACACGCATACACATACAATAAGGTGGGAAGTAATGGATTATGGGATGTGGGGAAAGTGGAAGGAGATAGCTGAGGCTTGCTTGGGAGATAGCTGGGAAAATGGACGGAGATAGCTGAGATTCTGGACGGAGATAGCTGGGGTGTTCGTGGGGGATGGCTGCGGTGTGGTTGCGGAATAGTTGGGGTGAACTGGCTGGTGCGTGGTTGTTGTCTGGCTGGTGTGCGGTTGTTATCTGGTTGACGACACATTGTTCGGATTGTACAGACCTCGATTGTACAAGTGCACAATCGAGGTCTATACAAATACACAATCGAGGTCTGTACAACGGCAAGGAGCGCATGTTAAGGAGATAGATAGCTGATGTCAAGGAGTTAGGAAGCACACGTTGGGGAGATAAAGACAGTTAGTTGGCATACACAGGCCAACTATCTGAGGCTAATGTCTCAGCTATCTCGGTTCAACGTCTCAGCTATCTTAGTTCAAGGCCTCAGCTATCTGCGTTGAGAGACTCTGCTTCCTGCGATGCAGTTGTCGGCAATCTGACGTGTATGCGCCCGCTGGTTGCCTATATGAGTAGCGGCAATTATAGTCTGTGAAAATAATTTTTTTCTGAAAAGTTCCGATTTCGCATACACGCATACACAAACCCCAACAGAATATACTGTAGTGCCGTTTTTGGTAGTGTATGCGAACTGATTTCGCATACACTTCGCATACACTCGCATACACTACTTTGCTATCTTTTTGTGTATGTGTGTATGCGAAGTGTATGCGATTTTCATGTCGCATACACGGTCATTTTATGGCTTACAGATACTTCTGTTGGGATTTTGTGTATGCGTGTATGCAATTTTGCCATTTTTAGTTTTATAAAATTGGTTTTATTCGTATCTTTGCAGCAGTAAACCAAATAACAGACAACCAAAACCAAAAAACAGACATGAGAATTACCTTCATCAACCGAGGCGACGAAGAGAGCCAGGCGAAGATTGAAGAAGGCCAAAAAGAACTGTGACACGACGGTGATTATTAAACCGGCAGAAGGAAGGTAGTTTAGTGCAAAGTATCTACGGGAATATGCACATGCGCCGTAGGCGCTCAGGCGGCAAAGCCGGAGTCTCGGGTGACAGAAACGTTTCTTAACGAACGAAGTACGTGTTTCGTAACGAAGTGTTTCGTTTTTAGTGAGCCCAAGCGAAACTAAATTTGCATTATTGGATGATTTTGTTTAACTTTGCATCCGTATTGCGAAAAGTGATAGAATATGGCAGCGAAATTCGTTTATCCGGTCGATACCGACCAGTTTCAGAAGATCAGGGAACAAGGTAAGGTATATGTTGACAAGACTGATATGATCTATGACCTTGTCAATGTGAAGAAGTATGAGTATGTCTTCTTTGCCCGGCCCCGGAGGTTCGGGAAGAGTCTGCTGTGCAATACACTGCACGCCTACTTTGAAGGGAAGAAGGAGCTCTTCGAGGGACTGAAGATAATGGAGTTGGAGAAGGAGTGGAAAACATATCCGGTGCTGCATTTTGACATGAGCGACCTGAAGAACTACAGCATTCCTGAAGCGAAGTCGAACCTTGAGGCACAGCTCAGGAGGTACGAGGCGATATACGGCAGCGATCCGTTGTCTATCACACTCAGTGCACGCTTTGCAGATCTCATTCACAATGCCAACAGGATTTCCGGCCAGAAAGTGGTTGTCATCTTTGATGAATACGACGCCCCAATCATGCGCCTCCTATACAGTGACGAACTCGATGCCATGCGCACCATGCTGCGCGGGTTCTACCAGACAGTCAAGAAGGAAGGAGCCTATCTGCGGTTCGTGTTCATAACCGGTGTTACGAAGTTCTCACAGCTGAGCATCTTCTCCGAGCTGAATAACCTGTATCAGATTTCTATGGATGATGAATACTCCGGGCTGTGTGGCATCACTCAGAATGAGTTGGATACAGTACTGCGACCTTGTGTGGAGGAATACGCCGAATGCCTGCACATCACAACCGACGAGGCATACGCACTGCTGAAGAAGAACTATGACGGCTATCATTTCTCCGCGAACAGCGAGGATGTCTATGCACCTTTCAGTCTGCTCAGGGCATTGTCAGGAAAGAACACTAACCACTACTGGTTCGAGTCTGGAACTATGACTTCGCTGATTGAGCACCTCAGGCATTTTCCTCTGAAGGATGTCTTTGAATATGACGGTACTAAGCTCGGTATTGATGATTTCAACATTTCCTGCGAAGATGCCGACACTCCGATACCATTGCTCTATCAGAGCGGATATCTCACCATTGATTCATACAATGCCCTCAGCAAGTCATACACACTGCATTTCCCAAACGAAGAGGTGCGACAGGGAATGATACGCGGACTTATGCCGCTTATCCTCAACCGCAAATCCACGGACACCAACAGTCTCCTGTTCAAGATGACCGATGGCTTAGTCGAAGGAGACCTCTCAGGTGCACTCATCGCCATCCGCTCCTACATAGCCAAGATACCATACGACATCATCACCAAGGAGGAATGGAACGACAAGGCAAAGCACGAGCCGTTCTACAAGCTGCTGCTCTACTTCGTCTTCTCCATGCTCAACTCCATAGTCGATACCGAGGTGAAGAGCGACTTAGGCCGTGCCGACGTGGTCATCAAGACGAAGGACCACATCTTCGTCCTCGAGCTCAAGGTCGATAAGACAGTCGAGAAGGCCTTAGAGCAGATCGACGACAAGGGCTACACCATCCCATACGAGGCCGACGGAAGGAAGATCCTGAAGTGCGGTGCGCGTCTGTCGTCTAAGGCGAGAAACATCACACATTGGAGGATAGTGGATGAGGAGGGGAATGTCGTGGATGAGAAGAAGTTCTAATTGTAGATACAGTCACGTCAATATTCAATGAATAGCATTACGCAACAACAGTAAACAACATAACGTATGAAACGAGCATTATTATTCCTACTTCTTATTTGTTCCCTGAGTGTCTCTGCACAGGACAAGAGGATTACCCGCCAGAAGAAGCAGACGACTACGACAAGCACCAATGCTAATAGTCAGAATGGCAGTTCGGGGAAAAACAGTTCGGGGAAAAGTCAGAAAGGCAATCCGGGCAAAAAGACCAGTTCGGGTAATGCATCAAGGCAGAATAATTCTGCAAACAGAGTGGCTGTAAGCTATGCAAATCAGACACTTACGGTCAATGGTATCAGCTACAAGATGATTCCTGTCGCAGGCGGCACGTTCACCATGGGTGCGACATCGGAACAACAGAATCCTGATAGTGACGAGAAGCCGACGCACCAGGTAACCGTAAGCAGTTTTCTTATCGGCCAGACCGAGGTGACTCAGGCACTCTGGAAGGCAGTGATGGGCAAGTCAGTCGAGCAGATTGCTGCAGAGAACAACTGGGGAACGTACGGAACAGGTGACAATTATCCCATGTATGATGTTTCGTGGAACGACTGCCAGACATTCATCTCAAAGCTCAACTCACTCACGGGCAAACGCTTCCGCCTACCTACTGAGGCTGAATGGGAGTTCGCAGCCCGTGGAGGCAACAACAGCAACCACACGCAGTACAGTGGGAGCAGTAATATCGACAATGTTGCATGGTATTGGAAGAATAGCGGAGACCAATACCTCTCTGGTTCTGATAATGATTGGGACTCTGACAAGATTCAAAAGAATAACTGCAAGACCCATCCAGTCGCTACAAAGCAAGCCAATGAACTTGGTATCTATGATATGAGCGGTAATGTATGGGAATGGTGCAGTGATTGGTATGGTAGCTACAGCAGCGGCTCTCTGACAAATCCCACAGGCCCTACCAGTGGTACTAACCGTGTGGGCCGTGGCGGCAGCTGGAACTACAATGCGGGGATCTGCCGTGTGTCTTTCCGTAGCTACGACACGCCTGACCTCCGCAACAACTGCCTTGGGCTCCGCCTGTGCCTCTCCGAGTTGTAACTTTTTTCTCAGAGCCTTCCACCTCATCATTTCTGAAAAGTCCTAAGCAGGGAGGAAATGAGATGATGAGGTGAGGGCTA
>DCGE01000023.1:304-1462 GCA_002314525.1 Prevotellaceae bacterium UBA1786 | reverse complement strand
CGGCGGAGCCGCCTCTGGAAAGGCCCTCACAATCATCATCGAATAACAAATACCGGCAAAGCCGGTCGAAGAAAATAGAACACAATGGGGCCTAACTCCAAAAGCGAGTCAAATGCGAATAAATGCCGTTGAATGTTTTGCTGTTTGCGGATTATTACCTATCTTTGCAGTTGTTTTGATGCTTAATAGGCTCGCATGGTGGAAAGCTAACGGCAAACAGCAAACAGCGAAAGTTTAAGAATATGGGAAAGTTCAGATATCCGGTCGATACCGACCAGTTCGAGAGAATCAGGGAAGACGGCTTGTTGTATGTTGACAAGACCGACATGGTTTACGACATCGCTAATAATTACAGGTATGTCTTCCTTGCCCGGCCCCGGAGGTTCGGGAAGAGCCTGCTGTGCAATACGCTTCATGCTTACTTCGACGGGAAGAAGGAACTCTTCGAGGGGCTGAAGATAATGGGGTTGGAGAAGGAGTGGAAGGCATACCCTGTGCTGCACTTCATCATGAGCGGGCTGAAGAACCTGACAGTGCCTTTGGCTCAGTCTAAATTGGAGAACTTCATTTCCGAATATGAACAAATATACGGCCGTAATCCTGATTTCAAGACGCCTGGAGCACGTTTCCGTGACTTGATTCACAACGCCTATAAGCAGACTGGCGAGAAGGTTGTCGTCATCCTTGATGAATACGACTCTGCCATCATGCGAGTCATGTACCAGCCGGAACAGCTGGAACAGATGCGCACCATGCTCCGCGAGTTCTATCAGGTACTGAAGGATGAGGGAGCCTACCTGCGATTCGTGTTCATAACAGGTGTGACGAAGTTTTCGCAGTTGAGCATCTTCTCCGAACTGAACAACTTGAAGCAGATTTCGATGTTCGACGAGTACTCAGGACTTTGCGGCATTACCCAGAAGGAACTTGACACAGTGCTTCGGCCTTGTGTGGAGGAATATGCGGAATGCTTGAACATTACCACCGACGAGGCATACGCACTGTTGAAGAAGAACTACGACGGCTATCATTTTTCCGAGAACAGCGAGGACGTCTATGCTCCGTTCAGCCTTCTCAATGCACTGAGTGACAAAGCAGCGAAGCATTACTGGTTCGAGTCGGGAACAATGACCTCGCTGATTGAGCACCTCAGGCATT
>DCGE01000023.1:0-193 GCA_002314525.1 Prevotellaceae bacterium UBA1786 | reverse complement strand
TGTTATCTGACCATTGACACCTATAATGCCTTCCAGAAATCGTACATCCTGCATTTTCCGAACCTGGAAGTGCGCACAGGTATGATTGACGGGCTCATGCCGTTGATACTCAAGCGCACGACTGCCGACACCAGTGCTCTCCTGTTCAAGATGACCGATGGCTTAGTCGAAGGAGACCTATCCGGCGCACTCC
>DCGE01000062.1 GCA_002314525.1 Prevotellaceae bacterium UBA1786 | reverse complement strand
GAGAACTGGCTGTGTCCCATACCGGAATTGTTTCCGTATTGGAATGATGAGTCAGCAACCCATATACCGAGAGACTGATATCTGCCAAGACCTGCATTGTTTCCGGAAGTACCGTAACTTGCACGGAGTTTCAGATTGCTTATCCAATCAACGTCTTTAATGAAATCCTCCTCGGAGAGTCTCCAGGAAGCACCAAAACTGTAGAAGTTACCCCATTTGTTGTCTGCTCCGAAATAAGAAGAACCGTCACGACGGAACGAACCTGAAACAAAGTATTTTTCTTTGAAGTTGTACTCGGCGCGGCCGATATAAGAAATCAAGGAAGCTTCTGTGGAATATGAAGTAATTTCCTGCATATTACTTGCACCGGCAAGTTCGGTCATGAAATCGAATGCATAATTGGTAGCACTTGCCTTCAAGTAATTGTAATTGCTGTGCCAGAACTCATAACCTGCCATTGCAGAGACGTTGTGATCACCGAATGTGCGATTGAAGTTCAATGTGGTAGTGCTGGTGTACATCAGATCGTGTGTCTGATACTTCTGGCCGCGGCCATTGTATGCAGGGCCGTTTCCGTGATACTTGTTCCAGTAACTTGATTCGTAAAGTGATACATAGTCAGGAGAGAATACAGTTTTGGCTGTAAGACCCTCAGCAAGTTTCAATTCTGCATAGAATGATGCGAACAGACGGTATGTATCAGTATTGTTAGGGTCCATATATGGAGTGGCCAGAGGATTGAAGTCCTTCTGAGCAGGGTTGAGCCAGTTGTACTGCTTCTCACCGTTTGCGTCAAGCACATAGTCGCCGTTGCCGTCAACTATATATACAGGTACTGCATTAGGGAACTGAAGTGCGTTGAACAAAGGAGATGCACCTGAAGATGAAGACATTTCTGTACTCTGCTTAGAATATGAGAAGAGTACGTTGGCACCAGCTTTCAACCAAGGTTTGATATTGGCATCGACATTGGCCTTACCTGAATATCTGGTGTAGGCAGATGCAGGAGTAGTACCCTGTTGATCGTAATAACCTCCTGAGAAGAAATAGGTGACAGCATCTGTACCACCTGAATAACTCAAGTTATAATCCTGGGTGACACCTGTTGACATTACTTCATCCTGCCAGTTGGTGTTGATGATGTTCTTTGCACCTGAAACAAGATTTCCACTTGCATCATAAGGATTCTGTACATTGAAAGGATTCCAGGTAAGCAAACCCTGAGTCTGTGCATTTGCCCATTGGTAATCCTTGCCCAAAGCAGCGGCATCTTCAAGAAAACTGTTGTAAACAACACCATAGTAGTCGGATGAATTCATCATCGAATACTGCTTCGGAGCTGATGCGATACCCATTTGGGCATTGAAATTCATCTTGCCCTGACCGGCCTTACCGCTCTTGGTGGTGATGATGACCACGCCGTTGGCAGCTCTTGATCCATAAAGGGAAGCTGCGGCAGCATCCTTCAATACAGTGATGGACTCTATATCCTGCGGGTTGATTGAAGAGATTACACTTGATGTCGAATACTCCTGTGCAGCAATAGCTGAATAGCTACCGCTTGTAGTAGCGACACCGTCGATGACATAAAGAGGTTCATTCGATGCATTGAGGGATCCTGAACCGCGGATTCTGAAACTTGTGGAAGCACCAGGCTGACCTGAAGCCGAAGTAATCTGAAGACCGGCAACCTTTCCTTGAAGAGCCTGCTCAACTGATGATGTAGGCGTCTTTACAAGGTCGTCTGATTTGACGAGGGCTGCTGAACCTGAATAAGAAGATTTCTTTGCAGTACCGTATGCAACCACGATAACATCTTCCAGGAATTCAGCGTCCGGAGACAAGGATACATTGATCACACTCTTTCCTCCAACGGAAACTTCCTGTGTCGAATATCCGACTGAAGAGAAGACCAGGACAGCATTGGAGCCGGCACTGATCGAATATTTGCCATCCATATCGGCGACTGAGCCATTGGATGTACCGCTGATGACAACTGAGGCAAACGGAATAGGTTCACCTGTAGATGCATCAGTCACAGATCCTTTCACTGTCAATGTCTGCGCATAGGCAAATGTACCGACAGCCAAAAGAATCAACGAAATGAAAACTTTGATTTTCCTCATAAGTTCTGGTTTTACGAACACCTTTGTGTTCTGGTTATTTAATTACTGATACTTTTCGCTGCAAAGGTACGGATTATTTTATTATTAACAAATTGATAGTTTTTTTAACATAGTGATATACATATATTTATAATCAGTATTTCTATCATTTTATAAGCAATAGTATCACTTCATGTTATAATTTATCACTATTTTGAGAGCCATTTATTAGATAATACAAGAGTTGATAACTTTAGGTGGAATACGAGATTGTATGAGCACGTTTTAACGCTAAAGCGTGTCTGCTTTCGTAAAATTATGGATTTCTGACACGCTGCAAGGCTTTTTTGTGTCTGAGAGAATGTTTATCCGCATTTCGGACAGGACGTAATAGAAAAGTGGTGATGCCCAACGCATCTCAAGGGACAATCCGCCCCCGAAAGTTTCTAATGACAACTTTCGGGGGCGTTCGTAATCAAATAGGATTTACATAAAGCTCTACCTGAACAGAAGCGGTGCAAACTCATAAAGACAACGTCTCCAGGTCTGCCATTCGTGAGCTGTGAGAGGAGAGATGTAGTAGTGGGTGTTTATGCCCTGTGCCTTGATCTCTTCAGTCACTGTCTCAGGATTCACACCGTCACGTGGATTCTCAACCTCGCGGCTGCCATAGCCAATGAAGGTAAGTTTGTTGGCTGGCTTGTATCCAGGATTGTCTCCAAGGTCTTGTGTGGAGATGACTCCGCCACTGAAGATACCAACATAGTGGAAAAACTCAGGATGTGCCAGACTGATGACCCTTGTCTGCATTCCACCCATAGAAAGGCCTGCAATTGCACGGTGATCAGCATCGGCAACAGTTCTGAAGTTGGCATCGATATAAGGAATCATATCCTTGACTAGGATTTCCGGATACATCTTGAATCCAGGGCTGTCCATATAACCGCCTGTACTGCCTGCTTCTGGACGTCCGTGTTCTCCATAACCCATAACGATGATGAATGGAAGTGTCTTTCCGTCAGCGATAAGATTGTCCATAATCCATCCGCAATGACCCTGACGGCTCCAGCCGGTCTCGTTCTCTCNNCTCTCCACCGCCGTGGTGAAGGTACAGAACAGGATATCTGGCTGAAAGATCCTGGTCATACATTGGAGGAGTATAAACGAAGAGATGTCTCAAGGCTCCCTCAACATTTGAATAATAATAGATTTCCCTGATTTGTCCGTGAGGAATGTCAGAACGAAGTGCATACTTGTCCTGATCATGTGCAGGAATCTCAATCTGAGTGCGTTCTTTGCCTGAACCGTAAAGAAATACGCTGTTCGGGTCAGGAACTTCACATCCGTCGATAACGATTGCATAGTAGTGGTTGCCTTCATCAAACGGTTCGGTGGAATCACCCATCCAGTAGCCGTCGCCGACTTTGTGCATAGGAAAGAGAATGCCGTTGATCTGAAGTTGAACGCTCTTGGCTTCAGGAGCATAAACTCGGTTACGCACGATACCTTCCGAGTTAACCATTGGATACTCCTGACCCTTCTGGTTAGTTGACATACTAACAAAATCCTCCTTTACAGGATTTTGTGCAGGTTGTTGCTCGGCGCAGGAAAGGGCCAGGGCAGCAATTGCGAGTAAAAAGATTGTTTTTTTCATTGTGGGTTTGTTATTGTTTATTATCGAGTGCGACTGTTGAAAAACTTGTCAGCAGCCATTGCCATATAGCTCACGTGGCTGGTATATCCACCAATACAGTATTCGCCTTCCTGCCAGATGAACGGGAAATCGAGCAGTTCCGGGAGATCCGGTCTTATCAGGTTTGTTCCTGGAACAACACCACCAGGAATATAAGACCAGTCAGCTCTATTTGTGCCATATGCAGCCTTTACGGTCTCTGCACCGACACCCGTCATAAATGAGGCGCGGTATGAACCGGGATGCATACCGAGAAGATACTGCATAGAATTGCACATAAAGTCAAGTCCGAAAATTTCAGGATATGACTGATAGAGCCAGGCGTAACGGAATCCGAGACTTTGAGGTTCCCAGGATCCTGAAGATCTGTTACCCATATCGTATGGGACACCGTATGGACTCTTTGCTGCAAATGTGTCATACATCTCCTTCACTTTTGGAAGTGCTTCGCTGATGGCAGCACTGAATTCCTTGTTGTTCAAAGCCTTGTCAAAGCGCCCGATATACCAGGCAGTGCCGGTAATGTTCCTGACAATATAATCTTGCTGTGAGAGTACGTAATCCTTGTATTTATCTTTTCCCGTGGCAAGATAAAGTTCAACTGCGCACTGTATGCGACCGTCAGGTCTACGGCTTTGAACCGACTCGGCGCGTTGGTAGCATATCTCGGCTATCTCCAGACATTGAGCGGCAAGTTCAGGCTTGTAATCCTTCAATACGCGCGATATTGCCGCCATCTGGACTGCGGTCGAAATCTCACGGCTCGGATTGTCTTCAGTAAAGAGCCAGCGGTCATCTTCAGTGTCAACTATCCCGTCAGTATGAGCTGACGCATCGCCAAGATGAGTGTACTGCCTTACGGTAGGAACGATGATACCCTTATAGAAGTGGCCGTCAAGAACCTTCCATCCGGCGATGATGGAGAGGACGCCATTTTCCACCTGCTGAAGGTAATCGTTGACGCCGTCCGGCTGATGAATCTCGACAATATGATTTTCGAAATCAATACTTGTTTCGTCCCAATAAGCGCCGAGATTTTCGATTTGGGCTGCAAGAATATAAGCCTGGGCTGCCTGTGACTCGATGCGCAGGTCATAATCACCGGCATCGTGCCATCCCCCGACAGTAAGACCGTCCACGTGATCACCTGTTTCATAGCGGCTCAAGGTGGATGGGCCCTGTACATAACCGTCGATATGATTGATGTCAGTGACCGCCATTGTCGCGTCATCCATATGACAGATGTCGTGCCATACACGGTATTTCTCATTGACTCTCATATGACACATCTGTATAGGCAGGAAATATTCGATTTCAGCCTGCCAAACGCCTTTGTGCCATACGTCCTGGGCAATGCGGAACACTGATGAAGAGGCTTTCCCGTAGCAAACCTTATACAGACCTTCCTCCTTCACATCAGTAAAATCGAACTGAAGATAATTATATCTGAAAAGTTGTCCCCACTCAGACGCCTCGGTGCGTCTCACCTCGCGGTCACCTTCAGCAGTTATCTTGTAGAGGACCTGCNNGTAGAGGACCACATCCTCACGTGAAGTTTCACGGGCGTCGAGTTCGACAACTGCGACCTTCTTCTGAAGAGGGTGATAACCTACTTGAGAGGTCTGAACTACAGCCTCGTGCCTCCATTGAGGGTTTGAATGAGGTGTAACCTTCCACTCAATATGGTTCTCTCCGGCAGCAAGTTCAGTGCGGAGAATGAACCATCCGTTGTTGTGGTTGATTCGCCCGTCATATAGACGGAGAGTGCCGCTCAAGGCTTCAAAACGAATCTTGGCAAGGTCGTCTTGAGGATTGAGCACAAACACCTTTCCTTCAGCCAGAGGCGCAGACACGATATCGTCAGCTCTCATCGGGTTGTACACGTTCCAGTCAGTGCCCAGAATAATGTCTTTGCTGGCATTGCCTCTTGGGTTGAAGTCGCCTATGTACTTCATATTGGTGCCACGGTTCATAGTCGGACCGAAAGGCTGATGAGGAAACACTCCGCTGTTGTCATCCATTATCCACGGCTTCCCGAGAAGCAGAGACGGAGTCAATTCGACGTTGAATCCGAGTTTGCCGGCAAATCTTTCAGGGACCGGTTTGTCAAGGTCTACGGAAATCAACACTCCATCACCTTCGCCGCGAACCGAAATGGTGTAAGTGAATGCAAAATCAGGATAAATGGAGGGATTGAATCCGCTCATATGCTTGAGAGTGTCCGGGTAACTCAAAGTCACGCGAATCTCGTTCTTTTCGGCATCGACGACACGGTTTCTCATTCTCGGAAGACCCTGCCACTGACCCTGAGAGATTTCAAACTTGACGTCACCGCTTGCGGCACGTCTTTCTCCCGAAGTGACCATAGTGATGCCACCCTGATGGCCTTCAGCATGCATATCACTGAAAACCATTACATTGGCATCGTTATTCTCGAAATAACCTTTTTCATTGACCTTGAAATCCTGTGCGTACGACGACACAACCGCCAGCAAGGTACCGGCTATAATGGAAATGAATCTTTGCATCTGTTCTAGAATTTGACTTTAATCTCTCTACCGTTATATGATACTGTTCTGCTCTTCTCACCAATTACATTCACAACGAACTTACGGCTCTTGATCATACCCTTGAAAGAGCCTTTTCTCTGGCCGATAGTGAGAGTTTTGCTTGCCTCGTCCCAGGTCATTGGAATCTCAGTGTATTCACCGTTCTCATAATTGTAGTTGTCCTTTTCGTCTTCATAGAGAACGAACGAAGCATCAGCTCCGGGATATACCTTCAACTCAAGTTTGGCCCAAGGAATCTGGTCGGTGTACTGCACTTTCTGAGTGAGATACGGCACAATGGAACCTGATTTTACATAGATAGGCTCTATGTCGATAGGAGTCTCCTTGACAACAGTCTGCCCTCCATCCAATTTCTCATCTGTCCAGAAATCGAACCACGCGGAGCTGTTCGGGAGATAGACCTCTCTGGATGTCGCATCCTCCTCTACTACAGGGGCTACAAGGAAAGAGTAGCCGAACAGAAATTCGTCATCCAGAAGATAGGTATTCTTGTCATCAGGACTGTCCATATATGGATGACGAAGGAATGAATAT
>DCGE01000228.1:1221-7555 GCA_002314525.1 Prevotellaceae bacterium UBA1786 | reverse complement strand
TGTAAACGTTTGGAGTGTAGAGAAGTTTTGCAAGCTCGTTCTGAGCTACTACGAATGACTGTGCAACTGGTTTGCCATCAACTCTTTCTGCGCCGTAGATAACGCATGGAATCTGTCCGTTGCGACGGAGGTCGCGGCTGGCTTTCTTGCCGAGGTCAGTACGTGGCTGACCGATAAGAGAAATTTCTTTCATTGTTTTTTTGTTTGTTGTGTTACTATAAATTAAGTGTTGCTTAATTCGCCATCACACTCATCTCCTATAATCCGGAGATTGTATGCTTGTCAAAAAAGCGGATGCAAAGTTAGTAATCTTTTTTTTATTGACCAAATAATAGCACATAAAAATCATTGATATCAGTCAATTAAGACTGACACCTTGTTCACCGAGTAGGTGACTGTTACTGGATTGACAGCTGTGAAACTTTTAGAATTTCAGAAGGTCGTCAAGTGCAGTTGCTGCTTCAGACGATTCCTCTGAAGGCACAGAATTGCTGTATGTGTGCTGATTCCGGCTGAAATTCTGTGGAAGTCCTTCGCTTGCAATTTCAAGTGCTTTGTCAAGAGCTGCACGGAACTTCTCGTAGTCTTCCTTATAAAGAAAGAGTTTGTGCTTCTCAAAACTGATTTGTGGATTCTCAGCATCGCCACTATACAATTTCTTGCTCTCAGTGATGGCCAGATAGCGCTCACCGTTCTTGCTCTGCTTTACATCAAAATAGTAGATTCGTTTCCCTGCTTTTACAGCCTCAGAATGTACTAAATCTCGTTCAATTTCGCTCATCTTCTTATTATTTTGATAAAATAGACTGCAAATTTGTTCATTTTTTTTTATATAAGCAAGAAATCACAGATTTTTTTTTTAATTTTGCACTTGAAAATCAAAAAAAGAGTTTTTTGCTATATGATTAACCGTTCTTTAATAAGGTTGAAAGTCGTACAACTGATGTACGCATATTATCAGAACAGCGGCAGGACCGTTGATGTTGTTGAGAAGGAATTGCTGTTCAGCATGGGCAAGTCGTATGACTTGTATAACCTGATGCTATTGCTTATGGTCGATGTGACCAAATATGCACGCAAGGTTATTTATCGGCAAGAAGAATTGAACCAAATCGCTCACAAGGATGAGACGATAAGTCACAGGTTTATTGATAATGCTTTTGTTTGCCAGTTGGAGGTTAACAAACAGCTTCTTGAGTACAAGGATGACAAAAAATTGACGTGGATCGATAGTGAAGACTATTTGAAACAACTGTACCAGACAATTCAGCAGTCGGAGGATTACATTGCATATATGGACAATCCAGAAACTGACTATACAAAGGACAGGGAACTGTGGAGACGCCTATATAAACAGATTATCATGCGCGACGAACGTATTGATGCCATTCTCGAGGAGCAGAGCCTATACTGGAATGATGATAAGGAAATAGTGGATACGTTTGTCATGAAGACCATCAAACGGTTCAGTCAGGAAACAGGTACGGATCAGGAACTGGTTCCGGAATTCAAAGACGAGGATGACAGGGAATTTGCATTGAGACTTCTGAGAAGGACCATTGTGAATGACGAGTATTACCGTTCTTTGATTAGCAGTTCGCTGAAGAACTGGGAACTCAGTCGTCTGGCATATATGGATGTGCTGATCATGCAGATTGCATTGGCGGAAATACTTTCTTTCCCCGAAATACCTGTGTCGGTAACAATAAACGAATACCTTGAGATTGCGAAATGCTACAGTACTGGAAAGAGCTCAAAATATATCAACGGAGTGCTTGACAGTGTTGCACGTAGGCTTATCAGCGAAGGAAAACTGATGAAGAATTTTTAAAAGAAGAAATGTAATTACTAACATTATTTAATATCTTACATTATGCACATACAACTTTTACAAGCTGCTGCCGGAGCAAATCCAGGCTTTGACATGTCTTTTTGGATTATGATTATTGCAATGTTTGCAATTCTCTATTTCTTTATGATCCGTCCGCAGAACAAACGTCGCAAGGAACTTCAGAACTTCCGTAACAGTCTCCAGATCGGTAGTAAGGTTATCACCGCTGGTGGAATCATGGGTACCGTTAAGGACCTTAACGAAGGTGAGAGCTATATCACTGTAGAAATCGCTAACGGTGTGAAGATTCAGATTGACCGCAACTACGTCTTCAGTGATACAAACGCAGTAAAACCTCAGTAGTGGATTCAGACGGCGGTTCACAAAAAAAACACACCGGAAACTCTGTCTGGACTCTGTTCAGGAGTGTCAGGGCCTTGCGCCCAAACCGCAATTTCTGGACGTTCCTCATATTTCTGGGTGTTTCGGTATTGTTCTGGTGTATTCAGACATTCAATGAGTACACTTCAATAACTGTGTCATACGACATCAGACTTGTGAATTTGCCAAGTGACCGTATCTTAACGTCTTATATTCCAAAATCGGTTTCCGTCTCCCTGTCGGGCCGTGGATTCTCGATTCTGGGCGAGATGTTCGGAAACAAACATAATATCGTTGAGATTGACTATTCATCTCTTCCTAAGAACGGTGAATGTGCGACGGTTGATTTCAGTACTTGGAAGAAACTCTTATCCAAAGTCCTTGATGACGATATCTCAATCAGTTCTGTGAGTGTTTCCCCACTTGAGATATATACTTCAGTCGGAAAACACAAGCAAGTTCCTGTGATATCAAAGGTAAGGATGTCAACTGCAAAGGACTATGTGCTTCTTTCGTCAGAGATCACACCCCAGTATGTGAATGTATATGCTCCGAATTCCATATTTGATACCATTTCAGCTGTCTTTACAGAGGAACTTACATACAGTTCCCTAAGTGATACGACAAGTGCAACAGTTGCGATAGAACCTATCAAAGGAGTGAAAGTCGTTCCTGATTCTGTAAGGTTGACGATGTGTGTCGATTTGCTCACGACTAAGGTAGTCAAGGTGCCCATCACTATTGAGAACCTCCCGGAGAATTACGTCGTCAAGACGTTTCCCCATGAGGTCGATGTTACGTTCAAGATAAGTTCGTCATCGTACAGAACTATCAATGTGGAGGATTTCTCATTGGTTGTAGATTATCTAACTTTGGATCCGTCACAACAGAAATGCAAGGTGATATTGCGTTCAAAGCCGAGTGCGGCATCGTCAGTCAAGATAAATCCATCATACGTGGAATATATAATAGAAAAATGCAAATAATCGGAATTACAGGTGGCATAGGTTCGGGCAAGTCATATGTCTGTAACAAATTTCGTCAGCAGGGTTATCCTGTATATGACTGTGACAAAGAGGCAAAACGGCTGATGGTTGAGGATAAGGATATCATCTCACAACTAAAGAATGTTGTTGGATATGATGCCTATCTTCCTGATGGAACAGTCAATGTGCCGTTGCTTGCTCAGTTCTTGTTTCAGTCACCTGAGAATCAGACTCGCCTCAACCTGATAATACATCCTGCTGTCAAGGCAGACTTCCAACGATGGGTGAAGCGTCAGACTGCCGACAAGGTCTTTATTGAAAGTGCAATCCTTTTTGAGGCTGGTTTCAGGGATTCGGTCGATCTGGTCGGATTTGTCAATGCTCCCATGGAGACTCGTATCCAGCGGATAATGAAACGTGACAACACTACTCGTGAGCATGCGATACAATGGATATCACGTCAGATGTCTGATGAAGAAAAACGGAAACTGTCTGATTTCGTAATTGAGAATCCATAATCAGAACTCGTCGTGAGAATAGTGATATTTAATGTCAAATAAAACAATTATTAAAACAAATACTACAATGTTGAAGGAAATTTTAGCAATAACTGGTAAACCAGGACTTTATCGCCTCGTTTCAAGAGGCAACAGAATGCTTATAGTGGAAAGTCTCGATGAAGCAAAGAAGAGAATGCCTGCATACGTAACAAATCAGGTGGTAGGGCTTGGTGATATTTCTGTTTATACGAATGACGGAAATGATATTCCTCTTGGACAGGTATTTCAGAACATCAGTGAGAAATACGAGGGAAAACTCGTCGATCTTGATTTCAAAAAAGCTTCATCTGATGAGATGAAGGACTGGATGCTCAGTGTGTTGCCTAATTACGACACTGACCGCGTGCGTGTCGGTGACATGAAGAAGATGCTTCAGTGGTATAACATTCTCATACAAAACGGAGTCAGTGAATTCGTTGACGCCAAAGAAGAGGAAAAAACAGAAGAATAAGGTGTGTATGTCACTCATACCAGAAATGATATGAACATATTTGAAGACATATTTGATGATTTGGCAAGTGGAACTCAACAGATTTCCGTGATAACTGATATTGATCCTGTAAAGGCCAACCTTCAGGAAATCAATATTAACGATGAACTTGTGTCTGTTCTGCCGCTGAGGAACATGATGATTTTCCCTGGCATCTTACTGCCTGTTAATATCGCAAGGAAATCATCGCTCAAGCTCCTTACGGATGCCAATAGGCAGAACCGTCCTGTAGGTCTTTTCTGTCAGAAGGATGAAAATGTAGAGGATCCGGATTTCAGCCAGCTCTATAATGTTGGGGTGTTGGCTAAAGTGGTAAAGATTTTCGAACTGCCTGATGGAAGCCGTACGGCCTTGCTTCATGGTCATCTTAGAATACGTCTGATTGAAGCTTCAAACAACGGCGAATATCTGGTCGGAAGGGTCGCATCTCATCCGGAGGACATCCCTTCATCAAAGGACAAGGAATTCTCTGCAGTGACTGAGGCCTGCAAAGACATGGCGGCAAAGTTCTTGCGTGTCGGTGACATCCCGCTGCAGTCTGAACCGAAAGTGAACTCACTGACCAAGAGAGTATCACTTATCAATTTCCTTTGTTCGAATATTCCTATCAGCAACAAGGAAAGGATGTCTTTGCTTGAGATAGACAATATCAGGATCAGGGCATATTCTCTGCTGGAACTGCTCAACAGGGAATTTCAGTTTGCTTCACTCAAAGCCAGTATCCAGAACAAGACACATGAGGAACTCACCAAACAGCAGCGTGACTATTTCCTCCAACAGGAACTGAAAAATATCCAGGAAGAACTTGGCGACGGACAGTCGAATGACATTGATAATTTCCTGGCTGATGCAAGGAAAAAGAAATGGAGTGATGATGTCCGTGAACTCTTTGATAAGGAGTTGGCAAAACTGAAGCACATGTCTTCAAACAGTCCTGACTATCAGCTTCAGTATGCATATATCGAGACCTTGCTCTCTCTGCCTTGGAACCTGATGACAAAGGATAACCTTAATCTTCAGAATGCGGAGAAAATACTTGACAGGGACCATTTCGGGATGGAGAAGGTAAAAGAGAGAATCCTTGAGCATCTTGCGGTACTGAAGACACGAGGAGACTTCAAGAGTCCTATTATATGTCTATATGGTCCTCCTGGGGTTGGCAAGACAAGTCTCGGAAAGAGCATTGCAAAGGCAATGAAACGTAAATATGTGAGGATGTCCTTGGGTGGAGTTCATGACGAGGCAGAAATACGAGGTCATCGTAGGACTTATATCGGTGCGATGCCGGGACGTATCATCAAGTCCATCCAGAAGGCCGGAAGCTCGAATCCTGTATTCATCCTTGACGAGATTGACAAGGTTGGTGCTGATGGAGTTCATGGTGATCCGGCATCGGCATTACTTGAAGTTCTTGATCCTGAGCAGAACGTCGCCTTCCATGACAACTATCTTGATTGTGACTACGACCTCAGCAACGTGATGTTTATTGCCACTGCAAACAATATATCGGCTATTCCGGCTCCACTGCTTGACAGAATGGAACTGATTGAAGTCTGCGGTTATCTCACGGAAGAGAAGATTGAGATAGCAAAACGCCATCTGGTTCCTCAGGAACTCGATAAACTCGGAATGAAAGGTCAGAAGATCCGACTTTCACCCGATGCTATTGAGAAAATTGTTGAGGGCTATACCCGTGAATCCGGAGTCAGGGAACTGGATAAGGTCATAAACAAACTGCTTCGTAAGATCACTTTTGATTACGCCAAGACAGGCACTCTTGAAAAGTCTTTGCTGAGTCCTGATGATGTGGTATCGGTACTCGGACCTGAGAAGTTCTCCCGCGACAAGTATCAAGGCAATGACTATGCCGGTGTTGTGACAGGATTGGCATGGACTGCCGTTGGTGGTGAGATACTGTTCATTGAAACCAGTCTAAGTCGTGGAAAGGGCAGTAAGTTGACTCTTACCGGTAATCTCGGCGATGTCATGAAAGAGTCTGCTACGATAGCATTGGAGTACCTGAAGGCTCATTATGGAATGCTCGGAGTTGATTATCGTGTTTTTGACAACTGGAATATTCATATTC
>DCGE01000228.1:485-1170 GCA_002314525.1 Prevotellaceae bacterium UBA1786 | reverse complement strand
TTCGGCAGGTATTACAATGACGACGGCCATTGCGTCGGCTCTTACACAGAGAAAGGTCCGTGCGAATATTGCCATGACAGGAGAGATGACGCTTCGTGGAAAAGTCCTGCCTGTAGGTGGAATCAAGGAAAAAATACTGGCGGCAAAGCGTGCAGGTATTACTGATATCGTTATCTGCCATGAGAATGAAAAGGACATCAGACAGATTCCGGAAAAATATATCAAAGGCTTGACATTCCATTATGTTGAGAACTTCAGGGATGTATTGAACTATGCCCTTCTCGACGAGAAGGTGGATAGTCCGATTGTCCTTGAAATAAGTGAACCAGAAAAGTGAATTTCGTAGTTGAACATACAGATTCCAGCAGTAATGCCCGTGCTGGTGTGATAACGACTGATCACGGTCAGATTCAGACTCCTATCTTTATGCCTGTGGGAACTCAGGCAAGCGTGAAGTGTGTGCATCTCCGTGAACTGAAGGATGACATCAAAGCCCAGATAATCCTCGGCAATACTTATCATCTTTATCTGCGCCCGGGAACGGAAATCCTGGAACGTGCAGGTGGCCTTCATAAATTCAATGGCTTTGATAGACCTATGCTTACGGATAGCGGCGGATTTCAAGTTTTCTCTTTGTCGGGAATCAGGAAACTGAAGGAAGAGGGTGTGGAGTTCCGTAGTCATA
>DCGE01000228.1:0-474 GCA_002314525.1 Prevotellaceae bacterium UBA1786 | reverse complement strand
ATATCGATGGCAGTAAGCATTTCTTCACTCCGGAACGTGTGATGGATATTGAACGTAGTATCGGTGCCGATATCATGATGGCACTGGATGAGTGTACCCCGGGAGATGCTGATTATCAGTATGCCAAGAAGTCACTTGACCTGACGGAACGTTGGCTTGACCGTTGTCTGAAACGTTTCAATGAGACAGAACCGAAATATGGTTATTCTCAGGCTCTGTTTCCTATTGTACAAGGGTGCACCTATCCTGATCTCCGTCGTCGTGCAGCTGAGAATGTTGCCAGCAAAGGTGCTGAGGGTAATGCCATCGGAGGCTTGGCCGTAGGTGAACCTACTGAGGTTATGTATGAGATGATTGAAGTCGTCAACGAGATCCTTCCGAAGGACAGACCTCGCTACCTGATGGGAGTCGGAACACCTGAAAACATCCTGAACGGCATAGAACGAGGAGTTGATATGTTTGATTGTGTGATGC
>DCGE01000112.1 GCA_002314525.1 Prevotellaceae bacterium UBA1786 | reverse complement strand
GCTATCCCGGCTCCTACGAGAAGGGATTCCCAATCGACCTCGGCTCACTCCTCCCTCACCCCTCCTCCCTCACCCCTCAACCCTCCCCACTCCTAACTCCACCTTTGGTGGCCTACCACATGGGAACTAAGATGTCGGATGGGCAGGTTGTTACCAATGGAGGGCGTGTACTGATGGTGGTTGCCAGTGGTGCCACTATCCTCGAAGCCCGCGACAAAGTCTATGCCGCAGTCCGTTCCATCCACTGCGACAACCTCTTCTACCNNGGCGGCCGCGTAATGATGTGCGTGGGGCGCGCGGCAACTCTTGCGCAAGCCAAAGAACTGGTTTACAGAGATATAGAGAAAATCCACTGCGACAACCTCTTCTACCGCACCGACATCGCCCACCAGGCCCTTTGAACCGAAACGGATCAATTTTACAATAGTCAGTCCTTGCATCTTATCCATGCAAGGATTTTTTTGTTTTGTCATTTTTCTGCTGAAAAGTAGGATGTTATTGTGGTTTTCATGTAACCATTCATATTAGTCAGTGCTTATAAAAAAATATAAAATTATTTGCTCAAATAAAATTTATTTACTAATTTTGCGCACGTATTGTATATTATACTCTTTTGGGCGTATTGTGTGGTGATGAAACGAGGGGCTATGTGCGTCTGACAACAAACAAAACCAACAATTACAAACAACATAATTATTAATTTAAATTTTTCGCTTATGAAAAAACTACTCAAATTCAAGCTATTGGCACTCACGATGCTGATGGTAGTATGTAACTTCACATCTGCTTGGGGCCAGCACACTCATTGCATCTGCGGTGATGGTGCTAGTACAGCCGCTGGTCATTCGCATGCAGATATTACCTGGAGCGAGTGGACTTCAACCAACTCACTGCCTATGACAGCTGGTAACTGGTATCTGGCAAGTGATGTGACGCTAAGTTCTACATACACTCCGGTGAGCGGCGTGAACCTCTGTCTGAACGGACATGTGGTGAAAGCCAACAATTTTGTAATACCTGGTTATGGCTCTTACCAAAGTGTTATCAGAGTTGCAGGTAGTGTGACTTTTACTCTTACCGACTGCGGAAATGATGTAAGGTATTTTACTGACGCAAACGGTGATAGGTGCTATGAGACATATTCAACAGCAAAACCGGCTGGAACAGAAGGAACCGACTATCTGACCATAACAGGTGGTGTCCTGACAGGTGGAAAGGGCTCCAATACAAGCCATAACTACAACAGCAAAGACGGTGGCGGTGTGTATGTGGAAAACAATGGCACATTCTACATGTACAATGGCAATATTGTAGGAAACCTTGTTGACAACCAGGGAGCCGGCGTATGTGTATGTAGATCCAACGCTAAATTTGTGATGAATGGCGGTACAATACAGGGCAATAGCCAAGACAAATGGTATGGCGCCGGTGTGTACGTGTACAGTCAATCTAGTAGTAGCAGTATGCAGATGAACGGTGGTGTCATAGCATACAATACAAAGACAGCAACCGGCTGGGGCAGTGGCGGTGGTATCTATGCCGAAGGTAACCTTACAATCCTCGGCGGTCAGATTCACCATAACAGCTACGGTGGAGGCTCATTAGCTGGTGTGCAGGCTGGCAATCTCACAATTGGTGGAAACACCAAGATATATGACAATTGTGACATCCAGAAAAACGTCTATCTTGCTTCTGGCAAGGTCATCACAGTCTCTTCAACCACCCCTCTCGCAACAGGTTCTCAGATTGGTGTGACGACAGCAACTGCTCCTACATTTGGTAGTCCTGTTGCTGTTACAGGAACGAACGCAACTGACTGTTCATCATACTTCACAAGCGACAACACTAAGTATAAAGTGAAAAACGACGGCAACGTTGTGAAACTGGTGAAGTTAGTTACGCCGATAGCCTTCGATACGAACACTACAGATCCGGTGACAGGTGGTGAAGACTTCCACGGCTATATCCCAGGCGAGACGACACAACTTCCTGTACTCAACCGCAAGGGCTATCTGTTTGAAGGATGGTATGATAATCCTGAATGCACAGGTACACCTGTGACAGAGATCGGTCCTACAGAAACCAGAACAGACCTGAAGTTCTACGCCAAGTGGAATGCCGATGTCAACAGTACCAAGTGGGCTGCTGTAGTACGTGCATACGACAAGGGTGACCGTCCTCTCACTGGCAGCTACACCTATAAGCCAGGAGGTTCAGGCTCAGCGACCACAGTACCTTACGAAGGTACACTCTATACGGATCCTGATGGCAATAAGTTCTACTGCTACACAACCGTGGAGATGGCTATCGAAGCTGCTCAGGCTGGTTCGTTGAATACAAACTATTATGACAGCTCAACCAATCCGAACGGTGTGTTCATCGAAGGAACACCTTATGATTACGCTCAGAATGACAGTTACAATCCGAATGTCATGAACTACACCGATGTTGTGAAGTTGAATAAGAATTATACTGACAGATTTATTTATAATCAAGGATCTACATATTCATCTACAAACCAATATGGTATCCGTAAGGGTATAGTACTCGACCTGAACGGTAAGACTGTCAAGGGTATCGCAATGGGTAAAATTGCCGATGATCAGGTGCTTATTGTCCGCAACGGAACATTAGGCTCTGCTTTGGAGAATGATATATTCGATGACGAAGCCGGCACAGGATACCTTTCTGGTAAAGTCGTGTTCAGCGAAGTGAATCTGACAGGAACCATGTGGGCATCAACCCATGCCTTCTATTTGCTCAACGGCAGCTACAATATCCGACTCGGTAATCCTTCTAATCCGACTGAGGACCCAAGTCTCCTCCAGCTCCGCGGCGGAAGGTATGTGAACGATCCTCGTACATACTCCATCGACTACACCGACTGCCATATTGAAGATGGTCCGAGTGGATATAACTGTAGTGTAATCAAGGGCGGTCCTAGGTACACCATCCATTTCAACCCTAACGGCACAAACAACATGTGCGGCGGAGTGGAATTCACTGGAAAGAACGTATCAGTGGTATATGGTTCAGACATATCATCCGAGATTCCTGAGGTCACCCTTGAGGGACGTGTATTCCTCGGTTGGGATACAGACAACCTGGTTTCTTCCCCGAAGTATCAGAATTCTGACCTCAACAAATTGACGACTGAACATGGAAAAGAGTTCTACCTCTATCCGATCTGGGGTGTCGAGGTAGGTATCCCAGTATTCGTGGCACTGAAGGAAGGCTCCGATATCCCTGAGGGCGACCGTAAGTACCAGTTCACTCTTTCAAAGCAGAAAGATACCGATGACATTCCGATGCCTGCCAACACAGTGATGACACTTGACTCACCTACCGCAACAGGAGACGCCAACAAGGTGGGCTATGCCTCCAACGATACGGAAAACCCATGGCGGATGCTGTTCAAGAAGGGTACCTATAACTATGTAGTCAAGCAGACTTCCACGGCTACCGATGCTGAGACACTTGACGCAGGTACCTGGATGATCAGTGTCACTGTCAAGCCTACCGATGCCACTATGACTGTCGACATCTCCCAGTCACAGTACAACGGCAAGGTTGATGAAATGACCGACAAGTCATTCAATATCGTGAAGGCCGACAACAACGTTGCTGCAGCCGTTACGGTGGAAAGCAGCAAGACTAAGGTTGCTCTCGGAGGAAACAAGGTTGTCAATGGTGATGCATTCAACACAGCAATCATCAAGGGCAAGTTCGAAGTCGACTTCAACCGCGACTTCCAGATAGTAGGTTCCCTCACCCCTCCTCCTGCAGCAACCCCTGACGGTACGTGTGTGGGATTCATGCCAAGTGCAACTGTTCCTGCAAGTTCACATCTGATAGGCGGCGGCAATCTGGGATATATCGGCAATACCGCATTCGCCAAAGCTCTTGTCCTTGACTTCGACCCGTATAACAATGGATCTAGCTACGGTGACCCGGGCTATAATCACTTCACCCTCACCGAGACAATGGATAACGGCTATCCGAATTACAGTACTGCACAGCATAAGAATCTATCAGGCAAATGGCCTACTTCAGCATGCCAGTATCTCATCACCAACGATGCGAAGAGCGCGAACAAGAAGCTCACGTTTATCGTAACCCTGCCTAGCAACGAGAAGCTCGAGTATGTGTATAACAACCCAACCGAACTGTTCAAAAGTACCAAGGCCTACTTCTTCATGTCCGGAGTCGTACGTTATGGTAGTGCAGGAAGCTGGGGTCTCGGTTCAGCCGGCTCAACCGCTCCTTCCCTCACGATGTACTTCGACTCGTTCAACTATGTCGGCCAGATTGACGGCTACACAAGCGTAGAGGGTATCTTCGTGAACAACGTCCGCTACGTCTGCGACCTCGCAGATGCCGACGGCGCCCATGTCAAGAAGTACGGCAAGCTGCAGAACGCAGTGAATGAATCAGCTGAAGGCTATACAGCAACGATGATCAAGAGTTCGTCTGAGAACATCGCCATCCCAGCAGAAAAGTCCCTCACCCTCGACCTCAACGGTCAGGAACTGAAGGCCGAGACTGCATCCGGCAGCGTCATCACCAACAACGGTACACTGACCCTTGTCGACCTTGTAGGCGGCGGTAACGTTACAGGCGGAGCCAAGGGTATCGAGCAGAAGGGTACCATGACCCTCGGCGGCAAACTTGCATTCAGCGGCAATACATCAGACCTCTATCTGCCTGCAGGCAAGACAGTGGCAATTTCCACAACTGCACCATTCGAAGAAGGTGCCAGCATCAAGGTGACTACACAACTCCTGCCTACAATCGGAGCAGCCGTTCCTGTCACGTCGAACGGTGCAAAAGCTGACAGGGCATATATCATGTCAGCAAATCCTGATTATAAGCTTTACTACAATACCGACCACTTTGAACTGGTTGTTGCTGTATGTGCTATCGACACTGAAATGTATCCGTCACTTGAGGACGCAATCGATGTAGTCCAGCCTGGTGAGACAATCATTCTGCTCACAGATATCACGATGGAGAACAGCCTCGAACTTCCTGCAGGAACATATCTTGACTTGAACGGATACACACTGACCGACCCTACAGGCCTCGACCTGAAGTGGGATCTCACAAGCGACAATGCTCCTATAGTGTTAGACTTCGACAATCTTGCTGCTGACGGTACGCTGACTCTCAATGTCAACGACCAGCAGACATACGGCAGCTACACCATTGCCAAGGACGCATCCGGTGCAACCGGCAAGAAGTTCATCCTTCAGGGTGCAGCAACAGCCGACGGCAA
>DCGE01000195.1:14587-14922 GCA_002314525.1 Prevotellaceae bacterium UBA1786 | reverse complement strand
TAGGCAATATTCTTCCCGTCAGGTGACCAGTCGGCCTCACGTTCGTGCGCATTCGAAGAACGGGTGATATTGTAAACGGGACCTTTTCCTGCAGGGAGGGAGAACACGTCTCCGCGTGCTGTCATCAGGACTCTGTTTCCGTCAGGAGAGATGCTGTACGCAGTAATTTCATTTTCTACGGAACGGAATTCCGGACGGCTGTACAGGTTGTCATCGGCGAGTGTAATGCTCACTTTGGAGCACTGGCGGCTCTTGACATCAAATTTGTATATATATCCCCCATTTTCAAAGACTACATATTCCTTTGAATATGAAGGGAATTTGCAGTCATATTC
>DCGE01000195.1:0-14521 GCA_002314525.1 Prevotellaceae bacterium UBA1786 | reverse complement strand
TTATGCTGTCCCTGTCCGAGAGATAATAAATCTCATCGCCAATCCACATCGGGAAGATATCCTGATGAACCGGATCGCAGCCTTCAATGCGCTCTATTTCGGTCGTACCGACCTTGTGAATCCAGATGTCATCGGCTTGACCGCCCATATAGTACTTCCAGGTACGGAACTCACGGAACATTCTATTCATTGCAAGATACTTTCCGTCAGGAGAATACGAACAAAACCCGCCTTCGGTCGTCGGAATGTCGACAGGAATGCCACCTTCCGAAGAGACAGTCTGGAGTTGCGCCCTAAGTCCGCTGAAACACCACTGTTTGTTTCTGAAAAGGATTTCTTTTCCGTCAGGACTCCAACACATCACTATGTTGTTAGGGCCCATACGTTCGCCGACCATATCGCGGCCAACAAGAGCTGTGTATGTGATTCGTTTCGGTTCACCGCCTTTCACAGGCATTGTATAGACTTCTGTGTTTCCGTCAAACTGTCCTGTAAATGCGACAGTTTCGCCATCCGGAGAGATGCGCGGAAATACTTCATATCCCACATCGGATGTCAGTTTCTGGGCCTGACCTCCGTTGATGCCGACACGGTAGAGATTGCCTGCATAACTGAAGACAATGTTGTCGCCCCCCACTGCGGGGAATCTGAGAAGTCTCGCCTCGTCAGCGGATGCCTGCACGCTTACTGCCAGAAGGGCAATGAGTGCGATTGATGTCACGAATCTTTTCATCTTATAGAATGTTTAATGTTTGTTCCTTTATTTTTTCAAGTTCATCCTTCATCTTGACCACAATCTTCTGAATCTCGGCGTGATTGGCCTTGGAGCCCATAGTGTTGATCTCGCGTCCCATCTCCTGAGCGATGAAACCGAGTTTCTTTCCTTGCCCATGACCTTCGTTCATGGTTTCAATGAAATAGTTGAGGTGATTCGTCAGACGTTGTTTCTCTTCCGAGATATCCAACTTCTCAATATAGTATATCATCTCCTGTTCCAGACGGTTTGCATCATACTGAACGTCAGGAATCTGTTTGAGCCCGTCCGTGATGCGTTGACGTATCTTTTCTACACGCGACTTCTCGAATGGCTCAATACTTGCCAATAGGGTACGTATGTTCTCAATCTTCTCAACGAACTTCCCATATAGTGCCTTGCCCTCCTGCTGACGGAACAAAACCAGACCGTCAATAGCTTCTGTGATGGCTTTTGAGGTAATGCTCCACTCTTCTTCAGTCAGCTCTTCCACTTCGGTCTTCGCCAATACGTCAGGGTATCGGAGAATGGCTTGAAACCATACCGACGGATCTGTCACTCCAAGTCCGGTGGCTATTGTGTTCACCTGCTGGAAATACTCGCTGAGTGCGGCGTTGTTGACAGGTGAAGAAAGGTCTGCAGCTACTTTCTCTATCCAGATGGTGAAGTCTACCTTTCCCCGTTCCAGTTTCTGTGCGATCTGCTGACGCACTTCCATCTCTTTCTCGCGGTAGAGTGGCGCGATCCTGGTCGAGAGATCAAGGGCCTTACTGTTGAGTGATTTGATTTCTACGTGGATCTTCTTCCCGTTATATTCTGCTACGCATCTGCCGTAGCCTGTCATTGACTGTATCATATTTTTTTCAGTTGAATTCTGCAAAGTTAAGGAATTATCTCCAATTAACAAAAGAAATGTTTGTTGAAGTATTATTTTTGTGTAACTTTGCAGTCTGATTCTAAAATTAGTTGATATGGCAACTATCCTTCATATTGAGACATCGACAGATGCCTGTTCCGTTGCAGTAAGTCAGGACGGGGCAAATATATTTAAGACTGAGGAACTTACAGGACACGCTCACGCTCAGAAACTCGGCGGTTTCGTCAGGGAGGCTCTTTCCTTCACCGACAGCCATGGAATTCCTTTCGATGGGGTTGCTGTCAGCAGTGGTCCTGGTTCTTACACAGGTCTCCGAATCGGTGTGTCAATGGCAAAGGGTGTTTGCTATGCTCAGAACCTGAAACTGCTGAGTGTTCCGACGCTGAAGCTGCTTTGTGTTCCTGTCCTTCTTGGAGACTGTGAACTTCCCGACGATGCGTGGCTCTGTCCTATGATCGATGCCAGACGCATGGAGGTCTATTGTGCTCTCTACGACAGGGCACTCAGGGAGAAGATGCCGGTTCAGCCTATGGTCATCGATGCCGCTTCGTTTGCCGAGGAACTCGACCGACACATCATCTATTTTTTCGGCAATGGTTCCGACAAATGCAGGGAGGTCATCACTCATCCCAACGCACGCTTCATCAGCGGCATCATCCCTCATGCCAAGAATATGTGCCCGCTTGCCGAACGTGCCTTCCTCAACGATGAATTCCAGGATGTCGCCTACTTCGAACCGTTCTACCTCAAGGAGTTCCGCGCCACAGTTGCCAAGAATCCTCTGGGCCCTCTGAGCCCCCTCCCATCCTCCCCGAGGGGAGGTGAATAGCAATGGGGGCTTCTATTCTTTAGTCACTGCTACATTGCCGCTCGGACATACCGTCGTGGCTTCCATCTCCATATCCGTACACTGACCGTTGTTGTAGAACACCGCCTTTGCCTTACCGCCGGCATCCGTCTTTATGTTCGGGTTCCAGTAGAGCGTCCTGCGGAAGTCCTTCTCGTCAGGCATCACCAGGTCCTCGTAGTCGGGTGAGTAGAAATCCACATACTTCGTATATCCCTGCACCAATGTGTTCCTCTCGCCCTTCCTGTCGTTCTTCGCCTTAGGGTCGAGATAGAGGAAGATGAGCACATTCCGGCTCATTGAATCCATCTGTTCGTTGAAGTCTGCTGCCTCCGACGAGATCGATGAACCGCTTGCCTCTCCGTCATTGCCCGGCGCATTCGATGGCTTGTCGCCGTTGCCCGCCGTACTGTTGATGGAATCAAGTCCGAAAGGACGGCTGTATCTCAGGGCCGCACCGTATTTGTCATTGATGAGTATGGCCTCGATGTCTTTTGCGTTGATCCTCTCTACGTCAACCAGTGAATAGTCCTTGTTGTCAATTATCCACATTACTTCCCTGCTCTTGTAGTAGCATTTATGTGTACCGTTTGAGTCCAGTTCATATGTGAAGTACTTGTTGTTCCTTTCCATGTAGTCGAACAGACTTTCCAGATACAGCTCACCGGTGTCATCTTCTCTGGTCCGTTCCTCCTCAAGGTCATAGAGTATGGTGGCGGTCTTTATAGGCCTGCCTTCCATCCAGCGCTTCCCGGTCGTTATCACGGTCTCCGGAATCAGGTTCTCGTACTTGTATTTGTCGAGTTTCCTCCTGTCTGGTCCTTGTATTTCATTTCCACTCTCGTCTTTCGTCTCTCGTCTCTCGTCTCTCACATACATCCACGTGTCCAATGGCTCGTAGGCTCTGCTGTCGGGGGTGAACTGACGGTCCAGGTGTACGTCAATCTCCTTTCTCTTGTTCTTCTCCTTTGTGTTGATATACATCTGCCATCTGCCGTAGAAGTCCTCTGACAGAAATGCGAAATGGCCCAGTGAGTCTGCCGTTGCACGGCCTTTCAGCATACCTCCCTTGATTGTGTCGTAGAGTATTACGGTGATCTGCGAACCGGCTTTCGACTTGTGCCTGTAGTACGACGACAGTGTTCCGCCTATCATCAGTCCTTCCTCTATGTAGTGGTCTATCTTGAAGTCTTCCGGATGTGCCATCTGACGCCAGTTGTAGCGGTACCATCCCTGGGTCAGCATCAGGTTGTCGAGTGCTCTGTCATGTTCCTTGTCGTCGGCTTCGAAGTACCAGTCTATGCCTTCTATGAATCCTCTCAGATCACTGCTCAGCAGCATGTTGCTGAGCATGTTGCCGGTGTGTGAACCTGGCAGGTTGGTATCCATGTCGCGTACGGCCAACGAGAAGTTCGTCTCTACCGGACTCCCGTCGGCGTCCTTCAGTTCGAAGTCCATCGTCACCTTCTCAAACGGCTTGTAGGTCTTCTTGTCGAACTTGGCTGTCAACGATGCCGTGGCTTTCGGCTTTCGGAACACCATCCTCTGTGCCAACGGACTGCCGTCCTGACCGAAGAGCACGAACTGGTTCACTCCGTCCTTCAATGCGTCTTTTTCCACAAGCATCGAGAACTGGTTGTCCTCGAATTCGGGTTTTTCAAACAGGAACACGCTTCCGCCGTTCGATACTGCCATACCTACGACTTCCTCGTCGGGTACCGACCGTTGTATCAATATGCGATATACGGAATCCTGATCTGTTATACCGAGTGAATAGCCGTATGTCACGGCCTCCGGTAGTTTGAAGGAGTATTCCTTGCCGTCAACGGTGAATTCTGCTTTGTACCTGCTGTCTTCGTAGGCTGTGATGCTGAACGTACCCATGCCGTTGTGCTCTGACTTGAACGTGGCATACGTGTTGCCATCCTTGTCTGTTATCTTGCCTGCTATTGATTGTCCCTGTCCTTCCTTCGTGAATACCTTGAAGGCCACCGTCTGTTTCAGTCCTGCAACGAGACTTCCTCCCTCCGGGAAGAACATCATGTTCATCTTCCCCACCTTGAAGTCTGCCTTCTGCCTCTCCTCCGGAATCTTCTGTCCTCTCGTCAGCAGGGTCATCTTCGGACTGATGAAGTCCTGGGTGGTCTTGGCTTTGTCGAATATCGGGAACACCCTGCTGAATATGCCTCCCTCATCCCAGTTGAGCATCATCCTCGTGTAAGCTCTCACTTCGTAGTAGCCCGCATGCAACAGGTGTGCGAGTTGGAACCGTCCTTCGGCATGACCCTTTGTCACCTTCAGCTTACACGACTGTACGATCCTTCCTTCCGGGGAGAGCAACTCCACATAGAGCACCTTACTCAGTGGCGACGGCTTGTGCATAGGTCCGGCAACCACGTATGCCTTGAACCACATGTTCTCGCCTATGAAATAGCCGGTGTTGTCGAAGTGCAGATACACCTTCTCCTGAGGGTAGGTCTTGTTGAATACGTTCACGTTCTTCACGAACAATCCCAACCTCTGTTCCGGAGTCAGTTCCTGAGCCCTCGCTTTATATCCAAGGCAGATGAGGAATATGATGATTAAAAACGATCTTGATAACCTCATTTACTAAATAATTTCTGCAAAGTTATTGTTTTTTCTTGAAACAAAGTTGTTTTATGGTAAATAAATTATAGTTGGCAGTTATTTTTACAAGCCACACCTAAAAAACAAGGAATTATTTTCTTGCCTAAAATGTGCATAATGTGAAATAAATGTTGTATATTTGCGTTTGTTTTTGTACATAATAGAGAAATAATGATTAAATGGGTTGACTCAGTCAAGGGCATCGGAATACTGCTCATCATGCTTGTTCACATGAATGCCTTTCCTTGTTATTCAGACATTGTTTCTGCAGGCTATGTCTCCATGTTCTTCGTGGTATCGGTATATACCTTCAACCCCAACCGTGGTTTCCGCAAAGGCATAAGGAGGAAGACAAGTCGGTTGCTGGTGCCATACTTCTTCTACACCATCTTTTTCGTTGTCCTCACATGCCTGATGTCAGTGGCGGTAGGCAAAGATCCCGAGTGGCTCTCACATTTTGCGGGAGTATTATATTCCAGGCGAAGTATTTCCGTTGACCAGTCTGATATAATGCTCAGTGGTGGGTGCACACCTCTGTGGTTCATGACATCGCTGTTCACGTCATACCTACTCGTGTATATTTGGCAGTATTTCAATTGCAGGTGGATTATGACCTTATTGTATGCCTTGCTGGCGGTAGCCTTCAGTTTCCTCCCTATACTCCTTCCGTGGAGCGTTGATACGGCTCCGGTAGGTGCACTACTGATCATCGCAGGGTACAGGTTCAAGCCTCTATTTACGTACAAAAAGGGAATCTGGCTTCTGTTGCCGACTATCGTACTGTTCGTTCTAACTGCGGTTATCAACGGGCAGACGAACATGTCTATCCGACACTATGGTATGTATCCCGTTGTCAGCATATTGCTGTTTGTTATACTGGGATTTACAGAAGCTTGGATTTTTGGTACCATTTTCAGACACCTCAAGATGGCGACCTCTGTATTTGCATACCTTGGCCGTCAGTCGCTACGACTCATGTGTATCCATATGTTCGTATGGGTAGCGGTTAAGGACTTGGTGGTTGTACATATAGACAAGGCTTATCACATCCCCGCAGCATGGGCTGTCATAGCATTAATCCTCCTATTCAATCATGTACTGAATGTCTTCTTCCCAACACTTTCTTCAAAGTACCATATATAGCCATTTTATCAACCACAACTCCTAACTCTAACTGCGGCTCCGCAGCCTTCCCCTACAGCTCCGGTATGTCGATCATCGTCTCCTTCTTGCCCAGCAGGTGCTCTGAGAAGTAATCCACCAATCGCCAGTAGAAGTACTCGTTCATGTCACCGAAACCATGTCGCTGCTGAGGGAGCATCAGCATGTCGAAACGCTTGCCTGCTCGGATGAGAGCATCGACCACTCGTGTCGTATTGCCTGGGTGTACGTTGTTGTCGATATCACCGTGAACCAACAGGAGATGTCCTTTCAACTGCTTGGCAATCTGAGGATTCGTGGCTATGCTGTATGCAAACGTGGTGTCGTTCTTCTCCACTTTCTCCTTCACTCCGTGATGGGTCTCCGACCACCAGCGGTTGTAGATGTTGTTGTCGTGGTTGCCCGCACAGCTCACTGCGGCCTTGAAGAAGTCTGGGTATTTGAAGATGGCTGCCGTACTCATGAAACCGCCGCCTGAGTGTCCGTGGATGCCGACTTTGTTGATGTCGATGAACTTATACTTGTTGGCCAGTTGCTCGATGGCGAACTTCTGGTCGGCCAGTCCGTAGTCTCTGAGGTTGCCGTAGCCGTAGTTGTGGTACCACTTCGACCTGTCCGGATGTCCGCCTCTGTTTCCCACCGAAATCACGATGAACCCTGCCTGTGCCAGTCGGTCGGTACGCAGCGACATCTTGGTGAAAGGGTAGTAGGTGGCCTCTACCTGCGGACCTGGATACACGTAGTCGATGATAGGGTAGGTCTTGGTGGAGTCGAAGTTGAACGGCTTGTACATCACTCCCCACAGGTCTGTCACTCCGTCGGCTGCCTTCACCTTGAAGACCTCCGGATACTTGTATCCCTGAGCCAGCAGCTGATCCATGTCGGCCTCTTCCAGATCCATCACCTTCGTACCCGATGTGGTGAAGAGGGCAGTCTTCGGCTGACAGTCCACACGACTGTAGTTATCTACGAAGTACTGTGCCTTGTCGTCGATATACGGATCGTGGAAGAAGTCGCCCTTGCTGATTTCCTTCGGCTTGCCGCCATTGAAACCTACACGGAACAGGTGCTGGTAGTATGGGTTCTCGTCGGGATAGTAGCCGTTGGCGGTGAAATACACCGTGCGGTTTGCCTCGTCCACCTTCAGGATATCCATCACATGGTATGCACCTTCCGTTATGGCGTTCTTCAGTTTGCCGTCGCCTGTATATAAATATAGGTGTGCCCAACCGTTCCTCTCACTCCACTGTATCACTTCCTTCCCACCGTCAATGACAGCCAGCGGACGCACTTCCTGATAGGTGTTCATGCGTTCTTCGATCACTGTACGCAGGGTGTCTTCGCCTACAACGTACTTGCAGATGTCTATGCGGTGCAGGTCACGGCTCGAACGGGTCAGATAGAACTCCTTGTCATTGCCCAACCATGTGTAGGCCAGTTCGTGGCGGTCGCGGTCCTTCTGCTCTCTCGGCTTGTAGCCAATCGAAAGACTCTGGTCCTTGAATGCCGCACAGTTTATCTCCTTGTATGTGGTGTCTTCCATGTTGAAGATGTACAGATGGGCCTGCGGGATGTCCTTGTCGCCCGGCATTTCGTACTTGTAGGTCTCCAGCGTAGGACGCGGATTGGCCATGGAGTTGATGACCCACAGTTCCTTCACCTTGCGGCTGTCCTCAATCTGTACCACGAAATACTTCGAGTCAGGACTCCACACGCCCCATTCGCCCTTCCTCTTTCCGTTGTCGAGGGTGTCGGTGTTCAGGTAACTGTAAGGCATTCCAAAACCGAAGTTCTTCTGGCCGAAGGTCGTCAGCTGTGTCTCTGTGAGCAACGAGTCCATCTTCTCCTTCTTCAGTGTCTTCTTGTCGTTCTTCATCTCGTTGTCCTTGAACTTCTCATAGTCCTCACGCGACATCCTGTACAGGTTGAAGTCCTTGGCGAAGACCACCGTCTTTCCGTCAGGCGAGATACTTGCCCAACTCGGATACACCTGACTCTTCCAGCGGTTCTCCATCCTCGTCAGTTTCCTTGTGTCGGGGTTGTATGAGAAGAAGTAGGTCTCCTTGCCCTTTGCAGGCTTGTATTCCGAGAGTGTGTCTTCCTTTATTTCGTTCTGGGTGGCTACATAGAACTCGAATGTGCCGTCTTCCTTNNCGGGACGCGTGACCCTACCGGATGTGGAGTCCTACGGGTGAGACGCCCGTTGTCCCATGGGGTGAACGGACAGGAGTGTCAGTTCTCCGAGGAGAGCCCTGGCTACCTGTGCCGTCTTCCTTCGCCTCAAGACCTGATATCGGCAGATGATCGGCAACGATAGGGTCGTGGGTGATCAGCGACAGCTCCGCAGCCACAGCCTCACGGTCGAATAGTGGGCGCTTGCTCTTGGCTGATGGATTTACGATGTACCAGTTCACACCCTGACTGGTCTTGTACGTATACCAGAACCTGTCGCCCTTAGGAGTCCAGTGAGGATCGATCTTCGTAGAGAACAACATATTGGTGAGTTTCCCACCCGAGAACTTACGAGCCTGATCATAGTCAGCATCGTATTCGTAGGTCTGAGCCCATACCGACACGGCACACAGACTCATGACGACAATTGAAAACAGTTTCTTCATCAGTTATTGTTATTGCGGATTGAACTTTCAAGTTTCACGTGCAAATTTACTGAATTATTTTCAAATACAAGTTTTTTCCTTCCAAAAAATCAATTTTTGGCTTCTGGCTTCTGGCTTCAGACTTTCCCGCCGCGCCAACCCATTAGTTTCACCTCTCGTCTCTCACCCTTATTCTCCCTTCCCTTCAGGGGAGGGCCGGGGAGAGGCTCCTCTCACCTTTAACCCTTAACCCATAATTATTTGTCCAATTCGCCATAATTGTTTAACTTTGCGCCATAAAGACAATTGATAAACTTAAATGAAAAAAATGTGGTTTCTATTTGCTCTCCTTTCAGCGGTATTTGCCGCTGCGACATCCATTCTTGCCAAGATAGGGATTGATGGAGTCGAATCAAATCTTGCAACAGCAATACGTACTGTAGTCGTACTTGTCATGGCATGGGGTATGGTATTTCTTACCACGAAAAACAATGGTGCAGGAGTCCTGCCGGCAATCTCCTCCATTTCTCCGCGCAGCTGGATGTTTCTCATCCTGTCAGGACTTGCCACAGGCGCATCATGGCTATGCTATTTCTACGCAATCAAGATTGGAGATGTCTCCAAGGTTGTACCAGTCGACAAATGCAGCCTGCTTCTGACAATCGCATTCGCTGCAATATTCTTAGGCGAAGCATTGACATGGAAGACCTTGTTAGGCTCTTTGCTGATTTTGGCAGGAACAACAATTATGATATTGTAGCGAATGCTGATACAGCCGGCTACCTTGATTGATAGTCGGCTATGATACAATCAAAGCAAACATTGGTTGATGTTTAGCCTTTTTTTGTTTGCCTATTGTCAATCACTTTGCGGACTGACTCCATAATTGTCCACCTGTTTCCTACATATAGCAATACTTTTCATGTTAATGTGTTGATAATCAGGAATGCATTTTTGTCCTTTGCCATACAAAACGGATTCCCTATTTTTGTGCTCTGAAAGTCATGAATAGTCGTGTATAACCAAATCACGCCATCGCATGTATAATAAAAAACGATGACATGACAATGGAAAAATGGATGCGTTAATTATTTTAATAAAATTACCTAAAAATAACTTGGAGATATCATAAAAAAAAGTTACCTTTGCAAGCGAATAACGAAAATTGACGAAAAAACATCAAAAGGGTCATTTTTCATTTTCGGAAATGGCTTTACAAGGCAGTGTGAAAATACCAAGAGAGTATTTTGACCTTGTAGGGATTTTTACATTTCAAATGCGCCACACAGCGAAACCTCGCCAAGCATTTGGGTGTTATGAGATGAAAATGGATTACAGGTTACAATTATGGCAATGCATTAACTCAAAAACTGAACATCACAATCGACGGAATGGGAAAATCATTGTGCTGTATGTAAGATGTCTCATAGCATCCAGATACACACAACCAAAAAATAATTTCGCATCAACAGGACATGTATGTCATACCGATGCAAACAGGCACTGAGAAATCAGTACTCTTATGGGCTTGTTATGTAATAATGACAGCCAATATTGAATGGTTTTCAGTTATCTGAATTCTCACTTATAACGGCCTATATTGTAGGCCACTACCAAAAACAAATTAAAATAAGAGAAAATGGCTAAACTTGCCGATGACAAAATGATGAGAGATATCTTTGCGGAGTGCTACGAGGACTCTGCAAAGGACTCTGCTACCGTTAGTCGTCAGGCAAATCCCATTAAAGACATAAAGAAGGATATAAGGGACATAAAGAAAGGTATCAATATCGTATTGAATGCTGTCAAAGAACTTGCGAAACATATCCCTGAATTTCTTACCGATTCCTCAAAGTCGTACACCAATTACAAAATACGGCTGAAATACATTGCAGAAAAATATCTAAGGGCAGAAGCAAGGAGTGAATTCTATCGTCAGCAGTTGAAAATGAATGGTAACAATGTAGAAGAACCTACTGAAGAATACATGCAGAATTATATAAATATGCATTGCATTCAACCAACTGATGGCGCGAAAAAGTTCCTGAAGGGCATCAGGCTTAAATGCGATAAAGAAACTCTCAGTATTATGTGTGATGATCTGAAAGATCAGGACTTAATAGAGAAAGAAACAAGCATGGATTTGTTTATTTCTATATTCAAGGGAAACATTATCACAGATAAGATAATATGGAAAGGCCACATAAATGAATTAGTCGGTTTCATGAAAGAATTGAAACCATACATGGACTCTGACTCACAAAATAACATTTGGCAGAAGACATCCTTGATGTTCGTCAATAAAAATGGATTAGAGTATACCCCAAGTCAATTAGATAAAACTACAGCGAGTCGCTCAGTCCGTATACATGGTTTTGAGTCATACTTCAAATAGACCATATATCAGCAAAAACTCGGTAATCACCTTTGCACAAACTAGGTAATGAGAAAAAATCTTCAAAAAAAATTCAAATAGGCATCGTACGGTATTGTACGGCGATATGCCAAATCGGTTCATACTCGAAAACTCGGTAATGAACACACCAAAACACGGTATCAGGAACATCGATTTCCGGATGCCGTGTTTTTGACGTATATATTTGCAGTCCATTTCTAAACTTTAAGTAAGATGGACAACGTAAAACTTCCCCATTTCTCCTTTTATAAAAAGGGGTACATGCAAGGGGACAAGGCCTATCCTCAGAATAGGCCGTCAGGAGAATACACACTCCAGGATGTGTATGGGTTGATAACAGGCGAGAGTCTTCGGAACCAGACCGAGGAGTTTCGGAAAAGGAAGTTCGGCAGGGATAATGCAAGCAGGTTCAAGCTCGTGAATTTTCCTGCGGTCACTTTCTCTGCCACGTTCACGTATCGCAACGAGGCTGGTGTGAAGGAGGTGAACAACCTGCTGGTGCTCGACTTCGACGATGTGGGCGACGAGGTGGATGTCATGCGGCTGAAGCGGTCGTTGCTCAGTGATGAGTGTTTCGATACTCAGCTGCTCTTCGTCAGTCCTTCGGGCAGGGGAGTGAAGTGGGTCATCGAGGTTGAGGACTGGTGCGGCATGAGTCGGGCTGAGTTCTTCCGGAATCTCTGCAAATACATTGAGTCGGTCCACGGCCACGGTCCCGATCCGTCGGGCAAGGACGTCGCGCGGCTTTGTTTTCTCTGCTATGACGCAGAATGTTTTATAAATCCGATATACTTAAAGAATCATGAGTAAGTATAAGTTTGATGCACGTCTCTGGGCCAGTGTCCAGAGACCTGCTCAGCAGCCGGTGAAGGCTGCTTCCGACAACAGTGACATCCACAGTCAGGTGTGCGACGTGATCCGTCAGTGCCGCGAGGGCGGCATCGACATCACCGATGGCTACGACAACTGGCTGCACGTAGGTATGGCCCTGGCCAGCGAGTTCGGCGAAGGCGGCCGCAACTACTTCCACGAGGTCAGCCAGCACAACGGCGGCTACAACCTCGCCGAGTGCGACGACAAGTACACGAACATCCTCCGCACCGGGCGTGGGGAGGTGACCATCGCCACGTTCTTCCGTATTGCCAAGGACCACGGCATCGACCCCTCGCGCACGCACACAAGTAATAAGAAGGTGGGTGAACGGAGTGGTGATGGCTGTGGTGATGCTTCAAAGGCCAAGATTGACTCCGTCGTCGCCTTCCTCCGGGAGGAGGGCGAGTGGCGGTACAACATCATCCGTGAGTGCATAGAGTGGAAGGAAAAGGGGCGTGAACAGTGGACGCGCGTCGATGACTACGTGGCCAACACCCTCTGGCGGCGTATGTGTGAGGGTGGGATGAAGATCAGTCCCAATACCGTATGGGCCGTCATCAACTCCGACTTCTCGCCGCAGTACGACGCACTCCGTTCCTACCTGTCGTCGCTGCCGCAGTGGACCGAGGGCGACACCGACTATATCGGCCAGTTCGCTTCCATGGTCCATACCGACGGCCATGACGAGGAGTTCCGTGATGACTTCCGCAAATGGTTCGTGTCGATGGTGGCCATGTGGATGGACCGCGGCATCAACCAACAGATACTGGTGCTCATAGGTGCTCAGGGCATCTACAAGAGTTCGTGGCTCAATGCCATACTGCCGCCCGAACTCATCGACTACCGTTCCACGAAGATGGACTGTTCGCAGATGACCAAGGATGACCGTGTGTCCATCTCGCAGCATCCCGTCATCAATCTCGAAGAACTCGATGCCATGACACCTGCCGAACTCAACCAACTGAAGGCGCTGACCACCGCAGTATCAAGCAACGAACGTCCTGCCTACGGCCGCACGAAGATATGCCGCCGCCGCATAGCATCGTTCTGCGGTTCGGGCAACAACCAGTACCTGCTCACTGACCGTACCGGCAACCGCCGCTGGCTCGTGTTCAGCGTCGTGAGCATCGACTCACCATTCACGGCCGAAATACCATACGAGGGCATGTACTCCCAAGCCGTCAACCTCATCCACTCAGGCTTCCGCTACTACTTCGACACCGACGACATCAAGAACATCGACCAGCGCAACCGCTCGTTCGAAGTGCCCGACCCAGCCGTAGAACTCGTCCAGAGCTATTTCATCATGCCCGAAGGCTCCAACCACGGCCTCTTCATGACTGCCACCGAGATTCTTGAGTTCTGTTCACCAGCATCCAATCTCCAGATCAAGCCCCAGCAGATAGGTGTTGCGATGAAGAAACTGGGTTACACGCCAAGGAAGAGTCATGGCGTACGTGGGTTCTGTGTTGAGAAACTCGATGGCGAACGCCGTGTAAGCAATCAGAAAATCATGGCGATGGATGTATCAGAACCGTGACAAACGATAGGCAATACAAGAAATACATAGTCACGGGGGACGGCGGGGTAGATGGATTCTATAACTTTCGTGAAAAGACATGAATGCTTATATAATAAATATAAAGATATAGAACCAGCCGTCCCCGCCGTCCCCACCCCCCTCAGAACATACTCTGGAGGGGGTGTTTTTTTTGTGCACAAAAACTCTCCCGAAAACTTGCGACCCCCCTTCCGGATTTCGTATCTTTGCCGGTGAAGAAATAAAAATACCATTCTCTATGCAAAAGAACAAATTGAACAAGGATTCCATCCTACAGGCCTACGACCGATACATGCACTCGGCCAGGGCCATCAACGAGATCACCGAGACGGTCGGCGAACAGGTCAGGTCAACCATCCGACGCGTGATGGGCATCATCGTAAACTGCCACGGCCACTCCATGGTGCTCGACGACTGCAGCGTGGCGGTGTCCACCTTCGGCAACTTCATCGACCTCTACTTCATCAGTCCCCGCAGCGTACTCAGGTCATGGAAGCCCGACGACCAGCTCACCGCCGACGAACGCAAGGACGACCAACGCCTCATGAAGGCCTACATCCGCGGCGACTTCGGTTCATCACGCCTCTACACATCGCTCAGCAGCGACATCAGCAACCACATGATGCGCATACGTCTGGAACCCGACTTCGCCGAAGTGGCCGACATCTACGAGAACGACCGCTTCAACATCGACGACACCGACGACGTCATCAACATACAGTTCGGTTCCGGAGGCCTCATACGCATACCCAAGACAGCCGACCCTCTCACCGCCGCCACCGCACCCCAGCCACCGCACTGACGCAC
>DCGE01000078.1 GCA_002314525.1 Prevotellaceae bacterium UBA1786 | reverse complement strand
GCTGTCATCATGTCGCTGACGGTGGAGTCGCTGTCGTCGGAGAGAGGTGCGTCGATGCTCGACGTGCTGACATCGAGGCTGTGGAGCTTCTGGACCTGATGGGTGGGGAGTCCGATGGCATTTGCCACTTCTTCGTCGGACGGCTGGCGGCCTTCCTCGAGTTGTATCTTATTGAACATACGTTCGATGCGGTTGAGCATGTTGAGTTGGTTGACGGGCATGCGGACCATGCGGCCGTATTCGCAGAGTGCCTGAGTGATGGCCTGTCGGATCCACCACACGGCATAGCTGACGAACTTGAAGCCGCGTGAGTGGTCGAAACGGTCGGCGGCGGTCATGAGTCCGATGTTGCCCTCGTTGATGAGGTCGGCGAGTTCCATGCCTGTATGTTGGTAGGCTTTTGCCACGCTGATGACGAAACGGAGGTTGGCACGTACGAGTCGGTCCTTGGCTTTCTGAGCTTCGGGACCACCCTTGCGGATCTGTTTGGAGAGTTCGACTTCCTCCTCGATGGAGACCCTCGGTTCGTGGCATATATCAGAGAGGTAGAGTGCTATGGACTGAGTGTCGCGGATGGTGTAGATATGATCGTTGGTTTTGAATTGGTGCATAGTTGTGTTTTGTGGTTAGTTTGTTATACATAATAAATTGATTTGGCGAGCGGGGGACATCCTCATTCCCTGAAGCCGATCCCCTTGCGGCTTTCGCCGAGGCGTTCCTGGTCACACATGCGGATGATCTCGTGGAGTGACGGGGTGGTGCCGTCGAGGAGAGACTTGACCGCTCGTTTGCGGACTATGTTCTCAATCTCGCCACCGCTCATGTCGGAGTGACGGGCGAGGGTGGAGGCATCCTCAGCCGAGAGTTCGGGAATCATGCTCCGCCAGATGTCGGTACGAACGTAGGCATCGGGGCGGTGGAACTCGATCTTATAGATGAAACGGCGTTCGAAGGCCCTGTCGAGGTTACGAGTGAGATTGGTTGTGGCGATCATGATGCCATTGAGGTTTTCCATCTCCTGGAGTATGATGTTCTGGATGGAGTTCTCCATCTTGTCGACTGCCCTGGTGGCACCTTCCTGACGGATGCCGAGGACGGCATCAGCCTCGTTGAAGAGGAGGATAGGTTCGTTCTTGCATTGGCGGCAGAGTACCTTGTAGCGGTGGAATGCCTCGGTGATGTTCTTCTCCGACTCTCCGACGAAGCAATTCTTGATCTTGGATACGTCGATGATGTAGAGGTCACGTTGGGTCTCACGAGCTATCTGGCGCACCACTTCGGTCTTGCCTGTACCTGGCGCTCCATGGAAAAGACAGCAAAAGCCCTTGCGCATGCCCATGTCGTCCATACGTTTCGTGACCTCACGGAAACGTTCAGGCATGAGCAGACGGCGGAGATGTGAGATCTGCTCATTGTCGGAGGCGTTGAAGAAGAGTTTCTTCTCCTTCATCTCGTCGTAGCGGGTAAGGTCTCGGAATTTCGTTTCGGATTGGATTTCGATGCCGAGGCCGTTGAAGAGCAACTCCTTCATATCGGTCGTGATACGGTAGTAGCCTTCACCCCGGAATCCGCTGTGGGGTGATTCTTCGATGACTTTTTCTGCAATCAATATGGTTGCTTCATTGCGGAGAGAACGGGCGAGTCCCTTGCTGTCCTTCCTCGACATGCAATCACACCAATCGCTCTCGCAGATATTGTCGTCATCCTCGCAGACGAGTCGTTCGCACATCAGGAAGAAGAGGATGTACTCGCTCGACGTTGTGTAAGTGATACATTCGGGAAGGTTCTTGCAGAAGTCAAGATGCATGTTCTCTTTCACGAGTTTCTGGATCTCCTCCTGCAGGGCATAAGCGTCATGGCTGCAGTCGTTTGAGAGGATTGCATTGAGCATGTCGAAGAACTGATCGGCATTCAGTCCGGAGCGCTGCATAGGATCCATTGACTTGTTTTGAGCGAAATCATTCATGACATTGGTCGGAATCTTGAACAGTTCACCATCTAAACGATTGGTCGTCCTGATGATGTTTCGGCGCTTCAGACTTAAGAAGTTGTTGCACAAGGTCATGAAGCGGAGCTTTTTCACATCGCATTCCATGCATATTTTATCAATGCTGGTAAAATCATTGTCGTTGACGTTGGCCAGAAGTGACAGGAAGACCGCTTCACCGAAATCGATGCTGAGCTTTTGCATGAGGAAATCGGTGAACGGTTTTACTAAAGAGCTGAAACTGTTGTCGAGTTTGGTGTGTTCCACAATATCGTAGACACGTTCCATGTTATCGACTATGGTCGGCGGTACAGGAGTTCTGAGTTTCTCTTCTCTCTCAGAATCCGCAAAGAATCTCAGTTCTTCTTCCAAATCCTTCATTATCTGTTCGTCATCCTCGGTAAATCCGTCGATGTCGTGATTGTCATTATCCATATTTCAATTTGTTTTTTGTTTCAATTATTACACTGATACTTTAAACTCCGAACCTGTGTTGCCGAAAAAAAATGATCAGAACCCCCGGAATTCGTCGTCGGGGATCTTGAAGGCCCGTCGGCAGTCGAGACAGGCAAACCGCTCGGTGGTGTACGGACCCATCACCAACTGAGTGTGTCCGAATACCTGATATATACCGTGGGAATCGTCGGCATCGGGCTGTTGGTTGTTGTCGATATGTTCTTCAATATCGGCCCATACGGGACTTCCCCAGTAATTGATACCCCCTCGGTACAGGCTGACCTGACTGAGAGGTTCGTTGAGCCGGCCCTCGTGGAATGCCTTGTTGAGCACTTCAGCCGCATTGCCGAGAGTGACGTGACCGAGTATGTCCTCGTTGTTGCGGAGCCAGCCGGGCAGTATGCCTGCATGAGATAAAAGCAGGGTGGTGCCGTTGATATTCTCTTCATGGGCTATGTTGAAGAGAGAAAGGTTGTCATTGATGAGATTGCTTATGGCGTCGTGATTCTCGTCGTCATGACGGCAAGGATACTGTTCGTCATGGATGTAGCTCAGATCGTGATTGCCGAGAAGAAGGACCACGTTGTCGGGGTGAGCCTTCTTGAAAGCGATGACCTCGCGTAGTTGGGTGAGTCCCTCACAGGTCATGATACCTTCATGGGTGTAAGGGTCGGTATAGTCACCGAGGAAGATGATCTTCTCTTCCTCATTGCCTGTGAGTGCATCTTTCCAATAGGTGCGTCCGTGAATGTCAGGTATTATAATCATAATGTAAGAATGTGTTTCTGCTACAATAATACTATGAAACAATGGAACTCCAAACCTGATGACATGAAAAAATGTAATATCTGGGGAGTCTATAAATTCAATACGGTTTTTTTCTTCTGTACAACATAGTACGGCAGGAATCAATGTGTGTTATTTGGATTAATTGCATTGGTTGCTGTCGTAGTATTTTGGTGTCTATTTTCTGGACTTTTACTGCGACTTTCATCCGGGTGAGTGAAGTGGAGGTAACTATGATGAAGTTGTTAAATGATGACGTAGATAATACCATGATTATTATTGCGTATGTTGGTACGACGTAATTTTAATGTATTTAATTGTATTATAGAGAGATAAATTGTTGTTATGAATTCGGCTATTATATGTAGTATTGATTGATGTTTCAGAGGGCTATAGAGATTAGTGAATGGTGGTGACAGGTGGTTTTGTTGTGAATGAAAAATCTTTGATTTCAATGTGGGTTTTTTGTTCGGGATTGTGGTATGAGGAATCTGTCATATACTACGACTTTCATGTGTGGATCATATCTGGTTTTGCGAGAATGCCGACGGTTTGACCGACTGGCGGCGAAGTTCATTTTGTTGGCATTCTCACGCGTTACGGTTTATCTTAAGGGTTTGAATTATTTTAGGGTGATAAACGCTGATACTAAGAAAATTTTTATAACTTTGCAACAAGAAAATGTTTTAATATGAAGAAGTTATTAGTTTTGTTGTTTGTTTGTACACAGTTTTGTGTCGTAGTGTTCGGACAGAGGAACGAAGTGCCGACAGATGGTTGGACAAAGATCGTGAACGGTCAGATGTGGATTGACGAGGACGGCAGAAGTGTTCAGGCTCATGGTGCCGGATTCGTACTTGTGGGTGATACGTGGTATATGATAGGTGAGGACAGAGCCACTTCCTGGCATCCGGATGTCAACATGTATTCCTCGAAAGACCTCCAGCATTGGAAATTCGAAGGAAAGATCATTGAAAACCAGAAAACCCATCCAGATCTGGGCAGCCGACGGTTCATAGAGCGTCCGAAGATACTGTGGAACAGGAAGACGGGTAAATTCGTGGTGTGGTGTCATTGGGAAGGACGCAATTACGGAGCATCAGAGGCTGCCGTATTCGTGAGCGACAGCATAGGCGGACCATATAAATATCATTGGGGTGGGAGACCTCTGGGTGTCAAGAGCCGTGATTGCAA
>DCGE01000138.1:1460-10531 GCA_002314525.1 Prevotellaceae bacterium UBA1786 | reverse complement strand
GGGTTCTTCTTCTCGTCGGCAAGGGTTTCCATCAGTTTCTTCTGGAAGTTCTCCTCTGATGCATGGTGTATCTCCAGTCCGCAGCGTCGCATGATGGCTATGATGTCGTCGATGTAGATGTCGTGGTTGTTGAACGGATGGAATACCGTGAACTTGTCAGGCGTCTTCGAGAGTTTCAGTATGGCATCGGCAGTCTGGTCGATAGGTGCCATCTCCACCTTCCCCTTTAGGTGGCTTGACGGGATGTAGCCTATCTTGACGTATGCCCTCATCCTGGCCATGAATCCGTTGTTCTCCATGTTGATCTGGAACTCACCGTCGGAGTAGCGTGGCATGAGGTTTCCGAGTCGCATGATCTTGGCCTTCAGACCTCTGCCTACGGCTTCGAGAATGGCTCTCTCAGCGTGGAACTTGCTCTGCTGGTACTTGGTGATAAGGTCCTGACCGAAGAACAGCTCGTCCTCGCCCATTGGGTGAGCTGCCCTGTCGCTGAATACGCCCGAAATGCTATGCGTTGAGGTGTGTATGAGCCTTGCATCGTGTTCCATACAGAAGTCTATCATCTTCTCCGCACCGTTCTGGTTTATCTTCTCTATCTCGTCGCCGGCAGCGAAGTGTTTCACGTTGGCGGCACAGTTGATGACGGTATCTACCTTCAGTGGATTCAGTTTATCGAGAATATCGTCGTCGGTCATGTCGCCTTCGATGACGAAGAGTCTGCTGCCGAAGAGTTCGGTGTATGGATTGTCGAAGTAGTACATCAGGAGCGACTTCAGCCTTCTCTCGCCCGTCACGCCGTCCTTCTGCCTTATCATGCAGAATACCTTTCCGTCGAAATTGCGGAGTAGATTGTCGAGTATGTGGACTCCCAGGTAGCCCGTAGCACCGAGAAGCAGCACGTCGCCCAATTCGTTTGCATTGAGTGACTTGTAGTCGCCGACATTCTCTATGGTGTTTGTCTTGAGGATGTTGTTGATGACTGTGTAGTCATAGCCGTCGGCTCCCTTCTGAAGAACGGTCTCCTCTTCTTCGGCGGTTTCATCTGTCTTGACAGGCACTGCATCCTGCGATGCTGCTTCGTAGCCGTTCTGGTAGCCTTCGAGGAAGGCTGCGAGGGTGCGTGGGGTAGGGTACTTGAAGATGTCGCCGTAGGTCACCTTTATCTCGGCTTCAGCAAGTTTCATGATGAGTTTCATCACCATCAGTGACGTTCCGCCAAGGAGGAAGAACGAACTGTTCCTACCTATCTTCTCGTCGGTTCCGAGTACGTTGGAGAAGGCCTCGGCTATCTTGGTCTCGGTATCGCCCTCCACTGGCTCGAACGCGTGTTCGGTGGCCTTTGCAAGTTTTGGCTCAGGGAGTTTCTTCGTGTCAATCTTGCCGTTAGGAGTGAGAGGCATCGTGTCGAGCCTCATCACAGCATCAGGAACCATGTAGCCTGTAAGGAACGAGGAGAGATGCTTCGTGAGTTCGTCTTCTTTTATGTCTTTCAAAGCCGTATAGTAGGCGCAAAGATGCTGTACTCCGTTGATTTCCTTCACCACTGCCACTGCGCTCGTCACTCCGTCGTAGCACTTCACCGCACTCTCCACCTCTCCGAGTTCTATGCGGAATCCACGGAGTTTGACCTGAGTGTCGATTCGTCCCATGAAGAGCAGTTCGCCTTCGTCGTTCCAGCGCACGAGGTCGCCGGTGCGGTACATCTTATGTCCCTTCATGAATGGACAATCTACGAACTTCTCTCGTGTCACGTCGTCTCTGTGCCAGTAGCCACGTGCTATCTGAGGACCTATCAGTACCAGTTCGCCGGCAGCACCACGAGGCAGGAGATTGCCACCTGCATCCACTATCTCAGACCAAGTGTTGGCTACAGCCTTTCCGATTGGTATGTTGTCAGGTGTGTTCTTCGACTTGAACGCATAGTACGACGAACAGACTGTGAATTCCGTAGGACCATAGCCGTTGATGATGGTGACATCGGTATCGTACTTGCCCGATAGTTTCTCTCCACCCATCATCAGGTAGCTGAGCTTCAGGTCGTACTGACTCAGGAGCATCATACCCAACTGTGTGGATAATGTCATTCCGTATATTTGGTTCTCATTCAGATACTGAGCAAGCATCTCGGGGTCTTTCCTCATGCTTTCGGAAACGATGTGGAGTTCACAACCATGTATCAGAGCCGGCATGAGGTCGATTATCGATGCATCGAAACTGAAACTTGCATGCTGGGCTAACTTACTGCCTCTGTCGAGCTTTTTCAGTTTCTTCTCCCAAGTAGCCATGTTGACTACACAGCGGTGCTCAATCATCACACCCTTAGGTTTGCCGGTTGTTCCCGAAGTGTATATCATGTATGCAAGTCCGTCAGGCTGTGAGAGGTCGATAGGCTCAGTGTCGTTGGTAGGACAGAAGTCGAAGTCGTCGATGAAAAGTATGTTCTCTACATTGAACTCTCCCTCTTTCCTCTTTTCCTCATACATGGCATGGGTGGTGATCATCACCTTCGCCTCAGAGTTCTCTATCATGTACAGGAGTCTGTCGATAGGATATTCACAGTCCATCGGTACATAAGCCCCACCACTCTTGAATACCGACATGAAAGCCACTGGGAACAATCGCGTTCTTGGCAGCATCAGCGCTACGAACGTATCCTCCTTCACCCCACGACTGTAGAGTTCATGTGCAAGTTTGTCAGACATCCGGTCGAGTTCGCAGTACGAAATGCCACCGTTCTCATCGACTACGGCAATGAGGTCTCCAGCCTCCTTGGCGTGCTTTCTGAACATCGACACGATAGTTGCTGAAGCATCGACATCGAGTTTCTCGCCCTGACCTACAAGGATGAGTTCCTCTGTCTCTTTTTCAGAAACACATGCAACTGACCTGATGCTCTCGCCGGCACTGTGTGACATATTCTCAGCCAATGCCTTCACTGCATTAGCAAATATCTCGATATCCTTTGCCGAGTAGATTGCCTTGTCGTATTCTATCTGTAGTTCAGTCTGATTGTCTGTCGGTGTGATACTCACGCTGATAGGGAACTTCGCCGTGTCAGAGGACAGATAGATCACATCTACCTCACGTCCATCGATATTCAAGTCGGCACTTACTACGTCTCCCTGATATACGACCATAATCTGAGGTTTGATGCCGTGTTTCTCCACCAGTTTCGTGAATGGGTATTTGTCCCTTGACAGAGAGTCGATAATCTGTCTCTGCATTGCTTGTATGGTCTCGGTGACGGTTCTGTCGGTGTTGTGGCTCACAACCGGCAATGTCTGCACAAACATACCTGTGGCGTGGGTGAGGGCAGAAAGTGACCTTCCGTTCGATACAGTCACGACATTCAGGTCGTTTTCACGGGTGAGACGATGGAGAGTCTGCATCACTGCTGCGATGAAGAATGCGTTCTCAGTCACACCAGCCTGACGGCACACCGTCCTGATTCCGTCTCGCTCTACGTTGACCTTCAGGTTTCCGGCTCCACGTCCCTTTGCCTCCTCAACCGAACTGAGCGAAGCTGAGGTAGTGCCGCTGATGAGGTGGTCGAAGTAATCGGCAGCCTTGCCAAACTCCTCCGACTCCTGCCACTCCTTATATAATAATGTGTAGTCGTATGCTGTGAATTCCTCCGTCTGTATTCCCTCGCCCTTCAGTTCACTGATGATGTCTTGCATCAAAATACTCTCCGACCCTCCGTCAAATATAATATGGTGTATGTCGGCGAGAAGCCAACTGATTCTGCCTGCCTGGAACACAGTCATCCGACACAGACCTTCACCCAATAGGTCGAAAGGCCGAACCTGATTCTGCCAGAAGTGTATGCCAGGATCTCCTGGAAGCATTACCAACTTTGTTGGAGCGAGGAGTGATGAACGCTTCTGCATCACCTTTCCCTCGTGCATCTCGAGTCTTACTCCGAGGTATTCGTGCCGTACGAGGAACCTGTCGGCGGCCTTCTGTATTCTCTCGCCGTCGATATCCTCGAACTTCAACAGGATTGGTATGTTGTATTGCAGGCTGTCTCTGTGCTGTTCCCAGTCGAGATATACACCGACCTGATTCTCGGTCATAGGGTAGTAGTCGAGGGTAGGGTAGGACTTGACGGTTTCCTTTTGTGTGCTTGATTTCTCCACCAGTTCCTTCCACTGACGGATAGTCGGCATCTCCATCATCTTTGATGAAGGAATCGTCCAGCCGGTCTTCTTCTCGATCATCACACTGAGTGCTATCGCACCCATCGAGGTCATACCCATGGAGATGAGGTTTGTCGTCACACCGAAGTCCCTTGTCTTGAGGGTCTCGGCTGCCATGTCGAATAACTTCTGCTCTGTCTCACCTTCAGGCTCTACTATTTCCTCGGCCTTGATTTCCGGCAGCGGGAGTTTCTTGATGTCAATCTTTCCGTTAGGGGTCATAGGCATCGTTTCGAGTCGCATGAGTGCAGTCGGCACCATGTAGTCGGTCAGTGAGGCTGCCATGAACTCCTTCATCTTGTCGTTGTCCAGTTCCTCGTCCGAGCAGTAGTAACCGCACAGATGCTGCACTCCTCCGATTTCCTTCACTGCCACCACGGCATTCCTCACACCTTCGTACTTTGCCATCGTGCTCTCTATCTCACCGAGTTCAATCCTGAATCCACGGAGTTTTACCTGTGTGTCGATTCGTCCCATGAAGAGCAATTCGCCGTCTTCGCTCCAACGGGCAAGGTCACCGGTATGGTACATCTTCTGCCCCTCCATGAAAGGACAGTCCTCGAATCTCTCTTTCGTGATATCTTCCCTGTGCCAGTAGCCGCGTGCTATCTGTGGACCTACAAGCACGAGTTCACCTGCCATACCCATAGGCATCAGCCTACCCATAGGATCTACGATGGCGGATATGGTATTAGGAACTGCCTTACCGATAGGTATGTTTTCCGGTATTTCCTGGTTGTCGATTGGATAGAATGATGAGCATACTGTGAATTCCGTTGGACCGTAACCGTTGATCAGCAAGGTCTTGGAGTCGAACTTCCCAGCCAGTTTCTCTCCTCCTACGAGCACAAACCTCAGATTGAGGTCGAACATCCTCATCATCGTCACTCCTATCTGTGTAGAGGTTGTCATACCCTCTATCTTGTTTTCGTTGAAGTACCTGTACATCCCACTCAGGTCCTTCCTCAGTTCGCTGCCCAATATGTGCAGTTCGGCACCGAAGGCTAATGCTGTCATCAGGTCGCATACCGATGCGTCGAAACTGAAACTCGGGTGTGCTGCCAGTCTGGTTCCGGCTTCTATCCGACCCATGTCTCTGTAGCAGTGCATCCAGTTCATCATTGCCCTGTGCTCTATCATCACTCCCTTCGGTCTGCCTGTAGTACCTGATGTGTAAATCATGTATGCAAGTCCTTCCGGCCTTGCGTGGTTGATGTCCTTCTGCTCCGGTTCTTCGTTCCAGTCAATATCATCAATGAAGAGTACGTTCTTAACCCCGAACTCTCCCTCATTCTTCTTCTCATCGAGGATTCCATGAGTGGTTATGAGAACCTTGGCTTCTGAGTCTTCAAGCATATACTGAAGTCGGTCGATAGGGTATTCGTAGTCCATCGGCACGTATGCAGCTCCTGCCTTATATGCACTCATGTATCCTACGGTGAATTCCTTCCTTCTGTCGAGCATAAGTCCTACGAAGTCCTCTTCTTTCACTCCCATTTCCGCCAGTTTACCGGCAAGGAGGTCCGTCCTTCGGTCGAGTTCGGCATAGGTCAGTCGGCTCGCTTCGTCAACTACGGCAGTGGCGTCAGGTCTTTCGCTGACGTGTTTCCTGAACATGTCGATGATTGTCTTGCTTCTGTCGTATTCTACAGTCTTGCCAGTACCGGTCTTGATGAGACTCTGTTCCGTAGTCTCGTCAACGAGGCCGATCTTCGTGCAAAGATCGCTCTTGTTCATCTGTAGTACCAGCCTCAGTACATTGCAAAAACTGTCATTCAGTCTCTTAATGAATTTCTCACTGAACATATTGCTCCTGTATTCAGTGAGTATGTGAAGCATTCCGTCCTTCTTGTACAACTGTATGGCGATTGGCTCGCCGGTGGCGTTGTCGAGGAGTGATGTCATAGTGCAAGGTGCACCGCACAGAGTGTTCCTTTCCAACAGCTCGTCCTGGTAGGTGAAGAGCATGCGGCTATCAATTGCGGTGTCTGTGCATAACTCTGCGAAGGAATAGATGTCGTGTGCCATGCATCCGGTGAGCTGTGTCTTGACCTTCTGCACCATGTCGCCGAGTCTGGTATCCTTCTCCCATTTCATCCATACAGGCAGCGTCTTCACCATCATGGCTATTGTCCTCTGTGTCGAGAGTTCCTTCCTGCCGTTGTATATTGTAGCGAATGCACTTTCCTTTGCGTGGTTGCATGCTCCGAGCATATATCCGAAGGCGGTGAGGGCGAGTACGTTCTCCGTCACTCCGAGTGACGATGCCGCCTTTGCGAGTACCTCACTCGTGATGCCTGTTGAGGTGTTGGCCTTGCTGAACGTAATGGCTTCACTGTTACGGTCAGCCATCGGGAGACTTGTCTGTTCCACTTCCCCGAACTCCTTCAGATACCACTGCTTGGATTCCACATAGAAATCCGTGTCCCTTATTGCTGCCTCTTCTGTAGCGATGTCCAAACCGTTCATCTCCTCCTTCTCCACTTTCTCTCCTGCGTATGCTGTCTCGATGTCACTGATGAATACCTCGTTCGACGAACCGTCGTAGATGATGTGGTGGAAGTCGGTGAACAGCCACTTGTCTGTCTCGGTCTCTATCAGCCTTATCCTGAACAGTCGGTCTTTGAGTATGTTGAATGGCTGCTCGAGACTTTCCTTAAGCACTTCAAACTGCTTTGTAGTCATCTTCTCTGTCATAAGCGAGAAAGATCTGTCGGTGCTGAGTCGCTGCATAGGCATTCCGTCGTCACCCATCAGTATCTCGGTGAACAATCCGTCGTGAGCCATGACTGCTGCCTCGATGGCATGTTCCATCTTCTCCATGTCAATCTCCTCACCGAGTCTTATGAGGTACGGGTTGTTGTATGCTTTCTCACCCTGTCGCTTCATGCATTCCACGAAGATTCCCTCCTGCGTCTTGCTCAAGCCGAATTCTTTCAGCATTGCTCCCTTAACTTCGCTGCTTTCGGCGAAGTTCTCACATATCGAACTCACAGTTCTGTACTGATATATCATTCTTGCTGAGAGTTTCAACTCCGAACACAGATTCTGCAGTTTCATCACCCTGATGCTGTCGCCTCCCATATCGAAGAAATCGTCGTCGATACCTATCGGACTCATTCCCAATGCTGTCTCAAAGGCAGAGCAGACCTTCTTCTCCAGTTCTGTGCGAGGTGGAGTTATTTTTCTGTCCGCCTTGAGTCCTACAGTCACCGGCGACTGCAAAGAGTTCATGTCGAGTTTTCCACTCTGTGTCAGTGGCAGTGCATCCATCTTGACGAAGTAGCTCGGTATCATGTACAGAGGCAGTCTTTCGCTTAGGAACTTCCTTATGCCGTCATCGTCAACGCCATCGCCAACATAATACCCTACAAGGTATTGTTGTCCGTCCTGTTGTGTAAACGCCTGCACCGCTGCAGCCTTCACTCCCTTCATCTTCGTCATTGTCACAGTCACTTCTCCCGTCTCCACTCTCTGACCGTTGATCTTGCACATCCAGTCCTTTCTGTTCACGTAATCAAGGTTTCCGTCCGGAAGCATCCTACCGATGTCGCCGGTATGCAACCACCCACCTCTCCAAAGCTTTGCAGACTTTTCAGGGTCTTTGTAGTAGCCAGGCGATACAGGTCCTCTTGCACATATTTCCCCGTCTTCTTCAAGTTTCAGTTCTATGTCACTGAACGGTTTTCCGACAGGGGTGTTGTCGTATGGTTTGGTGATTACGAAGTACGTCAACAACGGACTGGTCTCCGTCATTCCGTAGAGACTTACGAGCTTGTAGTTTGCCTGTGGGGCAATGTTGCTTATTCTCTCTGTTCCTGTGATAACCAACCTGAGATCTGTGTTTTTAGTCAGATCTACCTGTCTCAGTATTGCCGGACCGAAGAAAGTACATGTCACCTTGTCCTTCCTGAATGCTTCTAATAGGAGTTCGATGTCGGTAATGGTCTCCCTCGCGTAGAATCTTATTCTTGCTCCTTTTCTCATATAAGGGATGAGCAGGAATGAGGATACGAACGACATAGTCGAACAAAATCCGAAGCAGTCATCATCCTTCACTTCATATAAATCTTCGAATCGTTCTATGTGGCTCATTGACTCGAAAGTATGGATAACTCCCTTCGGCGTTCCCGTACTGCCTGATGTGTAGAAGATGGCTGCTATGCCGTCCTTCTCGCATTCCCAGTCGAACCTTGTATCCGGCTTCACTTCGATGGCGTTGATTTCACTCATTATATCCATATCGACTACGAGTGATGCATCGCAGTGGTTCTTAAGGTAGTCAACCCTCTCCTTTGGGTACATGATATTTGACGGCACTATTGTGCAGCCTGAGAGCCATGTGGCGTACTCCACTGCTAAGTACTCCATCGCATTCGGCAGGTTTATCACCACGAATTCCTTCCTGCCTATTCCCTTCTCACGGAAATAAAGAGCGACTTTCTTTATGCATTCCAAGAACTCACCGTATGTAGTCTCACGACCATTGCCGTCAATCACGCACACAGCGTCTTTCCGTACCTTGCACTGTACCAATACCTCCCTGATATACTCAGGTATGAATTTCTTCTCTTTCATAGTTTTATTCCAAGTTTATAGCTTCCCATTTTAAATAGGACTCATATATTTTCGCAAAATTAAGAAAAAATACTGACTAACACAAAGAAATGCAGAGAAAACTATTTTATTCTCTGCATTTCTGCGTATTTACTACCATGCAAACGTCGTTCCTATCAGCAACAAAAGCCCTATGACCATCAGTGCCACGACCCATTTCCATATAAACTTCACCCACTCGCTGTACTCCACCTTCGCCATTGCCAATGCTGCCATCAGAACTCCCGATGTAGGTGTTACCATATTGGTGAATCC
>DCGE01000138.1:729-1364 GCA_002314525.1 Prevotellaceae bacterium UBA1786 | reverse complement strand
TGATTGCTGCCTTTGCCGTTGCACTTGGGATGAAGAGGTTGATGAAGGCCTGGATGCCGTACATTGCCGTCAGCGAACCCGTCTCGGACGAATTGCCGAGAGCCTGTTGTGCACTATTGAGGATTGAGTCCATCACGTTTCCGTTCTGGAGTATGACCACGAGACCTGAAGCAAATCCCACAACCAGTGCTGCGGAGAGTATGTCTTTGGCACCGGTCATGAACTCCGACACAATCTTGTTGGCTCCCATACCACCGACAGCCCCACAGAGTATTCCCATGAAGAGGAACAATGCCGAAATCTCGGAGAGATACCATTTGTAGTGTATCACTCCGATGATGAGCATCACCATCGTTGCCCCCAATATGCCAAGCACTATGTAGTGGCGTACGTTTCTCTCTGGCTCGCCGCCTGTCTCTGTTCGTATGGATGCCGATGCTGTCTCCTTGCCTGAGTTCTTCTTTTTTACTCCCGACGCATAAACCAGTATGAAGACGATTGTGACTATCGTCATCAAAGTCCAGCAAACCACCCTGTATCCCATGCCCGAGAACAATGGCAGCCCAGCCATCTCCTGTGCTATGCCCACCGTGAACGGGTTGAGGAATGCTGCCGAGAAGCCTATGTTCGATGCT
>DCGE01000138.1:323-705 GCA_002314525.1 Prevotellaceae bacterium UBA1786 | reverse complement strand
CATACACCACGAGCAGCGCCGTCATCTTATCATATCCCATTGAGAGCATCAGGGGTACCAACAGTCCTACGAACGGAATCACCTCTTCGCTCATGCCGAACACAGCTCCTGCTGTTGAGAAAAGCAGGGCAAGCAGTATAAGCACGAGTGCCCTTCTGTTGCCTATATTTTTGATGAACGAACGTATCCCGATATCCACAGCACCAGTTGAGTTCAGCAACTGGAATGCACCACCGACTATGAGTATGAAGACTATGATTCCTGCCTGTTTGACGAATCCGTCGAAGAGGGCTGAGAATATCTGCCAGGTCTGTGGCACCGCCTCCACCTCGTTGAACCTCATCACTCCATCGTCCCCAGCCACATATCTCCCACCTGGCCA
>DCGE01000138.1:0-307 GCA_002314525.1 Prevotellaceae bacterium UBA1786 | reverse complement strand
GTCAGCACTGCACAAACCACCATCAGCCCCGCGATGATGACATACGTATTCGGAAAACTTCTTTTCTTTTTCATTGTCGTGTCTTCTTATTTCCTAATCTCCAAAATATCCATATAGTTCCGTCTGCAAAGTTAGCAAAATTAAGCGAATATGCAAAACACCAAATGTTTTTTCCGATCATCTCCTTGATTAGTCGTTAATCATTTACACAATGAAAAGATATTCAAAAGTCTTTTTTAATAAATGGTAAATTCGTAATTTGTAAATAAATTTGTTCGGAACAGAAAAAAGTCGTAACTTTGCACCG
>DCGE01000022.1:12526-15653 GCA_002314525.1 Prevotellaceae bacterium UBA1786 | reverse complement strand
CCGGCAGCAATGATGATGAAGAAATAACTTGAAAAAGCCCAGACGATGGCACCCAGAGCCGACATCCATTCCTTAAAATCAAAAGCACGGAGAAGGATATAGAATCCCAGCATACTGATGAAGATGTAAAAAACGTAGTCAGGTAACCACAGATGGTAGAGTTTCTCAATGAAACTCATGCCCTTTGTGGAGTCGTAGCTTGGAGCTATCTGGTATGTCGGCATACCACTGAACAGAGAATTCATCCAGCGTGGAGTCTCACCGTCATGAGCATTCCTATACTGGGTCATCTCCGCACTCAAACCATCGGCTGCACCGTTATCGTGCTGGTTCAAACGTCGGCCGTCAATGGTTGCAGGACAGAAATACACCACTGCCACAGCCACGAAGACAACGACAGCGACTATATCCTTCCAGTATTTCTTCATTATTTCCATAGATATCTTTACTTGAAAATCAATAGATAGTAGTTCTTCTTGCCTTTCTGGACGAGGAGGTACTTACCGTCGATGAGATCGTCGGCAGTGATAACCTGATCAAAGGCTGCAAGTTTCTCCTTGTTGATGCTGACTCCACCACCCTGTGTCAGTTTTCTCATCTCTCCCTTGCTTGGGAATACCTGAGCATTCTCAACACAGAGATCAACGGCTTTCACACCTTCACTGAGCACCGCTTTCTCAACCTCGAACTGAGGAACTCCGTCGAACACGGCCAAAAGTGTTTTTTCATCAAGTTTCAACAGACTTTCCTTCGTAGCTTTGCCAAACAGGATCTGACTTGCCTCAACAGCCATGTTGTAATCGGCCTCTGAGTGAACCATGATGGTCAGTTCCTTTGCAAGGCGCTTCTGGAGAGGTCTCTGACCCGGATCTGCATCCTGCTGAGCGATGAGGTCGTCGATTTCATCCTTGTCAAGGACGGTGAATATCTTGATGTAGCGCTTTGCATCTTCGTCACTTGTATTCATCCAGAATTGATAGAATTCATACGGAGATGTATAATCCGGATTCAGCCAGATATTGCCCTTCTCTGTCTTACCGAACTTTGTACCGTCTGCCTTTGTGACAAGAGGACATGTAAGCGCAAAGCACTCCCTGCCGTTCGTACGACGGATAAGTTCTGAACCAGTTGTGATATTGCCCCACTGATCGGCACCTCCCAACTGCAATTTGCAGTTCTTATGCTCGTTGAGATACAGGAAGTCGTAACCCTGAAGCAACTGGTATGTGAACTCCGTGAATGACAATCCATCACGGGCCTCGCCATTAAGACGCTTCTGCACACTCTCCTTTGCCATCATGTAATTGACGGTGATATGCTTACCGATATCTCTTGCAAAATCAAGGAATGTGAAGTCCTTCATCCAGTCATAGTTGTTTACCAGCTCTGCCTTGTTCGGAACATCACTTTCGAAATCAAGGAACTTATTCAGCTGAGCCTTTATGCATGCTACGTTATGACGCAGTGTCTCCTCGTCAAGGAGGTTACGTTCCTGACTTTTGCCAGATGGGTCACCGATCATACCCGTTGCACCGCCGATAAGTGCCAGCGGCTTATGACCGCTGCGCTGGAAGTGCTTGAGCATCATAACACCACAGAGGTGACCGATATGCAGCGAGTCAGCCGTAGGGTCAATACCCAGATATGCTGTCACCTGTTCCTTCTCCAATAATTCTTCTGTTCCCGGCATGATACTGTGAACCATTCCACGCCACTGAAGTTCCTTTACGAAATTCATAATTGTCAGTATTTTTTTTATTTTTAATAAAACATTTTACGTTCCAGTTGGGATTTAATACCCAAATAATCTGCAAATTTAGCGAAAAATGACAACTTCGCCAAATAAAATATTCAAGTCATGCGTAAAATGAAAAAAAATACCTAACTTTGCGGAAACAAACAAGCATATTATGTGGTTTTTCAAGAAAAAGCAGACAATCGGCAGTACCGGTTCACTATCAGGATGGACTGACTATCACTGCCACATTCTCCCAGGAGTTGACGATGGATTTCAGGATATTGACAAGTCACTCGAAGCTCTTCATCGATATGAAGAACTCGGTGTAACCGAGGTATGGCTCACGCCTCACACTATGGAGGACATCCCAAACACTACTGCGGATCTCAGACAGAAGTTTGAGGATTTCAAGAAAGCATATAATCCCGACGACGACCCATCCAAGATAAAACTGAATCTGGCATCCGAATACATGCTTGACAACACGTTTGAGAAGCACCTTGAGGCTCGCGACTTCCTGACACTCGGATCATCCAGAATACAGGTTCTCGTCGAGACGTCGTATCTCACTCCACCCGCTGATTTCATGGATAAACTCTCTCGCCTGAAGCAAGCGGGGTTCTTTCCGATTCTTGCTCATCCCGAACGTTATATCTACATGAAGGACAACGACTACAAAAAGCTCAAGGATATGGATGTATGGTTCCAATTGAACCTTGCATCACTTGGTGGCGGATATGGGAATGATGTAAAACGAAAAGCCGAAAAACTTCTCAAACTCGGATACTACAACCTGTCAGGTTCCGACCTCCACCGTCTCGCCACCCTCGGGGCAATCCTTGACATCCCGATGCCAAAGTACAGCATTCAGTTCTGAACATAACAAAAAAATGTGCCGACTCGGTTAGAATCACTTCTTTTTGGTCGGCACGAGAATATATGTAAGAATTGAATGAAATGTCAATTATGCATCAACGTTTGCGTAAGTAGCATTGCGTTCTATGAACTCTCTGCGAGGAGGCACATCACCACCCATCAGCATTGAGAATGTATAGTCAGCCTCGGCAGCATCTTCTATGGTTACCTGCTTGAGCAGACGGGTCTCAGGGTTCATGGTAGTCTCCCACAACTGTTCAGGATTCATTTCACCGAGACCTTTGTATCGCTGGGTCTTTATGCTATCCTGATTTCCGTCGCCATACGTATCAATGAAACGCTGACGGGCAATTTCATCATAACAATATTCACTGACCTTACCCTTCGTACACTTGTAGAGCGGAGGAGTGGCAATGAACAATCTGCCGTCCTTGATAAGTTGTGGCATATAGCGGAAGAACAACGTCAGCAGGAGTGTGTCGATATGAGAACCATCGACATCGGCATCGGTCA
>DCGE01000022.1:8984-12495 GCA_002314525.1 Prevotellaceae bacterium UBA1786 | reverse complement strand
TCATGATGATTGTCTTGTAGTAGCGCAGCTTGTCGTAGTTGGCTTCCTTGGTATCTTCCTGATTCAAACCGAATCTCACTCCGAGTGCCTGTATGATATTGTTGACTTCTTCGTGCTCAAAAGCCTGATGCCACTGAACTCTCTCAACATTGAATATCTTACCTCTGATCGGCAGGATTGCCTGATAATGACGGTCACGTCCCTGCTTTGCAGAANNCAGAACCACCTGCGGAATCTCCCTCGACGATGAACATCTCACAACGTGCAGGATCTCTGTCGGAACAGTCGGCCAACTTGCCTGGAAGTCCACCACCGGTCATCGGACTCTTCCTCTGAACCTGTTCGCGAGCCTTACGGGCGGCAACACGGGCTGTAGCAGCCAGTACCACCTTATCAACGATCATCTTGGCTTCCTTCGGATGTTCCTCAAGATAGTATGTCAAAGCCTCACCTACTGCCTGGTTCACAGCGCCCGATACTTCGTTATTTCCGAGCTTGGTCTTGGTCTGACCTTCGAACTGAGGTTCCATGACCTTCACGGAGATAACTGCAGTCAGACCTTCACGGAAGTCCTCACCGCTGATCTCAATATGCTGCTTCTCGAGTTTTTCGGTAATCTTATTATCCTCAGCGTACTTCTTCAGCACCCTTGTCAAAGCCGTACGGAAACCTGCAAGGTGAGTACCGCCTTCTATGGTGTTGATATTGTTTACGTATGAATGAAGGTTCTCGCTGTACGAGGTGTTGTACATGATGGCAGCCTCGATAGGTACCTCGTTCTTCTCTGTATTGATGTAAATCACATCATCAAACAGATGGGTACGTGTGGAGTCTATGTAGCGAACGAAGTCCCTCAAACCGCCTTCCGAGAAGAACACATCCTGACGAGGGCCGTCAAATCCAGCTTCTGCAGTCTTGTCCAGACGCATATCCGTCAGCGTGATGGTGATACCGGCATTCAAATATGCCAACTCACGCATACGATTTGCAAGGATGTCGTATTTGTATTCCTTAACGATGAAGATTGACGTATCAGGCCAGAACTGCTGACGTGTTCCATGAATGTCGGTCGTACCGACAACCTTCACGTCATACAGCGGCTTTCCCTTTGCGTATTCCTGCTGATAGATCTTACCATCACGGAACACCTGCGATTTCATAGTAGTGGAAAGTGCATTGACACAGCTTACGCCTACACCATGCAAACCACCTGAAACCTTGTACGAACTCTTATCGAACTTACCTCCTGCATGCAGTACCGTCATAACGACTTCAAGGGCACTTCTATGCTCCTTCTCGTGCATATCCACAGGAATACCACGTCCATTGTCCTGAACCGTGATTGAGTTATCTTCGTTGATTGTAACCTCTATGTGTGTACAGAAACCTGCAAGTGCTTCATCAATGGAGTTGTCAACCACCTCATATACCAGATGGTGCAAACCCTTCTCACTGATATCGCCGATATACATGGCAGGGCGCTTACGCACAGCCTCAAGTCCCTCAAGCACTTGAATATTACTTGCGGAATAGTTTTCCTCGGCGGTCAAAAATTCATCCATTATTCTTCCAATCTCTTTTTAGTGGTACAAAGTTAAGAAAAAGAAACGAAATAACAAAAAAAACAACGGAAAAAGTATCATATTTTTTTGTTGTCAAAGCCAAAATCATTAACTTTGCACCATGAGATTAGTACTGCAACGTGTTTTGTCGGCTGAACTGCGTCTTGACTCGCTCTCAGCCCAGCCTCATGCAGCCATCGGATCTGGCTATGTATTACTCCTCGGATGCTCAACTGAGGACTCGGAGGAAGACATTGAATGGCTTGCTTCGAAGGTCGTGAACCTGCGTATCATGGACGACGAAAATGGGGTCATGAACCGGTCCATTCTCGACACCGGAGGCGACATCCTCGTGGTGAGTCAGTTCACGCTCTGGGCTTCGTACAAGAAGGGCAACCGTCCTTCGTATCTGCGGGCAGGCAGCCACGAGGTCACAGAACCGCTATATCATCGCTTCTGCGAGGTTCTGTCTATCCGCCTGGGGAAATCTGTCAGTACAGGGATTTTCGGCGCTGACATGAAGATTTCACTCGTCAATGACGGTCCTGTAACAATATGCATCGATACCAAAAACAAAGAATAAAAGAACAATGGAATTATCAGAATCCAAAATCCTTCAGGCTTTCAGCAAATACAATCTGAACATCGACGACCTGAAGGTTGCACAGAAAGTGCAGAATATCATCTCTCACAAGTCGGAAAACGACACGGTCGAAGTAAAGAAATTCCTCTTCAACTGTGTTGACCTCACAACCCTCAAGACTGACGACAGCGAGGACAGTGTGATGGCATTCACGGAGAAGGTCAACAAGTTCGAAGACGAATATCCTGAACTCGGTCATGTTGCAAGCATCTGTGTCTATCCCAACTTCGCCCAGACGGTCTATGAAACCCTCAACAGTGAAGAAGTGGGCATCACCTGTGTTTCTGCCTGCTTCCCTTCGTCACAGTCTTTCATTGAGGTGAAGGTTGCTGAAACCGCACTTGCATGCCGTGACGGTGCCACCGAGATTGACATCGTGGAAAGCGTAGGCAAGTTCCTTGTTGAGGACTATGAGACTGTAGCCGATGAGATTTCCGAACTCAAGGAGGTTGTCGGCGACCGCACCCTGAAAGTCATTCTCGAGACCGGAGCCCTGAAGACTGCTTCCAACATCAAGCGTGCAAGTATCCTTGCCATGTATTCAGGAGCCGACTTCATCAAGACGTCCACAGGCAAGATGGAACCTGCAGCCACTCCTGAGGCAGCACTCGTCATGTGTGAGGCTATCCGTGAATACTATCAGGAGACAGGCATCCAGATTGGTTTCAAGCCTGCAGGAGGCATGAAGACCGTCGACGATGCCCTCACCTACTACACCATCGTCAAGGAGGTTCTCGGTCCCGACTGGCTCACACCGAAGTATTTCCGTCTCGGCACCAGCAGTCTTGCCAACAAACTACTCTCTGACATTCTCGACAAGGAAGTCAAGTTCTTCTGAACGATTTCGCGCGCGTAAATGGAATAATAAGGAGAAGCCCTTCCATGTCATGTTAGCGCAAAAGCATAAGAAAAGCGTCCTCACTTCTGGGGACGCTTTTATTATTTAGTTTTCACTGGTATAGTTGTCAAAGTAGCCTTGTACGAGCACCACTGGAGTTCCCTTGTCACCCGAACCGCTGGTAAGGTCCATGAGAGAACCCAGAAGGTCAGTCAACTGACGTGGCGTAGTTCCTTCCGAAGCCATCTGACCTACGAGGTTGCCTTCCTTTGCCTTGATCTTCTCCGAGATGGCCTGGCGGAGTTCTTCTCCGCTGAGGTTCGCAAAGTCGTTGTCGGCAAGGTATTTCAGTTTGAGTTCGTTAGGAGTTCCCTCAAGTCCGTCGGTATGGCATGGTGACACCTTAGGGTCTGCCAGTTCCCATATCTTTCCCTGCGGGTCTTTGAAGGCACCGTCGCCATAGACCAT
>DCGE01000022.1:6833-8881 GCA_002314525.1 Prevotellaceae bacterium UBA1786 | reverse complement strand
TTGTTCGAACCGAGAAGCCCATATACTGAGTTGCATCCGCAGCTCTGTGGTTCACGGAGTATGTCGTCGAGACCGTAGACCAGTCTGGCACCTGCATCACGCAGTATCTTCTTCGTGTGCTGACGTGTATGGATGTCACATGTGAGCACTGCATCAGTGAAGAGCAAGATATCCTGAGGATGGTTTGCAAAGACTATCTCAACTTCCTTTCCGCATTCACGCACCACGTCGCCGTAGTACTGTATATAGTCCATTCCTGTGAAAGGATGCTTGATGACTCCGAAGAGCTCACGGAACTTCTGTTCCGTCAGTACGTCACTGTACGGATTGATTCCTGCCTTTTCAATGAGGTCAAGTGATACAAGTTCGTTGCCGACTTCGTCTGAAGGGTATGATAGCATTAGTACCACTTTCTTCGCCCCCTTTGCAATGCCTTTCAGACATATTGCAAAACGATTTCTTGAGAGTATCGGAAAAATCACACCTACTGTGCTGTCTCCGAATTTCTGACCGACATCATTTGCAATGTCGTCAACTGTGGCGTAGTTTCCCTGTGAACGGGCAACGATCGACTCGGTGATACCGATCACATCGCGGTTGTGCATCTGAAACCCTTCAGCCTCTGAGGCTTCAAGTACACTCTGTGAGATGATTTCTGCGAGATCGTCACCTTCACGGATGATGGGGCAGCGAATACCCCTTGATACTGTTCCAACTAATCTTTGCATAATCCTAAATTGATTCTTCTTACCTTGTTCAAGTTTCGTAGCTCAACCTGAAACGAACTACTTCCCCAGGTCGAGCTACCAAGACTTCAGTGATTTATTTTTTTATAGCAGGCAATACCTTATAATAAATAATATAGCCAGTATGTACATGGTCGGTGTGAGCTTCTTGAACTTCCCAGTGAGGACGTTTACGAGTACGTAGAAGATAATACCGATAAGAATACCGTCCGAAATGCTGTATGCCAGTGGCATAAGGATCAGGGTGAAGAAGGCAGGTATTGATTCTGAGTAGTCGTAGAAGTCAAGGTCCTTGAGAGGAGCAATCATGAAGAGACCTACGAGAATGAGTGCAGGTGCAGTGGCTGAACTTGGAATGGCAAGGAACAGCGGAGCGAAGAAGAGTGCGAGCACGAAGCACATAGCTGTTGTGAAAGCAGTAAGACCTGAACGTCCACCTACTGATACTCCAGCAGCTGATTCCACGTATGTGGTTGTAGTACTTGTTCCGAAGCAAGCACCGCAAACCGTTGCGATTGCATCTGACATGAACGCCTCATTCATGTGAGGCATTCTTCCGTTCATCCTGTCAACCATTCCTGCACGGCTTGACACTCCGATGAGAGTACCCATAGTGTCGAACATGTCAATGAAGAGGAATGTGAACACAACAATTACCATGTCGAGAGTACAGATGTTGCTCCACTCAAACTGGCATGCGATAGGTGCAATTGAAGGAGGAGCACTGACAATGCCTGTCAATGTAGTCTCACCCATAGGGATACCTATGATTGTTGTGATGAGGATGGCATAGAGAAGACCACCTCTCACGTGGAGGATTACGAAGATTGATGCGATGCTGATTCCGATAAGTGCAAGGATAGCCTTCGTGCTTGTCAGGTCACCGAGTACCACGAGTGTAGCGTCGCTGTTGACGATGATACCGGCGTTCTGCAGACCGATGAAGGCGATGAATAGTCCGATACCGGCACCGATAGCCTTCTTCATTGAGAGAGGTATGGCATCAACAATCAGTGAACGGATGTTGGTGAGTGTGAGTATGATGAACAGTATACCTTCAATCAGGATGGCTGTGAGGGCGAACTGCCATGTGTAACCCATAGTGAGACATACCGTGAACACAAAGAACGCGTTGAGTCCCATACCAGGAGCAAGTCCGAATGGCATTTTTGCATAGAGCGACATCAACAATGTTCCGACGATTGCTGCAAGAGCTGTAGCAGTGAATACCGCATTGGTATCCATCCCCTGACTTGCAAGGTTGGAGAAAATACTTGGATTCACGGCAAGGATGTATGCCAT
>DCGE01000022.1:0-6826 GCA_002314525.1 Prevotellaceae bacterium UBA1786 | reverse complement strand
TTTTAGTCAGGAAGGTTGTCACACCTGCCAGGATTTCAGTCTTTACGTTGTGCTTCTCAGGATTGAAGCCGAAGAGTTTCTGTAACATAATAGTCTTCAATTATCAGTTAATCAGAATACCCACTTTGCACCGAGGCATGGATTACATGTAAAGCCGTTGAAAGAACCGAAGTTGTTGCTGATTTCAACCTCGCCACCGATATTCAGGTTGTCAACACCGATATGCTGGCCGATATTGTACCAAAGCTGTGGTTCTGTAAGGAACACTGTATGCTTGAGTTCTGAGAAATCAGAGTGTACATAGTGGTCTTCCCACCAGAAATCAGCAAATCCGCTGAAACGGAGGCCTTTCACGCCGAAGATGTCCTGACAGCCCCATACTGCAGTGAGCTGCATCGGAACATTCTGGTCAGTTCTTGCGATAGTCTTGTAGAGAGCCTTCAGGTTCAGTGTATTCTTGAAGTCCTTTGAGTGCATGAAATAGTCAACACCAAACAACCATGAGTTATTGATGTTGAATCCTTTGTAAACACCACCATTGTATTCTACCTGGAAGCTGAGCGGAGCAAATTTTGTTTTATTCCAGAAGTTCAGACAGCGCGCAATTTCCATGTATGATCCACTTGGCGCATAAGCCTGATGGTTGCTGTCTTTTTCGTTGAAGTCGTAGTCAACGAAGAAGAATGTGTTTCCCCAGTTGTCGTTGTAGAAACCTTCGAGAGTTGTTGTAACATGTCTACGATCACTTCCGAAATCATAGAACACCTGCAAATTGGTCTGTGCAGCAACCTTCATAGTTCCGAAAGCTGCAACGATGGTAAGCAAAAATAACTTTTTCATAAAAAAAAGATAAAGAATTAATAGATAAAACAAAAAATGTGTGCCATTTTTTTGAGTAGCACTGACAAAGGTAGTAAGAAAAAATGAAACAGCAACAAAAAAATGAAGAAAAATTAATCATTGTAAAAATTTTTCCTGATTTGTTTGTATAGCTCGGAAAAATGACTTAACTTTGCATCCCAATAAAATCTCTTACAGATGCAAGATTCCACTTCACCAAGCATCCAGGGAATTAGGGATGCTCGTCAGTTAGGACGATCAAGAATGCTTTTATTGGGTTTTCAGCACATGTTCGCCATGTTTGGTGCCACTGTGCTCGTGCCAACAATCACAGGCCTGCCAGTGGCAACTACACTTTTGTTCGCTGGTCTCGGTACGCTCGTTTTCCATCTGATTACCAAGTTGAAGGTTCCTGCTTTTCTGGGATCTTCTTTTGCTTTTTTAGGGGGGTATGCCTCCGTGAAGGCAATGGGCTTGGAGGCTGGATACAATGAAGCCCTCGCACTCGACTACGCCTGTATCGGTGTCTTCTGTGCCGGACTTGTTTATTTCGTCATCGCAATGCTCATCAAGGCCTACGGTGTTGAGAAGATCATGAAGTACTTCCCACCAGTAGTCACCGGACCTGTCATCATGGCCATCGGTCTCTGTCTGTCGGGTACCGCCATCTCCAGCTGTCAGAGCAACTGGCTCGTAGCCTTCATCGCAATCGTCGTGGTGATTGTATGCAGTGTATGGGCAAGAAAGATATTCCGTCTCATACCTATTTTATTAGGTGTGGTTGCCAGCTACCTCGTATCGGTATGTCTCGGCGAGGTTGATTTCACTCCGCTCAGCGAAGCTGCATGGATCGGCATTCCTTTCTCCCGTGAGACCACAGTACTTGCCGTATTCGACAACCCAGACTGGGGACTCATCACCTCTTCCATCATCGCCATCGTACCAATAGCATTGGCAACTATAGTTGAACATATCGGTGACATGTGTGCCATCAGTTCCACTGTCGGCGAGAACTTCATCGAGAAGCCAGGACTCCACCGCACTCTCACCGGTGACGGTCTTGCCACTTCGCTCGCAGCACTCTTCGGTGCACCAGCCAATACCACATACGGCGAGAACACAGGCGTGCTCAGCCTCACAAGGGTTTTCGACCCATTGGTAATCCGTATCGCAGCCCTGCTGGCAATCCTCTTCTCCTTCTGCCCTAAGTTCGCCATGCTCATCACCCTCATGCCTTCGGCAACCATCGGTGGTGTGTCATTGGTACTCTATGGCATGATTGCAGCAGTAGGTCTCCGCAACGTAGCAGAAGGCCACGTTGACTTCACCCATTCCAGGAACGTACTCATCGCCGCACTCATCCTCGTCTTGGCTATTGGTATCAAGTACGGCGCCAACGACCAGATAGTTCTCGGACCTATTTCGCTCTCAGGCCTCGCCATTGCAGCGATAGCAGGTATATTGCTCAATGCCATCCTTCCTGGCAAACCAAGAATCAACCTCTGGGACTCTACGACTCTAAGAAAATAAACATTTTATATGACACAAAGCAGAATCATTGAGGACGGGCTCACGTTTGACGACGTGCTGCTCGTCCCTGCGTATTCAGAAGTACTTCCTACGCAAGTCGACGTGAAAGGCCGGTTCTCCCGTAACATCGACCTCAATATCCCTATCGTCTCAGCAGCTATGGATACTGTGACTGAATATCAGATGGCCATCGCAATGGCACGTGAAGGCGGTATCGGCGTGATCCACAAGAACATGTCCATTGAGGCTCAGGCAGCTCAGGTCAACCGCACCAAGCGAGCTGAGAACGGCATGATCGACGACCCTATCACCATCAGCCGTGAAGACACCGTAGGCGATGCCCTCCAGCTCATGAAGGACAACCACATCGGCGGCATACCGGTAGTCGACCACCATAACTGCCTCGTAGGCATCGTCACCAACCGCGACCTCCGCTTCGAGACCGACATGTACCGCAAGATCGACGAAGTCATGACAAGCGAGAACCTCGTCACCATAGCCGACACAAGCCAGGAGAACGTACGCTACGTCCTCGAGCACAACAAAGTGGAGAAACTGCCTGTCGTCGACAACGAAGGCCATCTCGTCGGACTCGTCACCTACAAGGACATCACCAAGATCAAGGACTACCCTAATGCCAACAAGGACTCCAAGGGCCGTCTGCGCGTGGCAGCAGGCGTAGGCATCACTGCCAACGTACTCGAACGCGTCGAGTCACTCGTCAACGCCAATGTCGATGCCGTAGTCCTCGACTCAGCCCACGGTCACTCCAAGGGTGTCATCGACACCTTCCATAAGATAAAGAACGCATTCCCGTCACTCGACGTGGTAGTCGGCAACGTAGCCACTGCCGATGCTGTCTATGACCTCGTACAAGCAGGCGTCGACGGCATCAAGGTCGGCATCGGACCAGGCTCCATCTGCACCACACGCATCATCGCCGGTGTGGGAGTCCCACAGTTCACTGCCATCATGAACGCTGCCGAGGCAGCCTCACAGAGCGGCATACCAATCATAGCCGACGGCGGACTCCGCTACTCAGGCGACATCGTCAAGGCTCTCGCAGCCGGAGGCAACTGCGTGATGTGCGGTTCCATGTTCGCCGGCACCGAAGAGGCTCCGGGCGACACCATCATCTACAACGGACGTAAGTTCAAGACCTACCGCGGCATGGGTTCACTCGACGCCATGAAGGCAGGCAGCAGCGACCGCTATTTCCAGGACAAGGTCAATGCCAAGAAACTCGTACCCGAGGGCATCGTCGGACGCGTACCTTACAAGGGCAGCATAGCCGAAACCGTCTATCAGCTCATCGGCGGACTCAAGAGCGGCATGGGCTACGTAGGAGCACGCAACCTCGAAGAACTCCGTCAGGCACGCTTCGTCCGCGTCACCGCTGCAGGCGTAGTCGAGAACCACCCTCACGACATCACCATCACCAGCGAGACCCCGAACTACACCCGCGGAGAATGAAAAGATAAATGACGTTAGCCGTTAGCAGCCAACGCCAACAGCAAACAGCAAACAGCAAACAGCTAAAAAAATAAGTATTATGTTTCGCAATTTTCCAGATCTGACACCTCAACAGTTCATCGACAAGACTGTAGAGGAACTGAAACAACAATTAGGTAACGACAAGGTCGTATTAGGACTTTCAGGCGGTGTTGACTCATCCGTCACCGCAGTTCTCATCAACCGAGCAATCGGCAAGAATCTCTATTGCATCTTCGTCAACACAGGCTTGCTCCGCAAGAATGAGTTCGAAGACGTACAGGTCAACTACAAGGACTACGGCCTTCAGGTCAAGGGAGTCGATGCATCAGCAAAGTTCCTTGCCGACCTCGCAGGAGTCGACGACCCAGAACAGAAACGCAAGATCATCGGCCGCGACTACATCGAGATCTTCGCCGAAGAAGCCAAACAGCTCGACGGAGTGAAGTGGCTCGGTCAGGGCACCATCTACCCCGACGTCATCGAATCACAGAACAGCAGTTCGAAGACTATCAAGTCACACCACAACGTAGGTGGACTTCCTAAGGACCTCAAGTTCCAGCTCTGCGAACCTCTCCGCATGCTCTACAAGGACGAAGTCCGCATGGTCGGCATGGCACTCGGCATGGATGCACAGCACATCGGCCGCCATCCGTTCCCAGGTCCAGGACTCGGAGTACGCATCCTCGGCGACATCACAGCCGAGAAGGTACGCATCGTACAGGATGCCGATAAGATATTCATCGACGCCCTCCGTGCCGAAGGACTCTACGACAAGGTATGGCAGGCAGGAGCCATCCTCCTCCCAGTCAAGAGCGTAGGCGTATGCGGCGACGAACGCACCTACGACAACGCCATCGTCCTCCGTGCCGTCCACAGCGTCAACGCCATGACAGCCGACTGCGTACACCTCCCTTACGAATTCCTCGACAAGGTGTCCTACGACATCATCACCAAGGTACAGGGCGTCAACCGCGTAGTCTACGACATCTCCCGCAAGCCGCCTGCAACCATCGAGTGGGAGTGACAACCCTCCCTACAATACCCCAAACACACCAACAGCCGCCTACCCCACACACGATAGCCGGCTGTTTTTACCTCCAAGCGAAACACAAAAACCATTATGAAAAAAACTTTGTTCATACTTGCCGTCATCACAGTTCTCGTTGTATCAGGCTGTCATCACGATGATACTGAGGATACCACGATTCCCAACTATTTCTGTCTCACAGCCTTGGAAGACGGCCTGAAGGTGTCAATGGAAGTCCGTGACAAGACCCGCCCGAATGCCAATCCTTCGCTGCTCTATTCGATCAACGGCACCGACTGGACACCATTTGTGATAGATGAGACCATAGTGACCCTGCCGCATACAGGCGACAAGATGTATATGAAAGCCAACGGGACAAACACAACCTTCGGCTCCGAGATCAATGATGATGACGATTATGCTTGCAATTGGATATCATTCCGATTCACTAAACAGGTGAAGGCCGGCGGCAACATCATGTACCTGCTCGACGGCAATCACCCCGACCAGGCCCAAATGGGAGATTATGCCTTTAACGGTCTGTTCGTATGCGACTCACTGCTGATGGACGCATCGGAACTGCTGCTGCCCGCCACCAGTCTGTCATACATGTGCTACTGCGAGATGTTTGAAGGCACATCCATCCGCAAGGCTCCCGCACTACCCGCCACCAAGTTGGCAGAATCGTGCTATGAATCTATGTTCATTACGTGCAAACAGCTGACCCAAGCCCCACAACTGCCAGCCACCCAACTAGCCTCACGTTGTTATACGGGCATGTTTTGCGAATGCGAACGCCTGACTGCAGCCCCCGACCTGCCAGCCACCCAGCTTGACTCCATGTGCTACCAACTCATGTTCCTTGACTGCACCTCACTCACCCAGGCACCGCAACTGCCAGCAAAGCAGCTGATTGGTTATTGCTACAGCTCCATGTTCAGGGGATGCACCTCACTGACCGCAGCACCCGATCTGCCTGCAACTACACTGGCAGGGAACTGCTATAGGAAAATGTTCAAAGACTGCACCTCACTCACCACGCTCACCTGTATGGCTACCGACACCAGTGCCGAGAACTGCCTGATTGGATGGATGGACAACATCACCACCCACGGAACATTCCATGCCGCCCCAGGCACCGACTGGCAAGGCAAAATCCCCCCAACCTGGACAGTAGCATACTGACACACCGTTCCGTTACATACAACACCAACAGATTATTCCGGAAGTTCAATATCATCAAGGATAAAGGTCTCATTTGACTCTGAAGGATGTTGGAGGAACACGCAGTAATAAATCGGCATGTATATCGTCTGGTCACGGGAAAAGACAGTTCGCTCATTGCTGAACACAATGGCCTTCCCGATGTTGTATTGCGGAGAGGATATGAACTTATCCAAAGCACTGTGGACAGTACAATCCTTGCCAGATTTCACTTCAATAGGCAATACACTGAAACCGACGTAATCATCGACAAGGAAATCCACCTCTCCCATTTTTTTGGTTCATCCGACGAATGCGTAGTTGCTAGAAGAAATTACGAGTAAAAAAAAGGATAGCTTAGAAATAAATTACTATATTTGGTTACCCCTCATCATCGTAAAGCGAACGACAACCTGACCTGCACCTACGCATACGCAAAAAAAGACTAACCTGACCTGCACGCACTCAACTCAAAAAACACTATACTATATCAACTCAACTCAAAATAATACAGACATAAGTATTAACGGCATAACCCTAACCCCACCTACTCAACTCAAAAGAAAAGACAAACCTATCCTATATCATAACACCGACAAAAAAAAGAGGCATAGTGTTTTGCTGATTTCCACACCTTGAAATCAATTTTTACCTTTATATAATATATATTTAAATATATATTATATAAAGGTAAAAGTTTTAACATTAAAAACAGGTTGATGCATGTCTGTG
>DCGE01000076.1:5449-5615 GCA_002314525.1 Prevotellaceae bacterium UBA1786 | reverse complement strand
AAATCAACGGAGAAAAGATACTGTTAGGTGTTACTGCCTTTGATGTCAGCGAGTTGGAGAACAGATGGCTGCAGAGTGATGGAAACCGGGAGAAGGCCAGTAACTATTTTGATGCTTTGCTCAATGGAGCAGTATCAATGACATATCCTTATTCAACATATCACGA
>DCGE01000076.1:1393-5404 GCA_002314525.1 Prevotellaceae bacterium UBA1786 | reverse complement strand
GATTAATGAGACAGAAAACGTTAATCAATTTTGTGAACGTGAGCACCTAACCCCCAACAACTTATTCCTTTCATCGTTGGTTTGTGCATTGAAAAGGCTTACCAATCAGGATTCCTTTGTCATCTTCAGTACATCTTCCGGCCGAGGGACACATTTGCAGCGCACACTTGGTAATCTTGTCAAATTTACCCCTGTAGTTGCAGAGGAGGATCTTTTGGAACTCTCTTTCTCTGAGGCGGCACAAAGGGTTCAAAATCAATATCTTGAAACTTTGAGGTATGAGAATTGTTCGATGAGCGATTTGTGCGTGAGTCACGGTTTGGCAATTAGGGTTCTATACACGTATGAAGGGAGAGTGATAGAAGGAGATTTCAACATAGAAGATAGTGATGCCCGGCATTATACGGAATCGGAAGATCATCCGCTTTGCTTTTTCGTCAATAAAACAATGGATGGGCACTATTTGTTGACCGTACAGTATGACCAAAGTGTTTACAATCATCACGATATGCATAAGTTAGGCGAGGCGTGGATGATGGTGGCAACACAGGGTATATCGTCCTCATGCGCTGTTTCTCATATTTCAATTGTCACCTCTCAGGAGAGAGAACACTTGCTGTATCTTGGAGACGGAAGCAGGCGCAACACCAAAGACCTCTCTAAATATTCGCTCATACCGGAAGAGAGGACCATCGTGGCAAATTTCTTCCTTGCGGCCCAAAGGGAGCTTGACAAGCCGATACTATATGATGATAAGGGATATTATACAATCGGTGAACTCGATAAGTTGAGTAATCGCGTTGCGCATTGGATAGTGTCACACAGTATCGCTCAAAATTCAATCATTGGTATACAGATGCCTAGGTGTCGGCAGTATATGGCGGCAGCATTGGGTGCCTTGAAAGCAGGGTGTGGAATAGTCACAATTGATGAAGATATTCCAGAGGAGCGTAAATCCTACATAATGAAGGATGCTGATATCAAGGCTCTGATTGATTTGCAGCAACTTGAAATTATTCTTGGAGAAGAACAAAATGACTCGCCGATAGATTTGTGCAGAATAGACGGAGTGTTCCAGATATTTTTCACATCCGGAACTACAGGCAAGCCGAAAGGCGTCGTTCTTACCATTAATCAACTTACCGCTGGCTTGAACAATGCCATTATGAGTGATTTACTTAATGAAGATGACATTCATTGTGTGCTGGTAAGGTTCAGTTTTGTGGCCTGCATAGCTAACCTATGGTTCCCTTTGGGATACGGTACTTGTACATACATTATTACTCAGGAGGTTTTCAGGAATCCTGAAACAGTGGCGAACTATATCAATAGGAATAAGATTACCGATTTGCTGCTGCCGGCAAGCTACGGAGTCAATCTCGTCAACAACTATGATGTCTCGTTGCGGCATCTCTACATAGGTGCAGAAAAGGCCCTTCCGGTTACAAACAGGAATGTAAGTGTTTTGAACATATATGGGTGCACTTAATGTGTCTGGTTGGCTACCTATCAGCTTCAGCCAGGCAGTCAGTATATATCAGCAGGAACCCCGCTGCACGATGGTTATCTTTATATATTGGATGATTGTCAAAAACTTGTACCGCAGGGGATAAGTGGAGAAATCTGCGTTTGTTCTCCACAAGTAGCAAGAGGGTATTTGAATGACTCGGAACTTACAGCAGAAAAGTTTATACCAAACCCATTCATTCCTGGGAAAATGCTGTATCGGACAGGAGATTTGGGCCGTTGGGATGAAAAAGGCAATCTTCAGATAATCGGCAGAAAGGACAATCAGGTTAAATTGAGGGGCTTTCGAGTTGAACTTGATGAAGTGGCGTCTGTCGCTTCAAAATGCGAAGGGATAGACAGATGTGTTTGTACAGTATCCAAGGTGGGTGATGCACTCTATTGCTATTATACGTCAACGAGGATTATCGAAACTGAGGTTTTGAAACAAAACATCCAAGACCATTTGGGAAAGGCTCTTCCAAGCTATATGCAACCGTCGTGTTTTGTTCATTTGGAGAAGATGCCACTTACGCCAAACGGTAAGATTGACCGCAAGGCGTTGCCAGAGCCGGAGATAGCAGACGCGGAGCTTGTATTGCCTGAGACAGCAAAGGAGCAGGAGGTGTATGGCGTTGTATCTGATGAGTTGAAATTAGGACGCTTTAGTGTAACAAGCAACTTGGTTTCACTCGGTATGACATCTATCGCAGCTATGAGGTTGGCGATGAAGTTGCAGCAGCGATTCGGGACATCTGTCCGCATGACTGAACTGTTGTCAACTCCTACTGTTAGAGAATTAGCAAGACTCATTGAAGCCACGACGGAAGGGAACAGACAGTATGGGGAAGTGTACACTGTTCGGGAGTATTATCCTCTGACGGAGAACCAGAAAGGAGTTTACATTGACTGGGAAGGGCATAAAGAAGGACTTCAGTATAATGTGCCTTATGCTCTGAAATTAAACAATATTGATTCAAGTAAACTTGCAGATGCAATCAAGAAGGTAATCGATGCTCATCCGATTTTGAAGATGTGTCTCGCTAACGTCAATGGAGAGGTGATGCAGCGAAGGAATGATACAAGAGCTGCGGAGGTAACCATAACGTCACTTTCACAAGATATATGCAAAGACGCTGCATCGATTAAATCATTCCTCCAGAGCCGAGTGCGTCCATTCGATCTGTTTGGCGACAAGCTTTACAGGTTTGAGATATACACGACAGACAACAAAGATGAAGTATATCTGTTCAAGGATATCCATCATATCGTAACTGATGGTTTATCAGAGGGACGATTGGTAGAGGAGATATTCAATGCAGATGAAGGCAAAGAAATTGAGAAGGAAAACTACACCTTCTACGACTATGCTCTTGAGTCAATGTCGAACGAACAGGACGAGCAGTATTTCAAGCAACTCATCGGTGATACTGAAGCGACAGTTTATCCGAAGTCCAAGGATGCAAACGGTAGCGGCAAGAGTAGGACTGTAAGCATTGAGATTGAAAAAGACAAAATAGAGAAGGAGAGAGCAAAGCAGGGCGTAACTGTGAGCAACTACATTCTTCACTCTATGATGCAAGTTCTGAAGTGCATCACACGAGAAGAGAGAGTATTGATAACTGCAGTGAGCAACGGAAGAAGCCACAGTTGTATGCAAAACTGTCAGGGGTTCTTTGTAAAGACACTTCCGGTAATGAGTGAAGAATCCGCACAAGATCTCCAAAGGCAGTTCATTCAAAGCATCTGTCACGATGAATATCCGTTAACGAAGATAGTCGAATTGACAGGTATTCATCCCAAGATACTTTATGCATATGAAGGGGAACTGTATGGTGAAATTGCAAAAGGCAAAGGGATAGAGTCAATTCCAATAACGCTTGATACCCCTAAGCTGCCGATAAGCATCATTGTCAATCCGGATAACGAAGAACGTTACATCATTACTGCGGAATACGATGACAGCCTCTACTCAGAGAAGGATATGCAAATATTTCTTACCTGTGTAAAGTCAATGATGACAGATGGCAGACTTGTGACTGAGGAAGATGAAAAACGCTTGATAGCACTCGGCACAGGCGATAAGCTCGACTATGACAGGACAAAGACCTTCGTTGACCTGTTCGTGGAGCAGGCAAAGAAGACTCCGTGCAACATAGCTGTAGTTGATAAGGACAGTAATATTACCTACAAGGAACTTGATGAAAAGTCCAATGTGATAGCCAATTGGCTGATTGACGAATACAGGATACAACCGAATGACTTCGTAGCAGTGATGCTTCCACGAAGGAAGGAGTTTGTAACCTCCGTAATAGGCATAATGAAAGCCGGAGCTGCATATGTCCCAATTGATCCTGAATATCCGGAGGAACGCAAGCGATTCATGATTGAGGATTACGAGGCGAAAGTCGTCATTACCGAAGATTTGTACAAACGCAATTCAAATGCGTATTTGCCAACTCCGATAAACCGTGCTACGCCGGAGGGACTGGCGTATATGATTTA